>DATEKC010000170.1:0-26853 GCA_035277665.1 Terriglobia bacterium
CACCATGGACCACTGGCACTCCAAAATTGTGGAAGACGCCTGCGCGGCCGGCAAGGACGTTTATTGCGAGAAGCCGATGACCCACAAGGTGGAAGAAGGCTTCCAGATTATCGACGCTGTGCGAAGGTACAACCGCAGGATGCAGGTGGGCAGCCAGCGGCGGAGCAACGTGGTGTTCCACAAAGCTCGGGAGATTGTTGAAAGCGGGGCCTTGGGCGAGATCACCGCCGTCGATGGCTGGATCGACCGCAATGATCCCAGCGGGGCCTGGGTTTATCCCATTCCACCTGATGCCAACCCGCAGACGATTGACTGGGACCGCTTTCTCGGTGACGCGCCCAGGATACCCTTCAATGCCAAGCGCTTTTTCCGTTGGCGAGCTTACTCAGACTACGGCGAAGGCCTGCCGGGCGATCTCTACGTCCACATCCTCACCGGAATTTACACGGTGTTGGGACTCCAGGGCCCTCCTCAAAAGGCCGCGGCCGCTGGCGGGCTCTATCATTACAAGGACGGCCGGGACGAACCTGACATGATTTCCACCCTCTACACTTTCCCCGGCGTGACGGTGCATGTGCACTGCAATCTGAATAACAGTTCTCAGGGCGGCGGCACGCGGGTATACGGGACCAAGGGTACGCTGGAGTTTAACAACGAGGATTCCGTGACTTTTGTTCCGGAGGACACGCGCCCCCGGCCGGAAGGTTACTCAGTGATTGGCTGGCCCAAAAAGCTGCGCGAAGAATATTGGGCCAACTGGAATAAGGAGCATCCGGCGCCACCGCTCAGCTCCCTTACCGCTGTCGAAGGGTCCCAGGCCTTCCGCGTGCCTGACGATTATGATGAGGACCTGGCCCACATGGAAAACTTCCTCACCGCGGTCAGGACGCGGTCGGAAACCGACGAAAACCAGGTGTTTGGCAACTGGACGGCGATTGCGTGCCACATGGCCAATCATTCTTATTTCAATAAGGCCGTGGCCGTGTGGGACGAGCAGGCCAGGACGATCCGGACATAGAACGTTTTGCAGCCAGTCAAACAGATCAATAGATTCGAACCTGTAGCAGGGGGAGTGTGCCAGCATGAAAAACCAAGGGATCACGCGGCGCGATTTTATGCGCCGGACATCTACCGCCGCCGGCGCCGCGCTGGTTGGAAAGTCGGTCCTGCTTGAGGCCGAAAGTTTATCGGCTTCACCCCGGCCTGTGCCGCCCAGTGACACCTTGCGCTTCGGCATGGTGGGCATTGGGATGCAGGGCTCCGGGCTGCTGGAGACTTCCATCCGCCTGCCCGGCGTCGAGTGCGTGGCCGCCTGCGATCTTTACGATGGCCGGCACACTCTGGCCAACGCCATTATCAAAGGGGAAACGGGGAAAACAGTTCCCACCACGCGCCGCTATCATGAGCTGCTTGAGAATAAGGAAATCGACTGCATCGTTGCCGCCGTACCCGACCACTGGCACGAGCGCATCATCGTAGACGCCTGCAACGCCGGGAAAGATATTTATTGCGAAAAGCCCATGACACATGAAGTGCCGGAAGGCTTTTCCATCATCGATGCGACAAAGAAGAACAACCGCATCGTCCAGATCGGCAGCCAGCGCCGCAGCTCGATTATCTATGCCAAAGCCAAGGAGTTGATTGACCAGGGGGCCATTGGCGACGTCCGGCTGATTGAAGATACGATGGGCAGGAACGACCCTTGCGGTGCCTGGGTCTATCCACCGCCGCCCGGACTTTCCAATGAAAACCTGGACTGGGCAACCTGGCAAGGCTCAGCGCCCAGGCATCCTTTTTCTCCAATTCGCTTTGCCCGATGGCGGGCGTTTCGCGATTA
This sequence comes from Terriglobia bacterium, assembly GCA_035277665.1. Lineage (GTDB taxonomy): Bacteria > Acidobacteriota > Terriglobia > UBA7540 > UBA7540 > SCRD01. The sequence goes on from DATEKC010000170.1 coordinate 1,838, forward strand.
TGGCGAAGGAATCCCCGGTGACCTTTACGTCCACCTCCTGACCGGCATCCATTACGTGATGGGCGTCACGGCGCCTCCCGAGCGTGCCTGCTCCATGGGCGGACTTTTCCAGTGGAATAAGGATGGCCGCGATTATCCAGACCAGATGACGACGATTTACGAATACCCCAGCTTCCGCTCGATGATCCGCGTGACTCTGGACAATGAGGAGAATGAGGTGGTGCGCATTCTGGGGACACGCGGAACCCTTGAGCTCAATGAACGCGGACTCACCGTGTCACACCAGGACGGGAAGGACCATGCGCCCTGCTATTACACCTCCAGCTATCCTCCCAACCTGCGCGCTGAGTATGTGAAAGAGTGGGAGTCTGAGCACAAGACAGCGCCGGGCACCGCCCAGCCGATTGAAGGCGCCAGCTATCACACTCCTCCTGGCTACAATGAGGACAGCGAGCACCTTTGGAATTTCTTCCAGTCGGTCAGGACACGGCGGCCTTCGGTGGAAGACCCGGACTTTGGCAATAACACGGCAATCGCGTGCCACATGGCGAACTATTCGTACTTCAACAAGACGGCGGCCGTGTGGGACGCAACGGGCAGGGAAATCAAAGCGTCGTGAACGCGTGCTGTGGGCAGCAGCTTTACCCGGTGGCCTGCCTTCTGACCCTGGGCGCGCGGGTCAGGCAGCGAATAGTCAATGCCGGGGCAGCCGGCGTTTCCATATCATGGCAAAATAGAAGTTCCTCCGAAGGATCACCCCTCTGCCACCGGCTCTGCGAGTTGGAAACATGGCCCAGGAAACTACAACCCGGCAACTGCTGGACGGGGTCGCGCAGCATGATGAAGCGGCGCTGGCCCAACTTTACGATTTGGCCGCTTCCGATCTTTACGGACTGATCTCGGAAATTGCCACTGACCGCGAGGCCGCGCAGGATATCCTGAAAGAGGTTTTTACACGTCTCTGGCGGGATGCAAAACGCATCCAGGGGGCCGGAGGCAGCGTCCGGGTGTGGCTGGCGCTCGAGGCCCGCGCCAGGGCTGTCGATTGGAAGCGTGCCCAGAACGGCATGCGAAACACGGCCCATCCCCGCCTGCAATGGTTGATGAAACTGAATTCCTGGATGCCCCGGCCCACCGATATTGACCATGTTGAAAAACGGCGGCACCTTCTTGAAAAGCTGGTCCGGCGCCTGCCCAAACCTCAAAGCGAGTTGCTGGAACTGGCCATTGTGAAAGGTTTTACAGAAACAGAAATCTCCCGGCAGGTTGAGCAGCCTCCGGGCCGCATTGAGCATGAGTTGCGCGCCGGACTGCATTTTTTGCGACACCGCCTGCGCGCTGTGATGGGAACATGGAGTGCCGATATCTAGACGATGTTTATGAGCTGTTCCTGCTGGGCTTGCTGAAGCCGAAGGAAACGGCAGAGGTGAAGGAACACCTTGAGCGGGGCTGCCCTTATTGCGTGGACCATCTCCGCGAGGCTGCCCAGTCCGTCTATTTCCTGCTCTCCAGCTCCAAAGGCCGCAAGCCTCCGGCGCAAGTGAAGAACCAGATCCTGCACAGCCTCCGCCGGCCGTGAGAAGAGTTGCTGCCTGCCGCGAGGGTCGAGGGATTTGGCAACGTCCATGGGCTGGAGCAGGCGCGCAGGTCCCAAATAGAAAATCCTGAACAAACTCTCTGGCTTCTTTGAAGGGCACAGGGGTTACCCAAAAAAAGCACGGGCAGCCTGCTGGTGATTGCTGCCGGATGAATGATGGCTGAACCTGGACACAAGGCGGGCCTGCGGCGCGAACTGGGATTTCTCCACGCCACCTCGCTGGCCATTACGGACATGGTGGGGATCGGCCCGTTCATCACCATCCCGCTTTTTCTGGCGACCATGGGCGGGCCGCAGGCCATGCTGGGCTGGCTGGTGGGGGCCGGGCTGGCTTTCTGCGATGGCTTGGTTTGGGCGGAACTGGGCGCCGCCCTGCCCAAGGCCGGCGGAAGTTACCATTACCTGCGGGAAGCTTTCGGGCCGAGAGGCGCGGGCCGCTGGCTCTCTTTCCTGGTGGTGTGGCAGATCATGTTTTCCGCGCCGCTTTCGGTGGCGAGCGGCAGCATCGGTTTTGCCAACTATTTCCATTACCTCGTTCCGGGAATGACGCCGTGGGAAGTCCGCATTTTTGCATCGATGGTTCCACTGGTTCTCATCCTGGTGCTCTATCGGCGAATCCGCACGGTGGGGAATCTGTCGGTCATCATGCTGGGCGGCGTGCTGGTTGGTTGCTTCTGGATCATTGTTTCCGGGCTGCCGCACCTGAGCGCTTCGCGCATTTTTGATTTTCCGCCCGGCGCCTTCCACCTGAATGTGATTTTCTGGGCCGGGCTGGGCCATGCCACGCTTTACGCGCTCTACGACTACTTTGGCTACTACAATGTCTGCTACCTCGCAGAAGAGATCCGCGAGCCGGGGCGCGTTATTCCGCTGGCCATCCTGTTTTCCATTGGGGCCGTGGCGATCATCTATATCCTGATGAACACGTCCATCCTCAGCGTGATTCCCTGGCGCGAGGCTCAACACAGTCACTTTATCGCCTCCGAATACATCCAGGAACTTCAGGGACGTTTTGCCGGCCAGTTGATGACGCTGCTGATGCTTTGGATCGCCTTTGCTTCCGCATTTTCGTTGTTGCTCGGCTATTCGCGGATTCCTTATGCCGCCGCGGCCGATGGCAACTTCTTCAAGATATTTGCCAGGCTGCATCCCAAGTACGATATCCCGCATGTATCGCTGGTGACGCTGGGAGTGATTGCCTCGGGGTTCAGCCTGCTGCGGCTGCCGGAGGTGATCGTCAGCCTCGTAGCCACGCGCGTGCTTCTGCAGTATCTGCCGCAGGCCGTCGGCTTCTTCGTCCTGCGCTTCAAGCAGCCCGACATGGAACGCCCATTCAAGATGTGGTTCTATCCCATTCCGGGCATCATTTCACTGTTTGGGTGGCTCTACATCCTGTCAACTTCAGCGCGCGGAGCGCTGCTTTTCGCCCTGATGGTATTTCTTGCGGGCACCGCCGCCTACTTTTATCGCGCGCAGCGGAGCGGCGAGTGGCCGTTTCTCAGGGCGGGAAGTGCTGGAAACATCCGGGGCCTCTGAATGAGGTTGAAAATCGAGTTACGCCTCGCCGCGGCGTGCCAGCAGAAACATCCCTTCGTTGTGGATGATCTCGAAATCGTCGCCCTGGACCTGCGGTGAAAAGCCCGCCTTATCGCCTTTCGCGGAATTTTGGATCAGCCTGCGGGCCTCCACGTAACACTCGTCTTCGGGCGGATGGCCCGCGCGCAGCATCCACTGGTTGAAAGAGCGCTTGTGGCGCTTGAACGACTGGGTAACAATTTCCAGGCCAAGCTGGTCAAACATGCGCAGAAAAGTGGTGAGCCTCAGCGACCGCGTGTGGGAGGGATCGCGGACTATCTCGATACGGTTGTGCAAATCGAACTTCTCGTCGCTTTCTGGGCCCAGTGTGTCATCCACAAAAATGCGGCCGCCCGGTTTGGCCACGCGCACCATCTCCTGGAGAATGAGTTCCGGCTTGGTCATGTGGTGGAAGGCATACTGGCAGCTTACCAGGTCGAAAGTGCCGTCGGGACACGGAATCCGCTCGCCTTCTCCACAGATAAAGGCCGTATTCGCAACCTGCTTTTCAGCCTGGAACTGCCGGGCCATGCGCAGCATTTCGCCGGTCAGGTCCATTCCATAGGCATATTTGAGCCCGGGCGCCATGGCTAGAACCAGCGCTCCCGGCCCGCACGCGACATCAAGATAAAGCATTTCGGGCCGCGGTTTCAGGACCCGCACTTTTTCGGCGATTACTTCCGGATTGTCACGCACGGCAAATTTTGAAAATGCTTCCGCCGTGTTCGTGAATTGCTTTTGAACCGTTGCCTGATGCTTCTTTGACATGACCTCTTTTCCAATCCCTTCTGCGTCACTTTAGCTTATCTGAATGTAATAGAATGCTCTTTCCTTGGGAAGTGTGAACCGCCATCGCAGATGCCGGGCGGCCTCCGGCGTCAAACTATTGCCTCAGCCGAAGGCCAGAAGGCGCGGAGCAATATTTCTGGTTTCTTTTTTTCGTCTGAAAATGCAATCCTAGATGTTCAGTAATGGTTTTTCGTCTGGAGGCTTGAAATGGCACTTGGAAGCGATGAATTGAAATCGGCGCTCGAGGGAATTGTAGGGTTTGGCGTGACGCCGTTCCGTGACGACCTCAGCGTTAACATGGACGCGCTGCGGCAGAACGCGGCGTTCCTGGCCGAACATTGCGAGGTGGTGGTTCCGCTGGCTGGGAACGGCGAGATTTATGCGCTTTCGCCCGAAGAGCACAAGGCAATCGGGCGGGCCGTAGTGGAAGAGGTCAAGGGCCGGAAACCGGTGCTGGTGGGCGTGGGATTTACCATGCCGATTGCGCGCGACCTGGCGCAAGCCGCGGAAGCTTACGGCGCCGACGGAGTTCTGGTGCTTCCTCCCTACTTTACTCACGCCAATGATGACGGCCTGTTTGAATACTATCGTTCCGTTGCACAGGCGACGAAGCTGGGCGTGATTCTGTTTCAGACGCACTCGACGAATTTCAGTCCATCGCTGCTGCGACGCCTGGCGGAGGTTCCGAACATCGTGGGGATGAAAGACGAGCATGGAGACATGGACCAGTTCGTCCGCCAATGGGCCGCGGTGGGAGACCGCATGGCGCTGCTGTGCGGCGTGGGAGAGATCCTCGCTCCCAGTTATTTCGCGCTGGGAGTCAAAGCCTTCACCAGCGGCATTGTCAACTTTATGCCGGGGACCTGCCGGAAGATTCTGGCGCACCTTCGGGCCGGTGAGCTACAGGCTGCATCGTGCGTGGTCGATCAGGAGACGATGGCAATCTACGATCTGCGCGTCAAAAAAACGGGCTACCGGACGCTGATCATCAAGGAAGCGATGAATTTGTGCGGGCTGAATGCCGGGCGCGTGCGGCCGCCGCTGGCGCCGCTGCCTGAACAAGACCGCCAGGAACTGCGGGCCTTGCTTGCTGACCTTGGCCTTTTGAAGGGCGAGGCCGGGCGCAAGTGACAGGCGTGCGACCTCAATGGATTCTTCAACCGCCGGTAGCCCGCTTCCGGCGCTGCTGAAAGGATGGCAGCTTCCCCCATGACAACACCGCGACACGAACTAAACTTTCCTGCGCGGAACACGATTTGAATGGGCAAAATCGCTGAGCCTTGCTGTGCGCTGATACCCGCCGGCGAATTCCGGATGGGCTGCGCAACAGGCCGGGACGATGAAAAGCCCGTCCATCGTGTGTGGGTTGACGCCTTTGAGATGGCCGTTTTCCAGGTGCGGAACAGCGATTGGGCAGCTTATATGGAAGCCACGGGCCACGCCGCTCCGCCCGAATGGAAGAACCCGGACTTAAACCACCCTGACCAACCTGTGGTGGCGGTGGCCTGGTTTGAGGCTGAGGAATACTGCCGCTGGCTGAGCCAGCAAAGCAGCAGAAAGTACCGGTTGCCGACGGAGGCGGAATGGGAGAAAGCCGCTCAGGGCGGGCGCCTCGGAGCGCTCTATCCCTGGGGCGACGAGCCGCCGCAAAGCCATAGCGAATACGTGCGCCGCTGGAGTGGCAAGGTTTCCGGCCCGCTGCCGGTGGGCCAGGGTACGCCGAATGCCTTTGGGCTGTATGATATTTGCGAAAACGTCCATGAGTGGTGCACCGACTGGTATTCGAGGGAGTACTATAGCGGCTCGCCCGAACGAAATCCTGCCGGTCCCGCCTCGGGTGAAAGGCGGGCATCACGCGGCGGCGCGTGGAGGCATCACATTAAAGCGAGCCGCTGCTCCGCTCGCTCCAGCATTCCGCCTGACTTCCAGTACGCCGATTACGGCTTTCGAGTGGTCCGCAACATTGCTTGAGACGGTCCTGGGAAAGGAGGCTCGCCGTGCCTGAGTTACGCCACAACGTTCTAACCCGCGAATGGGTCATCATTGCTACAGAGCGCGCCAAGCGCCCGCATGAGTTCGCCAGGAAAGATGATGGGAAAAGGGTGAAGCCACCCTATGTCGAGTCCTGTCCTTTCTGCCCCGGCAACGAACATATGACACCGCCTGCAACCCTGGTGATTCCCGATAACGGCTCCTGGAAAGTCCGTGTGACGCCCAACAAGTTTGCGGCCCTTTCCTATGATGGAGAGCGCCAGCGCACGTTCGAGGGCATTCGCCGCACCGTGACCGGCGTGGGCGTCCATGAGGTCATCGTCGAATCGCCGGACCACAGCAAAGCGACCGCGCTGCTGGAGGATTCGCAGGTTGAAACGCTGATCGATGCCTATCTGGACCGATTTAATTTTGCCTCGCAGGACCCGCGGGTGGATCAGGTCACCATCTTCAAGAACCACGGCCTGGCTGCCGGGACCTCGCTTGAGCATCCGCATTCCCAGATCATCGGTTGTCCTGTGATCACATCGCAGATCCGCGACCGGATGATCAACGCGCTGCGCCACTTTGATGAATACGGCGAGTGTATTTTCTGCCGCGTGCTTGAAGTCGAGCTGCGGGAAAGGGCGCGCATTGTCATTGAGACCGAGCACTTTGTGGCGTTCGTGCAGTTTGCCGCTCTCACTCCCTTTTCCATGCTGATTATGCCCCGCCGGCACATGTCGTGCTTCTCGGAAATCAGCGACTCGGAGGCGGCGGACCTGGCCCGGATCCTCCGGCGAACTCTGGCCAAACTTTATTACGGGCTTAACGACCCGGACTTCAACTACACCATCCGGACTGCTCCCAGAGAAGCCTGCGGCGTCAAGTATTTCCACTGGTATTTGAGCATCATTCCGCGGCTGACCAGGGTGGCGGGATTCGAGCTTGGGTCCGGCATGTTCATCAACACATCGCTGCCCGAGGAAAATGCATCCTTCCTGAGGGATGTCGCCGCCGGCCAGGCGCTGTAGCAAGGCAGACGGGCAGGATCCGAATTAGCATTGCAGGCAAGCTGAAACGCCGGCCAATTGTGCGCGTTGGCCGCAGGGGCAGGGGGGCATGAAAAGAAGAGAGTTCCTGAGTTGTTTCGCAGCGGCGGCAGGCGCCCTTGCGCTTGATGGACAGGCCGGCCGCAGGCGCCGGCGCTCACGCCGGGTTTCTCATTCGGCGTATCTTTTGAGCCAGCGGATAGGAGTTTCTTCCTGGAGCTTTCGCAATCATTTCCCTCAGGCTCGCGGCAGCGATGAGCGCGGACCCGAAGAGATATTCGCATTGCTTGATTTTCCGCGCCTGATCGCCGACCGTTACAAAGCCCATCACCTGGAACTTGTTTCTTCACACTTTGCTTCCACGAAACCCGCTTATCTGGATGGATTGCACAGCCAGTTAACCCGCGCGCGCTCCTATCTGGTGAACCTACTGGTTGATGCCGGAGATTTGTCGACGCAGGGCGGCTTGTCCGATCCAAACGATTCTGTGCGGAGTGCCGCGATCGAGGCTGCAATGAACTGGATTGATATTGCCGCGCATCTTCGCGCGCGTTCGGTGAGCTGCGACCCGGGCAAGTTGAATCTGCAGGACCCGGCGCCCACCATTGATTCCTACCGGCAGCTAGTTGCACATGCGGGCCGAAAGGGCATCTACATATTAGTTGAAAACCACGGTGGCGCCGGGTCTGAACAAGCCGAAGATCTGGTCAAACTTTTCAAGGCAGTGAACAGCAGATATTTCGGCGCGCTTCCGGACTTTGGAAACTTTCCGGATGCGGAGACCCGCGCCCGCGGGCTGGCTTTGCTTTTTCCGCATGCCCCCACGGTTTGCCACGCCAAAGGCGTGCAATTTGACGCGGGCGGCAACGAGACGAAATATGATTTTCCGCAATGCGTCGAGATCGCGAAGCGTGAGCGTTTCCGTGGCGTGTATTCGGTGGAATTTGAAGGGCCGGGCGACCCTTACACCGGGGTCCAGAACGTCATCGACGAGCTATTGAAAATAGCATAGCAACTTGTGCTTAAAGACCCACCGCTTGCGCCTGGAACTACAATGATTGTTCGGCATAGGAGCCTTCCAATTTCCAGTCTTTCCAGGAAATCTTCATTAATTAATTCGCCGTGGCCCCGCGGGATGCTCCAAAGCGTTGCAGGGAGCTTTTAACCTGATTGTGAAAAAGCGAGGCTGAAATGTGGCGTTTTTTTCCGCAAAATGCGGCGAGGGGTTGCGCGGCCGGAAGGGCAGAATTACTTGCCGGGTTTGCAGGACCGGCCCCAAGTTTGCCGGACTTGCCGTTGCAGTTTCGATGTCTTGGAAAGTGGCGGATGCTATAATCCCACCGTGCGCCAGCGAATAGCGATTATCGAAGACGAAAAAGACATTGTTGACCTTGTCCGGTACAACTTCCGCAAGGAGGGCTTTGACGTCGAGAGTTTTTCAAGCGGCAGGGACGGGCTGGAATACATCCGCAAGAATACCGTGGACCTGGTTTTGCTGGACATTATGCTGCCCGACCTTGACGGCATGGAGATTTGCAAGCGGGTGCGGGCGGATGAGCGACTGAAAGGGTTGCCGATCATCTTCCTGACGGCCAAGGGCGAGGAGATAGACCGTGTGGTTGGCCTGGAGCTTGGGGCCGATGATTACGTCGTAAAGCCTTTCAGCCCGCGGGAGCTGGTGGCCCGTGCGAAAGCTGTCCTGCGCCGCCAGGAGGCGGTGGCGGACAAGGCGGAGGTCATAGAAGTTTCCGAGCTGCGTCTCGATTCGCGGACTCGCGAAGTGACCGTTCACGGCCGTCCCATCCAACTCAGCACTCTCGAGTTCAAGCTGCTTCACTTCCTGGCCTCGCAGCCCCGGCGGGTCTTCAGCCGGGAGCAGTTGCTGGATAACGTCTGGGGCCGGGACCGGTTCGTGACTCCGCGAACGGTGGACGTCCACATTCGGCGTCTTCGTGAGAAGATTGAAAAACATGAAGGGTCGCCCCAATACGTTCAGACCGTGCGGGGGTCCGGATACCGGTTCTCTTCCGGCGATGCTGACTCGCAAGAGAGTTGATGCTGATCCTGCCCCTTTTTCCTGACACTCATGGCCCTGACCAGTCCCATATTCCGCAAGCTGCTGGTTGCCGCCTTCCTGCTGATGGCGGGAACGCTGCTGGTGATGAACGTTTATCTCACACGATTCACCATCCGGCTGCAAACTGAAAACATCCATCGCCGGCTGAAGACGGAAGCAGGGATGCTTGCGGCTGAAGCTGCAACGATTCCCCCGAAAGAGCTTGAGCAATGGTCTCTTGAGTCAGAGGCTCGCGCGCATGCACGCGTGGCGGTCATCGATCCTCACGGTATTGCGCTTGCTGACTCAAGAGAGCCCTCGGGCGAGTTGGCCAATCGCTCTGACCAGGATGAAGTGCAGAAGGCCCTTCAGGGAACCACTGGAATTTCCCTGCGTACCGACCCTGCGCTTAACCAGGAATCCTTTTTCCTGGCGGTGCCCCTTAGTTACCAGGGGAAGCCGGGATACGTTTTGCAGCTTTCCGTAGCTCTGACGGACGTCCAGTCGGCAACCGAATCCCTGCATAATGAAATCTGGCTGGCATCTCTGGTGGCGCTGCTGGTTGCGCTGGTGATTGCCTATTTCTTTTCGCGCTCGTTTACCCGGCGGGTCAATAACCTCAAAGCTTTTGCTGAGAACCTGGACAAAAAGCCTGCCGCGGGAAGCGCCCAGATATATGGGAACGATGAACTGGGTGATTTGGGCCGCTCGCTCGATCGCACAGGAGCCCGCCTGCGCGATCTGGTTGACCGCCTGAGCCTGGAGTCGGCCCGGCGGGAAAGCATCCTGGCCAGCATGGTGGAAGGCGTGCTGGCCGTGGACAGCGAGTTCAGAATCACGTTCTGCAACGACTCGTTCCGCCGGGCGATTGGAAGCGCCGAACCCATCCGGGAAAAACAATCGCTGCTCGAGGTTTTGCGCGACCCCGAATTGCTGAGCATGTTTACCCAGGTGCTGGATACCCGCCAGCCCTTGAAGCAGCGAGTCCGGCTTGCCGGGGCGGAGGGACGTTCGTTTGAAGTTCAGGTGACGTCTCTTGCGGGCACCGTGCGGGGCGGCGCCATCGCCATTTTTTACGACATAACAGATCTCGAGCGGCTGGAACGCATTCGAAGAGATTTTGTCGCCAATGTTTCACATGAACTGCGTACGCCCCTCACGGCCATCAGCGGTTATGCCGAGACGCTGTTGGAGGGCGCGCTGGAGGACCAGGAACACAACCGGAAGTTTGTTGAGATCATCAAAGGCCATGCCAACCGGCTGGGCAACATCGCCTCCGACCTTCTGGCCCTGTCGGAGCTGGAAACGGAAAGGCCTCCCGCCGAATCCCGGCCCGTCTCTGTGAGCGCGGCAGTTGAGACGGCATTGAGGGTCATTGAGCCCGCGGCCCGGCTTCGCGGGGTCACCGTCCGTCGTGGAAAGCAGGATGAGGCGGAAGTTTTGACGGAGAGAGGGCGCCTGGAGCAGGCTCTGGTGAATCTGCTGGACAACGCCGTCAAATTCAACCGCCCCGGAGGCCAGGTGCTTCTGGACGTCATACGCGAAGCCGGCAGCAGCATTCGCATTGTTGTGTCTGACACCGGCATCGGCATTCCTTCCACGGACCTCTCGAGGGTCTTCGAGCGGTTTTACCGGGTGGACAAAGCTCGATCGCGCGAAATGGGTGGCACCGGCCTCGGGCTCTCCATCGTGAAGCATGTGATCGAGCGAATGAACGGGACCGTCAGCGTGCAGAGCCAGTTGGGGAAAGGATCGACTTTCACCATTCTCCTTCCCGTTTGCCCATCCGATTCGCCAATCACTGTGTAGTGCGGGCCGAATTTTTGGTCCAGAGATCAAGAGGGCGATCCAACGCGCCATCGCGCACTTGCAATTTCCTCTTCAGAGAGATAAGTTCGCATACTCCAGTCGCGCGAGGATTGGATGGCGCCTGGGAGGACGCCGCCAGGATCGCCTGCGCGATAGCAGTGGAACAGATGGCTGGGGAAGGAGAACTGATGAAGCGTCGAACTTTTCTTCAAGCGGCAGGGTTGGCAGGAGCAGCTACGGTCACCGGGAAAGGAGCATCAGTCCCGGTGCGCGGCGCGCAAAGCGCCGCCGGTGCGACACCACAACCGGCAAAGGGCTCGGGCATGAAGATTACGCGCATTCGTTTCTACCACAATCCCCAGTCGCCGCCGACTTTCAACCAGAGCTTCCACATTGTGACGATAGAGACCGACCAGGGAATCACAGGCGTGGGCGAAGGCGGATCGCCGGACACCGTCAAGCAATGCGCTGCCATGCTGATTGGCGAAGACCCTTCGCGCATTGAGCATTTGTGGCAGGTGATGTTCCGCGGCTACTTTTACCCGGCCGGGCGGGAAAAACTTGACGCCATGGGCGCCATTGATCTGGCGCTTTGGGACCTGAAGGGCAAGGCGCTGGGCGTTCCGGTCTATGAGTTGCTCGGTGGCCTTTCGCGGGACCATGTGGAATGTTATTCAACTGCTTATCCCAGCCACGGAACGCTCAAGGAAACGGCGCGGGCCTGCATGGAGGACGGTTTCCGCGCCTTCCGCTACGCCACCGCCGATCCGGCCAGCGGCCAGCCGTTCAATTCACACCATGCGGTCCGCAAAACTTACCAGGACTGCGCTGAGATCCGTGATGGCGTCGGCCCCGATGGCGACTGGTCGCTTGATTATCACACGCGGCTTGATTTCCCGGATGCCGTGCGACTCTCCACCTTGATCGAACCGCTGGAGCCCTATTTTGCGGAGGATCTGGTTCGCTCGGAAGATCCCGGCGTTTACCGCGAATTGCGCGCGCACGTCAAGGTGCCCATCGCTGTGGGCGAGCAGTTCGGCAGCAAGTGGGACATCCGGTGGCTCGTTGAAAACCAGCTGATCGATTATGCGCGGGTGACACTGCCGAACGTCGGCGGCATCACGGAATACATGAAAATCGCCGCGCTGTGCGACTCGCATTACGTCGGCCTGATCCCGCATTTTACAGGCCCGGTGTCAGAAGCAGCGCTGGTCCATTGTTGCGGCGTTTTTCCCGGCCTGGTGATGATGGAAATGCTGGGCAATGGCATCCACAACTACGCCCACCTGCCGCAATTTTATGATTTTCGAAACGGCAAACTGTGGCCCAACCGCCGTCCGGGACTCGGAGTGGAGCTGGATACCAAACCGCTGCAACTGGCGGCCGAGATTACGGAACGCTCACGGCCCATCCCCATGCTCCGCCGTCCCGACGGCTCCTTTACAAACTGGTAGGACAGCCTCGTCCAACATGCCAGCCTTTCGTTCGGAACGGGCGTGGACTGGAGCGCCCGCTACCGGGCTTCTTTGTCTGTTCGCTGCGCCACGCCTGAAAAAAGTGTGAACCCGCCGCGTTTTTTCCACCCTTTGTAATCGCATATTCATGCCTTTGTCATCAAGGCGTAACAGTCATGCCGGATGCTGGGAGCGTGAGAATAGAACTGACACTTGAAAACGAAAAGGGCGGATTGACTATGAAGCCTCAAATCAATGCCTTATTGGTGCACCACAGGAACGACCGCTTTTACACTCTGCAACTGGTGCTGGAGGCGCTCTCGATCAAGGTGATCCGGGCGAGGAGCGTCCAGGAGGCGGAAAAGCGGCTTTGCGGGACCCCGTGTCCTCATCTCGTGCTGAGTGACACGGTGCTGCCGGATGGCAATTGGATGGATGTGCTGGACGTTGCGGCCAAAGCCGTTGAACCCGTCAACGTCATCATCGTTTCTTCCCTGGCGGACACCAGGCTCTACCTGGACACGATTGACCACGGCGCGTATGACTTTATGACGGATTCGTTTACCATTCCGCAGATTGTTCACGTCCTTAAGTGCGCAATCGACAATGTTGGCAGGCGCAGGGGTTCGCGCCCTCGTGCCGCTGCGATCGCGCCGGAGGACACGAATCGTCTTGCCATTTAGGGTTTTCCCGGAGCGGCAGCTTAATCGGGTACGCAAGGATATTCCAAAAGGCGAAAGGCCCCTTCTCCTGGCAGGGCCGGTGAAAGCTTGCCGGTCCTGCACTTTTTGAAACCAGGCCCAATCGTGCCGGCAGTCTGCAGGTAAGGGGCTGTGAACTGCCCTCGCCAGGAAGCGCGCACGCGTCTGAAAATTAAAGGCAGGGATTCAGTTTCCACCATCGGCGGACAGCTTTGTAACACTAATGTAACATGCCCGTAATACTGCATTCATCTGGCCTCAATACAATTGGGTACGTCGTCCTTCGACATCCAGATCATACATACGTTCTGGCCTCAAATACGAGAGCACTGAACGCAGGAGAAGGAGCACATATGGATCGAAAAGTGACCGAGCGATGGCTGCGTGTGAGTGTGGCACTCCTCGCTGCCTGCCTGTCAGGCATGGTCTTAGCACAAGCCGCAGAGAAGCCGGACCAGCCAGGAGACATGTCCAGAGTTTCCGCAAAACACGCCACCGCCAGGATGGGGCCACAGAGGAAAAAGCAGGGCCAGAATTCCAAGGCCGGCAAGAAAGCAGACGCCAAGGAAAAGATATCGGCGGACTCGGTGAAGGAAATCTCCCAACTGAAGAAGCAACTCGCTTTGCAGCAGCAGCAGATTGCACAGCTCCTGCAGGCGGTGAATAAATTGCAGGCAACGGTGGCGGCTGGCGCGAAGCCGCAGGCGGTCGCATCCCTGGTTCAGCCGCCGCGAAGTATCGCCCCGGAACCCGCCACACAGCCTTCGAGCGACAATAGCGACAATGAGGTTGCAAGCCTCGCTCCAATTCTTCCGCCCCTGCCGAACGCTCAGCACGACGATACAAACCAGGTCCTGGCGATGAACACCCCGGTGAATCTGCCGCAAGCCAAAGGTTCTGGCGCAATCATGACAGGAAATGAATCCTCGACCCGTTCCGCCGTTACCAGCGCGGTGAGCGCGCCGGCCGGACAGGCTGATAAATCCGGACCGCTGACGCTCGACAACGGGAAAATCAAACTCGGCACAACTTTTTTTGGACTCTATCGATACTATGCTAAAACAGGATTCGGCCCTCAAACTCTTACCTTGCTGAATACTCCCGGGCCCGGCAACGCCGGATTTAACTCGTTTGACGTTGACAGGACCTACATCAATTTCGAATTTTCGCCGACCGACGCATTGACCTTCCGTGTGACGCCCAATATTTACCGTCAGTTCAGTTCAGCAACCGGGGTAAAACTGGGCAGCACGTCTGGCACCGGCTCCACTGAAAATGGCAATCTCGTGCTTCGGCTGAAGTACGCGTACGTTGACTACAACAGGCCTTTTGCGAACAGCGAAGCGTTTGGAAAGGACAAACTCACTTTCGGCCAGCAGCAGCAACCTTTGACGGATTGGGAAGAGGGCCTCTACGGCTACCGTTTCGTCAATTTGACGCCATGGAATTACCTGAGCCTGAGCTCCACCTATCCAGGTATTAAGCTCCACGGGCCGGTCATGTTTAATGGAAAGCAGTATCTTGATTACGAGGTCGGGGCCTTCAACGACCAGAGTTTCCACGCTTATGAGACGGGAGACAAGAAGCAGGTGATGGGGCGCCTGTCCTTTTATCCGATGGGCGCCATCTCCAAGTATCAGGGCCTCGGTTTTACCGGCTTCGTGGACTACGGCTATAAGGACGCCGCACCCGACACGAATACAAAGGTGCCGATAACGCGCATTGCGGCGCTGGTTCACTATCAGAGCAAGTCCGGGGATTACGGCATCGCCGGTGAATATGATTACGGCCGGAATGCGTTCTCAGCCGGCAATCTCTTCTCCGGCAGTGGGCCGGCGGATGCTTTCGGTCTCGGGCCGACACAGTATGCCCCGTTCAATTCACTGACGGCGGCGCTCCTGGGTGGAGTTCGCACCAACCAAAGGGGGTATGACTTCTTTGGCCATGCGCGGCTTGCCAAGTCCCCATTCTATCTTTTCGGAATGTTCGAGCAATTCAATCCCAATACGCATGTGACTACAAACCCCTTGGATTTCCGGACTGTTATCGGAGGCATCAGCTATAAGTACACGAAGTACTGGCAATTCGCCCTGGACAGTCAGAACGTGATCTACTACCACAAACAATTCACTTTTCCGGCCGCCGAGCTGGCAAAGTTTAGCCAGAGCCTGGCGGCCAGCAACCCGAATGGCATTGCCAATGCCGTTCCTGACAGTTCGAATGCGATCTTTTTCAATGTGCTGTTCAACTACTGATGTGTGGGGGATTAAACGCAACATAGGGGCCTAAGAGCCTGCGGCGCGTGGTGAGCCATAAAAGCAAGGCGCACCTTCCTATGAGCTTGCTGTGCGCACTGATTCAGCCGGCTTCAGGTGGTGTTCCTGGCCCACTGTCCAAAATTGAGACACATTTCGAGTAACAGCGGAGGACGCGACGGCCAGGCCAGCCGGATCTTAACAAACCTGTAACAGAAGCTTAACATTACTGTAACAATCGGGAATCAATCTCAATGAGAGGAACGGTAAATGAACATGAGACTTAGAGGTGCGTGTGCGGCCCTGGCCGTTTCCCTTGTGCTGATGGGGCTCGTTACGGCCTGCTCGCAGCAAGGATCCGGGCCCTCAGGGTCGAGCGGGGTCAATATTAACGAAACCGGCTCGAGCCTGCTGTATCCGCTTTTTAATCTTTGGGTTCCGGTTTACACCAAGGACAATCCGAACGTTAGGATTACGACACAATCCACAGGTAGTGGCACTGGCATTTCGCAGTCGATTGAAGGCATTGCGCAGATTGGAGCCTCCGATGCCTACATTAGCGACGCCCAGATGAAGCAGCACCCGGAAATGCTGAACATCCCGCTCGCGATCTCCATGCAGATGGTGAATTATAATTTGCCTGGTCTCAACGACCAGCACCTGAAGCTGAGTGGCCCCGTGCTGGCCGGAATTTACCAGGGCAAAATCCGCAACTGGGATGACGCCACGATCCGAAAGCTCAACCCTGGGGTTCAACTGCCGCATCACGCTATTGTTCCGGTGCACCGAAGCGATGGCAGCGGCGACACTTTCATTTTCACGCAGTACCTTGCGTCCAGCACGCCGGAGTGGGGAAAAACCCTTAATTACGGCACCACAATCAGCTGGCCGGCCGTTCCTAATGGGCTGGGTGCGGTGGGCAATCAGGGTATGATTACGGCCGCGCAGGGCAACACTTATTCAATTGCCTACATTGGCTCAAGCTATCAGGATGCCATCGAGAAAGCGGGGCTGGGCATCGCTCTGCTAGAGAACCGTGATGGAAAGTTCGTCCTGCCTGAAGCGAAAACGGCGGCCGCCGCAGCCGCGGTGATGGTGCCCAAGACTCCCAAGGACCAGCGCATCAGCCTGATTTTCGCTCCCGGGCCTGATTCTTATCCGATTATCAATTACGAATATGCGCTCGTGACGAGCAGGCAGCCATCGGCCGATATGGCGGCGGCGCTGCGCAAATTCTTCACATGGGCCATCAGCCCAAGCGGTGGCAACGCCGCCAATTTTTTGGAGCAAGTTCATTTCGTGCCGCTTCCGGATGCGGTAGCGAAGCTTAGCGCGGACCAGATCGCGGAGATTCGGTGAGCTTCTCACTGGCGGGGCCAGCAGTCTTTCACCCGCGCGCTTGCAGATTCTTTGCGAGCGTAGCGGATGAAAGCCGGGTACGCGCCCGCTCCCACGCTCCCCAGCCGCGGTTCGGTTCTTCGCAAACCGGTTTACCCGGCCCCGGAGCAGATTGATGACTTTCCGCAGATTCACGGCCATCCTGGCTTCTCTCGGGGTCGGAATAATCGTCGTCATTGTCGCCTTCCTGACGATTTACGCCTGGCCGGCCATTCGCCTGAACGGTCTTGGTTTTCTGTCTGACAACAGTTGGAACCTCGGCAATCAATATGGCACTCCGATAACGGTCCATGGCCAGCAGATACTCCCTGGCGCCCATTACGGCATCTTGTTCCTGATCGTCGGCACGCTGCTCAGCACGGCGATTGCGCTGCTGATTGCTGTTCCGGTAGGGGTGGGCGCCGCCCTGTTCCTGGCTGAAGGCATGCCGCCTTTCTTTCGTTCCTGGCTTTCCTTTTTTGTCGAGCTTCTGGCTGCCATCCCGAGCGTGGTTTTTGGCCTGTGGGGCTATGTGGTAGTGATCCCGTTTTTCGGCAGGCACCTCTTTCCCTCTCTGGCCAAAAGTCTCGGCTTTATTCCATTTTTGGGTGGTATCACGGGCAGCGGCTACGGTCTTCTGACGGCCGGCTTTGTACTTTTTCTGATGATTGTGCCGCTGATTGCGGCCACCTTGCGCGACGCGTTGGTCAGCCAGCCGGCAGCCCTGCGCGAGGCCGCGGTTGCTCTGGGCGCAAGCCGTTTTGAGACCATGCGGACCGTGCTGCTACCCGCGACGCGGCGTGTCCTCATCGGCTCAAGCATTCTTGCCACCGGCCGGGCGCTGGGCGAGACCATGGCTGTGCTGATGGTCAGCGGCAACGCGCTTAACTATCTGCCTCACAACATTTACACTCCCATCTCCACCATGGCTTCGTTCATCGTCTCGCAGCTTGACAGCGCCCTGCAGGACCCGACTGGCATGGCGGTACGTTCGCTTGCCGAAGTGGCACTGGTCCTTTGCATGATTTCTATCGTTGTCAACGGCTTTGCTCGTCTTCTCCTCTATTACGAGGGACGCCAGAGAGCGAGGGTGGCCTGATGGGTCTGTCCACCGCTGAAATCCGTCATTTCGGAGCCCGGCCCGTCAGCGGCCGTGGACTGCAGCGGCGCTTGTTTGACTATTTGGGCTGGGGACTATGCGGCCTTGCATTTCTGCTTCTGAGCAGCGCCATGATGTGGATCCTGATAATTGTCTTCATGCGTGGCGCCAATGCACTGAACTTTTCCGTTATCACCCATGTTACGGAGGGAACGGGAGGCGGACTTCTCAACGCGATCGAAGGGACCCTTGTCCTGGCTCTGGGCGGAATTGCCCTGGCCGCGCCGCCAGGCCTCGCGGCCGGCATTTATCTGGCGGAATTCGACCGCGGCCGTCTGGCGCCGACCATGCGCTTCCTGGCTGATGTTTTGGTTGGCGTCCCTTCGATTGTGATCGGCTACTTCGGCTATGTCACCATGGTGGTGGCGCTGGGCTGGAAGTTCTCCGTGGCGGCCGGAAGCGTTGCCCTGGCCATTATCTCCCTCCCTTACATCTGCCGCACTACGGAAATGGCGCTCCGCCAGGTGCCGAGGGCGCTTCGCGAGGCTGCCTATGCGTTGGGGGCCGGGGACGGCAGGGTCACCATGGGCATTTGCGTGCCGGCTGCGCTTCCCGGCATTTTGACCGGGATACTCCTGGCGCTTGCCATCTCAGTGGGCGAGACAGCCCCGCTGATCTATACCGCCGGTTGGTCCAGTTATCTCTGGACGGGCCATCTTACCAATGAACCGATTGGCTATCTGACTTACGTGATCTGGAGTTTTATTTCAGAGCCTTTCGAAACCGCCCATGTGCTTGCCTATGCGGCGGCCTTTTTCGTCACCCTCTTTGTGTTGGTGATCAGCATCCTGACGCGCATGATGCTGGATGAGAATGCAGGATGGCGCCGGCTGAGGCCCTGGGAGAGACGGAAGGGATGACGCTGTGCGGTAATCCAATGCCGAATCGCTGCGCCGGCTTCTTCCGGGTTGTTCTTGCTGATGATGGCACTTATTGTTACGATGAAAGCACGGTCGCTTTTGTCAAGAAGGGGCCCGGTGCCGCGTGGGTAATCCGATGAATAATCTAACCGAATCTGAGGTGATTGCCGGAGTACCGGGATCGGAGAGAATTGCCCAGGACTCTGAAAAGTCAGTCAGTCATTCATTGGTGAAACTTTCTGTCGGCCATCTGAATTTCTATTACGGCCCGCGCCAGGTCCTGTTTGACGTCTCATTGAACATTTCCGACCAGAAGATTACGGCGCTGATCGGGCCGTCAGGCTGCGGGAAGTCAACTTTCCTCCGCACCCTGAACCGCATGCACGAGACTATTCACGGCACGCACTCTGAGGGAGAAGTCCTCCTCGACGGCCAGAACATTTTTGAATTGGACGTCGTCAGGGTCAGGCGGCGCGTGGGAATGGTTTTCCAGAAATCCAATCCTTTCCCCAAGTCCATTTTTGAGAACGTGGCATACGGGCTGAGGATTAACAAGATGGGGGGGCGCGGGCTGATCGAGGAAGTAGTGGAAAAAAGTCTTCGTCGCGCAGCGCTGTGGGACGAAGTCAAAGACCTGCTGCACAAGTCGGCATATTCGCTATCCGGCGGTCAGCAGCAGCGGCTCTGCATTGCCCGCGCTCTGGCCGTTGATCCGGAAGTCCTCCTGCTGGATGAACCCTGTTCGGCGCTCGATCCCATTGCGACCGCAAAGATTGAAGACCTTCTGCTGGACCTTGCTTCCAGTTGCACCATTGTGATCGTGACGCACAACATGCAGCAGGCGGCCCGGGTGGCGGACCACACAGGATTTTTCCTGCTTGGAAAGCTCATCGAGTTCAACAGGACGGACGTCATTTTCAAAAATCCTGCGCGGAAAGAGACGGAAGATTACATTACCGGCCGGTTTGGTTAACGGCGGGGGAGCAGCCCATTGCGTCATTTTGAGATTCAACTCGATGAGTTGCGGAAAAAGCTTCTGGAGATGAGCGGCCTGGTCGAGTCGTCCATCTACCGCAGCGTCCTGGCCCTGGTGGAAAAAGACGAGGAGCAGGTCCGCCAGGTGATGGAGAACGAAGTTCGCGTGAATCGCATGCAAATTGAGATTGATGACCTGGCGACCGGCCTGCTGGCCCTGCAGCAGCCCATGGCCACCGATCTGCGCTTTATCACCTCCGCCATCAAGATTAACAGCGACCTCGAGCGCATGGGCGACCACGCCGTCAACATTGCGGAGCGGGCCCGCTCGCTGATGCACGAACCCACCATCAAGCCCTTGATCGACATGCCACAGATGGCCAAGCTGGTCCAGGCCATGCTGCGCGAGAGCCTGGATGCTTTCATCAAGCGGGACGCCAACCTGGCGCGCAACGTCCTCAAGTCCGACGACGCGGTTGACCAGATGCGCGACATGGTTTACGACGAACTGGTGCAGTATATGGAAGCAGAGCCGTCCGGGATTCGCGGGTGCATCCACCTGATGTTTGTTGCCCGCAACCTTGAGCGCATCGCCGACCACGCCACCAACATCGCGGAAGACGTTGTTTTCCTGGTGGAGGGCGCTGACGTCCGCCACCACGCCGAAGCCTTCAAATAGTTACTCGCATTCCTTTTGTGAGCCGTCAGGCTTTTCCCGCTCTCGACAACGCCAACGCTTCATGGCCCGCACCTGCCGTGGGCATAACGTTTTCAGCAGTGATCTGAATGGTCCTGTTCGGCAGCACGGTCCTTCTGCTTTCAGCCCGCTCACGGTGCCGATGCTGTCAGGACACCTTCAGAGGCCGGCCCCAGCCAAACCTTCCAGCGGGACTGCCTCAGAAGTGTTATAATAAATAAGCTTGATCAGTTTTTGTGACCGAACACCATTGAACCCTTGAGGCCACAGGATCTCCGATTTTGTGGCGTTTCTTGTTTTTGGAGAGTGGTTGCGAGAGCAGAACAAGTTAATCTCAATGCAACAAAGGAACATTAGGACATTTATGAGCAAAGAACAGGGAACCGTGAAATGGTTCAATGACTCGAAGGGCTACGGATTTATCCAGCGCTCGACGGGAGATGACGTTTTTGTGCACCACTCTGCCATC
The DNA here is from genome assembly GCA_035277665.1 of Terriglobia bacterium. GTDB lineage: Bacteria > Acidobacteriota > Terriglobia > UBA7540 > UBA7540 > SCRD01. The sequence continues at coordinate 22,634 of DATEKC010000170.1, forward strand.
CTGGCGGAAGGGTTCAAGTCGCTGGCCGAAGGTGAGTCTGTGGAATTCGAAGTCACCAAGGGCCCCAAGGGGCTTCAGGCAGCGAATGTAACAAAACTCTAGAAGGAACCTTCAGTTTCGGCTCACGCCCGGCAGGTTTGCCGGGCGGGGGCTGAAATCCTCCATCAGGGACATCAGCATGTCCATTCAAATTCGATATATCGGGTTCCAGCTCAAGGCAAACGGCCGCGACTACTCCTACCGCGTAGTAAATCCGAAAGAAGGGGACCGCGAGTTCGTTTTGAGTATTTCCAACCGTGCTTTTTCCAAGCACGGCTTTCCCTATCAGGACGCTGCCGCGCTCTGCTACCGGAAGCTGCAGGAGGCGCTGGGCGCGGAAAGCCCTGAGCATCCTGTTCCTTCCCGCTCCGATTTGTCTGATCAGGACCTCCACGAGTACATGGCAAGCCGCCGCCCGGCCAGAAAACGAATCTGGTAGCACCTGTCGGCATCGGCATCATATTTTCCACTTATTTCGCCATTCTTTTTCTGGACCGCCGGCCGTTAGAAGGACTTTAATTAGTTTGAAACGGTGTTCCTGAGCTTTTTGCGGCCGGCGCCTCCACCCGTGTGTAACGGGGGGCTTCCTCAGTTCATCTCAATAATTTCAGGCGCAAAAAAAAGCGGTTGGGGCGTTCAACCACAACCGGGTGAAATGAGGGACTATGCAAACAGATAATCAGGCCGGGCAAAACCCCGCTCGACAAGCTCGGAAGGGCGTTGTCATGGACCGTAGCCGCAAAAGTCGAAATTGCAATTCAAAGTTATTGGCGGCCAATCCCGCCCTGAAACTTTACTCGCTGGCAACGCTCGCTCTCATCCTGTTTCTGGCGCCGGGCTTTGTTTCTCCGCTGGCAGCGCAGCAGAACATTCTCACCTGGCACAACAATAACGCCCGCACCGGAGAGGATTTGCAGGAGGCTATTCTGAAGCCTTCCAACGTCAAGCCTTCCACTTTTGGCAAGCTCTTTGTCATTCATGCAGACGGCAAGGTGGATGCCCAGCCGCTGTATCTTGCCAATGTTTCGATTCCTGGCAAGGGCCGCGTCAATGTCCTCTACGTTGCCACAGAGCATGACAGCGTTTATGCCTTCGATGCCGACAACGGAAATGAATTGTGGCACGTTTCAATGCTCAAGCCCGGTGAAACCACTTCTGACACTCGCCACTGCGGCCAGGTTAACCCCGAAATCGGCGTTACCGCCACGCCCGTGATCGATCCCTCGGCCGGGACGGACGGGACCCTCTATGTAGTTGCCATGAGCAAGGATTCTGCTGGTCAATACTTTCAGCGCCTGCACGCTCTGGACCTCACGACCGGAAAGGAAGAACTTGGCGGCCCGGTTGATATCCACGCCCAATATCCGGGCACGGGCGAAAACAGCAGGAATGGCGTGGTGATTTTTGATCCTGGGCAATACAAAGAGCGCCCGGGCCTGTTGCTGTTGGGACACACCGTTGTTACGTCCTGGTCTTCCCACTGTGATATACGGCCGTACACGGGCTGGGTGATGGATTACGACGCATTGACTCTCAAGCAGACGAGTGTTTTCGATCTTGCGCCAAACGGCAATGAGGCGGCCGTATGGCAGAGTGGTGCAGGGCCGGCCGCCGATGCCTCCGGCAACATCTACATCCTTGCCGGGAACGGCACCTTTGATACGACTCTTACCCGCAACGGATTCCCGGACCACGGTGACTACGGCAATGCGTTTCTCAAACTCACCATCAACCAGGGCAAGCTCAAAGTGGCTGACTATTTTGACATGGACGATACGGTCGCCGAGTCGGACCGCGATGAAGATCTTGGTTCGGCCGGGCCGATGGTCCTGCCTCCTATGAAGGACGCCAAGGGCCTCGTAATGCACCTTGCGGTAGGCGCCGGCAAGGACCGGAACATCTATCTCGTCAACTGTGACCACATGGGCAAGTTCAACCCGCATCGCAATGACATTTACCAGGAACTGGTCCATGCTTTGAAAGGAAGAGAATTCGGCGCGCCCGCCTACTTTGACGGAAAGCTCTATTACGGCGCCATCAACGATTCAATTCGCGCCTTTCAATTTTCAAATGCCAGGCTCCAACCGCAGCCGGCGTCGATTACCTCAAATCAGTTTGTCTATCCGGGCGCCACACCCAGCATTTCCGCGGATGGAACCAGGGACGCCATCCTTTGGGCTACAGAAAATGGAACTACGGCCGTCCTCTACGCCTATGACGCCAATCACCTGGGCCGCATGCTCTACAACTCCAACATGGCTCCCAACAACCGCGACCATTTCGGTACCGGGAATAAGTACATCACTCCTGCCATTGCCAATGGCAAGGTGTACGTCGGCACAACTGATGGTGTGGGCGTTTTCGGTCTGCTCCCTCGCCACTGATCTTTGCCTCGAGCAAGCATGCCGGAAAATTTTGGACGATCTGGCAGACGCTTCCGCCGGGTTTGAGGCCCGGAATGGGGCCCGGCCAGAGAATCGGCCTAACTTCCGCGCGGCCGGATTCAGCAAAATCGGGAAGCTCTCAGGCCGTCCCTCCTTGTGAGATTTGTCACGCCAGCCGGTGAGTACGCTCACTGAAAGCTTACGCGCCGCGGCCTAATGTGAAAGTAAAGGTAGGCGCTGGCTTCGGGCAGAATGAGCAGCGTGCCTTCACCCTGGGTTGGCCCCATGCTGGCGCGCCAGCGCCACCGGTTGTGTGAAAGGAGCATAACCATGGCGGGCAAACACCTGGCAGTAAAGTCCGAAGAGCATCCTGCTCCCTTCAAAGTCACGGAATTCGAAAAAATTCTCGACCACATGCGTGAATTGCACGACATCATTTCGCGCCGTGCATTCGAATTGTTTGAAAAGGGGGGCGGTACTTTCGGCCGTGACCTTGAGGACTGGTTTAAGGCGGAATCCGAGTTGCTGCATCCGGTCAGCATCAGCATCGACGAGACCGAGGAAGGCCTCAAAGTAGAGGCAGAAGTTCCGGGATTCAAAGCGGAGGAACTGGAGGTGAGCGTTGAACCACGCCGTCTCACCATCACCGGCGCGCGAAAAGCCACGAAAGAAGAAAAGAAAAAGGGAAAGACGGTCTATTCCGAACGCAGCGCGGAAAGGATCCTGCGTGTTATCGACCTCCCGGTGGAAGTGAGCACGGAAGCAGTCAGCGCCGTCCTCAAGGACGGAATGCTGGAATTTACGATGCTGAAAGCGGCTCCGGCAAAGAAGATCGCTATCGAGTGGAAGGCAGCATGAAAATCATTTGCCTGCGCCCGGCGGGAAGGGAGCGCGGAATCGGGAGAAAGTGGTGACAACCATCCCGGCTGTGGGAGCGCGGTCGCGCATGGCGGCTGCGTGCGATCCCCAGATGCAGGGAGGAAGGTTGCGAGCTTCCTTCCCGCCCGCGGGAGGCATAAAATAGAAGCAGGACCCTGAAGAAGAGGAGGCCGGAATGAAAGGCAAGCCAACCGGGAAACCCGTCGGCCTTTCTGCAAACAAGTGGCAACAGCCGGGACCGCGGCGGCGTCCGCTCCAATCGCCCTCGCCCAAGCGGCTGGCCCCAAGTCCATTCGAGAGACCATTCGGATTCAGGCAGGCTCCTTTGAAAGGAAAACCCTGAGACTCCCTCGCGCAGTGGGTTCCCACGGGAATGGAAGGAGGATGCAATGTCGATGTCTCAACGAGTGCAGGAATACCTGGATTCCAAAAACGTCCGCTTTGAATTGCTCCCTCACTACCCGGCGTTTCCTGCCCAGAAGACGGCGCAATCGCTGCATGTTTCCGGCAAGCACTTCGCCAAATCGGTGATTCTCCATGCAGACGGGCGCCTGGTGATGGCGGTTCTTCCCGCGTCGTACCGGCTGAACCTCCATGACCTCAGGCAGGAACTCGAGGTGCGGAACCTCGAGATGGCGCCGGAGAGCGAGGTGGAAAAAATCTGCTCAGATTGCGAACTGGGCGCATTTCCTCCGTTTGGCCACTTCTACGGCATGGAAACCTGGGTGGATCGCGCACTCAGCAAGTCGCAGGAAATTGTGTTCAACGCCGGCACGCACACTGAAGCCATCCGCATGAAGTACGCTGACTTTGCCGTTTTGGAAAATCCGAAAATGGCAAGCTTTGCCGACCCGGAAGCAATGGCGGCTTAGCGGCAGCCTGTTGAAGTTTGAAGCTAAAAGACGGCCCTTGGGGGCC
>DATEKC010000171.1:0-14680 GCA_035277665.1 Terriglobia bacterium
GCCGCACCCGGCCCATGGTCTGCTTCGTCAACGTGCAGAGCATCGACCGAATCATCTATGCCATCTTTAACGGAATGAATGAGAAGCATCAATGGAAAAACCGCACCCTCCACCTTTTTACACAAGCAGCTTGACGTCACCGACTCCTGCGAGCCGTCTTTAGTAGTCCTTGTGATGGATCAACACACTTTATGGCGCCTTCCGAATCCGGAGCTTAGACAATCATCTTCGATCAAAAGGCCTCAAAGATGTACCGACTGGGATCCAAATGGTCTACAGCTTTGGGGAGTCGACCCTTGCCTGAATATCAGCAGGTTTGGAAGTGGCTAACAAAATGTCGCAGATATTTTGTGCTTAAAGCATTTTCCTCTGGTAATCGTTGAAGGAAAGTTGCGCGGGTGTGAACCTGATTAAGGTATTCAGTGCCTCCCGCATTGTCATCGAAGGGGTGGCTTTTTTCCAATCCCTCACCGACCGGCGCAGCGAGATCCTTGCTCTTTCAACTCCGCAATCCCCTTCGTGAGCATAGCCCCGGCAAGAGCCCTGATATCGGGGTCCGACGATCCAGTCAATCGGGCGAGTTCTCTACCCGCTTCCACATGCCCATAATTACACCACATGACGCCACAAAGAAACGCATATTCAGTTCCCATATCGCCTCCTTGTGAATTCTCCGGCGGCACACGGTTGCAATGCTCGTGCCACGACTGAGTGGCCGGAACAAACGTTGTGACATTTCGCAGTCGTGGTCGGGCCATATGACATTCGTTGCAAGCTCCGGCCGGCGCCGCGGGCAGTATCCACAAGGGAGCGATTTCTTGAAAAGTTAATCTTGCTCTTCGCTTCAGGTGTGACGACACGACGCCATCGGGGCCAACTTCGTGTCGAATAGTCGACAACAGATCCGCCCTTAAGCAACACCAGCAGATTCGACCCGCGCCGGGTATATGTTTAAGGGAATCTGCTCTCCCCTTACAGAAAGAAACCTGAATTCGCGTCGTGGTAGCCGACGTGCAAGCCGTGTCGAGCAGAATGGAGACCATATGAAAATGGCAGAGTCCGCAATTGATCGAATACGTGAGGTAGCGGCCAACCCAAATCAAGGACGAGCGCAGGAATTGACAAACATTGTGCTTCGCAGGCTTCCCTACTTTCATGGAATAGCAATTCGCAGGCTGGGAAACATGGCTGACGCGGAAGATGCGGTTCAGGATGCTTTCTTATCCGCTTTCACACATTTGTCGCAATTCAAGGGTCGGGCCCGCATGTCCACCTGGCTGACCACGATTGTGATCAATTCTATACGCATGAAATTACGCAGCCGCCCGCGGTCGCTGCATATCTCATTGGATTCGAGAGAACGGCAAGATGACGAGCGTCTTCCCTCTGAGACTCTATCCGATTTCCGGCCTACGCCCGAAGAGGCTTGCCAAAGGGAGGAACTTGAAGGGCGTTTAACTCAATTATCGAGGCGGCTCTCGCCTTCCGCGCGAAAAACATTTCAACTGAAAGTGGTAGAAGGCTTGAGCATTCGTGAAACAGCAGGACGTTTAGGCATAACTGAGAGTGCCGTGAAGGCGCGCGTCTCAAGGGCCCGGGCGAGACTCAGGCAACTGGCCAGCGGAGGCAACCCCGGAAAGCACGCAATGGCATAAGATGGACTCTGCGGGAAATGTGCGAACCTTCAAAGTTGAAAAGCACATTCGGCCGTTGCTCGCGAGTGAAGCGGCTGTTCGTGGATTCCCGCCTGCCGCGTCGGCTGATGATTTTGACTCGGTCTGGAGTCGCGGATACTGTAACGGAAGCGTGTGCATCCTACTGGTTTTTGGCGTGATTTGGCTTGCGCAAAAAGCCATAACAGCCAGGAGGCCTGATGATGAATCAACAATTGGAAAGACTAGCGACATTCAGCACCATATTCCTGCGACTTGCACTTGGGATCTCCTTTCTGTCTGCCGTCGCAGACCGGTTCGGGCTCTGGGGCGTTTATGGACAACCCAACATTGCGTGGGGGAATTATGGGCGTTTCGTGAGCTACACTGCCAAACTCAATTGGTTTCTGCCGGCGATGGCGATTCCGGCCGTTGCCATTGTTGCCACTGCCGCTGAGACTCTCCTGGGGCTTCTCCTTGTTCTCGGTTGGAAGACCCGGATGACTGCATTACTAAGTGGAATTCTCCTCTGCATCTTCGCACTGGCCATGACAATAGCTCTGGGAGTGAAGGCCTCTCTGAATTATTCTGTTTTCTCGGCGGCCGGCGGCGCTTTTCTTTTGGCCACTTTTACGGAGGTCCCCTTCAGCGTGGACAAGCTGCTTCGATCGCGCTGAATTGCAACCATTTGCTTTTATGAATGATCCAACAGGGATGAGGTTCGATCTGAGAAAGGGGCCCGCTGCAATTAATATCGACTGTGGTCTCAAGTAGTTCGATATGGGCGACAGACTGGTCTGCAAGGGATAAACTACGCAATGGCGGGGCTGCACACACAGTCAATGTATGCTAAAGAGGTGTACCGATGAATGCAACGCAATTACTTCACGAACTGGGCCAGAGCCTGTGGCTGGACAACATCACGCGCGAACTGCTGGATAGCGGAAAGCTCGAGCACTACATCAACGAATTTTCGATTACGGGTCTCACGTCCAACCCGACCATCTTTGATCACGCCATCAAAAACAGCACGGCTTACGATGCTGCCATCCGTGAACGGCTGGGCAAAGGAAAGTCCAGCGAGGATCTCTTCTTTGAACTCGCGCTGGAAGATATAACCCGCGCCGCCGATCTCTTCCGGCCTGTGCATGACCACACAAACGGCGTCGACGGATGGGTCTCGCTGGAAGTTTCTCCCCTGCTGGCGCATGATTCCGCCAGCACCCTGGCTGCCGCGAAGGAACTCCACGCGCGGGGAGGGCGGCCGAATCTGTTTATCAAGATTCCCGGCACCAAGGAAGGCCTGCCTGCTATCGAGGAAGCCATTTTTGCGGGCATCCCGATTAACGTCACCTTGCTGTTCTCACGCGAGCAGTATCTGGAGGCTGCCGAGGCCTATTTGCGCGGAGTCGAGCGGCGCATCGAAGCCGGACTTAATCCTGATATCGGTTCTGTGGCTTCTGTATTTATTAGCCGCTGGGACGTTGCGGTGACGGGCAAGGCCCCGGAATCGCTGCGCAACCAACTCGGCATTGCCATCGCTCAGCGAACGTACAAGGCTTATCGAGAGCTATTGGATACCCCCCGCTGGCAACGAGCCTTCAATTTCGGTGCGAGGCCTCAACGGCTCCTCTGGGCCAGCACCGGCACCAAAGATCCAAAGGCATCGGACATTTTATATGTCAAGTCGCTCGCCGCGCCTTTCACAGTAAACACGATGCCGGAGAATACCTTGAAGGCCTTTGGTGATCATGGGGAAGTGGGCAAGGCTCTACCAGCCGACGGCGGCGAGTGCGAAAAGGTGTTAACAGAGTTCGCCAAAGCCGGTATCGATGTGGATGCCCTCGCTGCGCGGCTTCAAGATGAAGGGGCGAAGTCCTTTGTCCAGTCGTGGACCGATCTGATGGGTGTGATTGCATCCAGGAGCGCCGCATTGAAGGAGGTCGTCGCGTGAACGTTCTGGTTGTCGACATCGGCGGGACACACGTCAAAGTCCTGGCCAGTGGACAAGCCGAGCATCGTGAATATCCATCCGGCCCCGAGATGACGCCCCGGGGCATGGTTGCCGGGGTGAAGAAGCTCACGGCGGGCTGGAAATATGATGCCTTATCGATCGGCTATCCCGGAGTGGTGGTGCTCAACCGGCCGGTCTCCGAGCCGCACAACCTGGGGCATGGCTGGATTGGATTTTCGTTTGAAAAGGCATTCCGGCGCCCCGTAAAACTGATCAATGACGCCGCCATGCAGGCCCTGGGAAGTTACAAGGGCGGTAAGCTGCTGTTTCTGGGCCTGGGAACCGGCCTCGGCTCCGCCATGGTGTTGGATGGGACCGTTGAACCCATGGAACTGGGCCACCTTCCTTATAAGAAGGCAACCTATGAGGATTACGTGGGGCTTCGAGGGCTCGAGAAATGGGGCAAGAAGAAATGGCGGGCGCACGTAGCAGATGTGGTGGAGCGCCTCGTAACGGCTCTCGAGCCGGACGATGTGGTTCTGGGAGGGGGCAATGTCAAAAAGTTGAAGAAGCTGCCGCCTGGTTGCCGGAAAGGTGACAACTCCAACGCGTTCGTGGGCGGGTTCCGCTTGTGGGAGAACGCTAACGGCCGCTTTGCCCAACGAATGCCGGGAGGAAAGAAACTCAGGAAGAAGAAAGGGACATCAGAATGACATCACGGCCAGGAACAACCGCCAGAACGTCCTTAACCCGGCGCCAGGCATGGAAGGCGCTCCAGGCCCACTTCAAGCTGGTGAAGGATCTGCACTTTCGTGACCTGTTCGCGAATGATCCAGGCCGGGGCGAGCGGCTGACGGCTGGGGCGGCAGGCATCTTCCTTGATTATTCCAAGAACCGCATCACCGATGAAACGCTGAAGCTTCTTGTTGATCTCGCGGAGGAGTCCGGTCTGCGGCCGCGGATTGACGCCATGTTTCGCGGCAAAAAAATCAACATCACGGAGAAGCGGGCGGTCCTGCATGTGGCCCTGCGCGCGCCTGAGGGAACAACCATCAAGGTGGACGGAAAGTATGTTGTGCCCCAGGTGCATGCGGTGCTCGACAAGATGGCGGAGTTCTCCAATCGCGTCCGCAGCGGCGAATGGAAAGGCCACACCGGGAAGCGTATCCGCAACGTCATCAACATCGGTATTGGTGGATCGGACCTGGGGCCCGTGATGGCTTATGAGGCGCTGAAACATTACAGCGACCGCTCGATGACCTTCCGGTTTGTTTCGAATGTGGATGGCACGGACTTTGCCGAAGCGGTCCGTGATCTCGACCCGGCGGAAACACTCTTCATTGTTTCTTCAAAAACTTTTACGACGCTCGAAACCATGACCAACGCTCACTCGGCCCGCGACTGGTCGGTGGGCGGTCTGGGAGGCGACGAGAAGTCGGTGGCCCGGCACTTTGTGGCGGTCTCGACGAATGCAGTTGAGGTTGAGAAATTCGGGATCGATACCACCAACATGTTCGGCTTCTGGGACTGGGTTGGAGGGCGCTACTCGATGGATTCGGCCATCGGGCTTTCGACCATGCTGGCGATTGGCCCGGACAATTTCAGCGCAATGTTGAACGGCTTTCATCAGATGGACGAGCACTTCCGCACGGCGCCGTTCGAGCGTAATCTGCCGGCGCTGATGGGGCTGCTGTCCGTCTGGTACAACGACTTTTTTGGCGCCCAGACGGTTGCCATCCTTCCCTATGAGCAGTACCTGAAGCGGTTCCCGGCTTACCTGCAGCAACTGACCATGGAGAGCAACGGCAAGCAGGTAACGCTCAAAGGGAAAAAAGTTAACTATGCGACTGGTCCGGTCTATTGGGGCGAGCCGGGAACCAACGGCCAGCACTCTTTCTATCAACTGATCCACCAGGGGACGAGGCTGATTCCCTGTGACTTTATTGCCTTCAGCCAGGCGCTCAACCCGCTGGGGCGCCACCATGATCTGCTGATGGCCAATGTTTTTGCGCAGAGTGAGGCCCTGGCATTTGGCAAGACGCCCGAACAGGTGAAAGCCGAGGGGACGCCGGACTGGCTGGTTCCCCATCGGGTCTTTGAGGGCAACCGGCCGTCAAACACCATCCTGGCGGAGCGGCTGACGCCTGAAACACTGGGCAAACTGGTTGCGCTCTATGAGCACAGCGTCTTTACGCAGGGGACGGTCTGGAACATCAACTCATTTGACCAGTGGGGCGTGGAACTGGGGAAAGTGCTGGCCAAGCGGATCATTCCGGAACTCGAGAGCGGGACGGAGTCGTCGCTTGCCCACGACAGTTCCACCAACAACTTGATCCGCCTTTACCGGGCTTCAAGGTGAGGATGCGAGCAATCCGTCGGCGCGACCGGAAATTTTCGAATCGATAAGGAGAATGGCGATGCAACTGGGAATGATTGGTCTTGGAAGAATGGGAGCCAACATGGTGCGGCGGCTGCTGAAAGCCAGCCATAGCTGTGTTGTTTTTGACAGATCTCCTGAAACTGTCAAGGAATTGGCGCAGGAAAAGGCCGCAGGCAGCACCTCGATGCACGACCTCGTCACAAAGCTCCAGAAGCCGCGGGCCCTCTGGCTGATGGTGCCCGCCGCGGCGGTTGATGAGACGATATCGAACCTGCTGCCGGACCTTGAGCCGGGCGACATCCTGATCGATGGCGGCAACTCCTATTATGTGGACGATATTCGCCGCGCCAAGGCGCTGGCGGAAAAGCGTATTCACTATGTCGATGTAGGCACCAGCGGCGGTGTCTGGGGACTGGAACGCGGATACTGCATGATGATCGGAGGCGAAAAGGAGGTTGTTAAGCACCTTGATCCGATCTTCTCAGCTTTGGCGCCGGGCGCCGGCAATATCGTGCGCACACCCGGGCGCGAAAAACTCGACGGCACGGCCGAACAGGGCTACCTGCACTGCGGGCCGAACGGCGCAGGCCATTTTGTGAAGATGGTCCACAACGGCATCGAGTACGGCATCATGGCCGCTTATGCCGAAGGGTTGGGCATCCTGCGAAGCGCCAACATAGGCAAAAAGCAGGGCGAAATCGACGCCGAAACTACTCCGCTGCGTGACCCGGAGCATTATCAATACGACCTCAATCTGCGCGATGTCGCGGAGGTGTGGCGGCGGGGCAGTGTGATTGCCTCCTGGCTGCTGGATCTCACAGCGGCCGCGCTGGTGAAAGATCCTGCCCTCTCGCAATTCGCAGGCCGGGTTTCGGATTCCGGCGAGGGCCGCTGGACGATCAAGGCGGCAATCGATGAAGCCGTGCCGGCGCCGGTCCTCTCTACTGCGCTCTACGAGCGCTTCACCTCGCGTGGAGAAGCGGATTACCAGGACAGGCTGCTCTCCGCCATGCGATTCGGATTTGGCGGCCACCTGGAAAAAGCGGCCGGCAAGTAACTTCGAGTTAAGGAGTTTGTTGATGGTGAACACTCATTCAGACGCCTTGGTCTTCTTTGGAGCCACGGGCGATCTGGCCTATAAGAAGATCTTTCCCGCCCTGCAGGCCATGGTCAAGCGGGGCCACCTGGACGTGCCGGTTATCGGCGTGGCCAAGGCGGGCTGGAACCTTGACCAGCTCAAGGCGCGGGCCCACGACAGCCTGGAGAAACACGGAGGAGTCGATTCTGCAGCTTTCGAGAAATTGAGCAGCCTTCTCCATTATGTCGATGGCGACTACCGGGACTCGGCAACGTTTGAGGGGATACGAAAGTCTCTGGGTTTCGCGCAGCGTCCGGCGCATTACCTTGCCATTCCGCCGGCGCTTTTTGAAACCGTCGTAAAGCAACTGGCAGAGACCGGCTGCACGTCAGGGTCGGGATGCGAGGGGGCCCGCGTGATCGTGCAGAAGCCCTTTGGCCATGACCTTGCCTCGGCACAGGAGCTGAACCGTGTGCTGCACTCGGTCTTTCCGGAATCCAGCATCTTTCGTATTGACCATTATCTGGGCAAACGGCCGGTGAACAATGTGGTGATCTTCCGGTTTGCGAATGCTTTTATGGAGCCGTTCTGGAACCGGAACTACATCGAGAGCGTGCAGATTACCATGGCGGAAAACTTCGGGGTGGAAGGGCGCGGGGCTTTCTACGACCAGACCGGCGCCATTCGCGACGTGATCCAGAACCACCTTTTTCAGGTCCTGTGCAACCTAGCCATGGAGCCTCCCGTGCGCACGGACAGTGAGACCCTTCGGGACGAAAAAGCAAAAGTGTTGAAAGCCATACCGGCTCTCGAGCCCGGGAACCTGGTGCGAGGGCAGTTCCGCGGATATCGTCAGGAAAAGGGAGTTGCCCCCGATTCAAAGGTGGAGACGTTTGCCGCCCTGTGTCTTGAAATCGATTCGTGGCGCTGGAAGGGAGTGCCCTTTTATATTCGCGCCGGGAAGAACCTTCCTGTGACCTGCACGGAGGTGATCGGGCGCTTTCGAAAGCCTCCTGCTGTGATCCCCGAAAGCGATCTTGATCGAAACCATCTGCGTTTTCGGATCAGTCCTGAGATGACGATTGCCGTAGGCACCACGGTGATGGGCCCGACCGAAGCCATGAAAGGCGAAATGGTGGAGATGGTGGCCAGCCGCCATCCTTGTCCTGAGGAAATGGAAGCCTACGAGCGCGTGCTGGGCGACGCCATGGCGGGCGACCCCGGCCACTTTGCCCGGGAAGATTACGTGGAAGAAGCGTGGCGGATCGTTGACCCGGTGTTGAAGGCGGATACCCCGGTCTTTGAATACGATGAAGGATCTTGGGGCCCAAAGGAGGTGGAGCAGAGGGTTTTGCCTCCAGGCGGCTGGCACAACCCTGTCACCGCCGATCAGGAGGACTTTCGCGTCACTGCGCAGACGTCCTGAATCTTTTTAGCCGGCAGAAAAAGGCTGTGGCATATCGCAACAGGTATTAGCAATCAGGGCCCGGGTATTTAATACGCACTCAGGAAAGCAACCGGTGACAGCAATTCCGCTGATCGGAGGAAAATGATGTCTGCTTCGCAAGCCGCGCAGCCCATGACCGAAACACAACTGGATCAGCTCTGCATCAACACCATTCGCACTCTTTCAATGGATGCCGTGCAGCAAGCGAAGTCAGGCCATCCGGGCACTCCCATGGCCCTTGCCCCGCTGGTCTATACCCTGTGGAACCGCGTCATGCGCTTCGATCCCCACGACCCCATCTGGCCCAACCGCGACCGCTTTGTGCTTTCGAACGGCCATGCCTCGATGCTGCTGTGGTCAGTGCTGCACTTGACGAAGACCCAGGCGGTAAATGCCGACTACGAGAACCTCGGGCACCCTTCGGTAACCCTCGATGACATCCGCCGCTTTCGCCAGCTTGATAGCCATGCGCCCGGCCATCCCGAATATCACTGGGTCTCGGGTGTTGAGACCACAACCGGCCCGCTGGGCCAGGGCATTGCCACCAGCGTCGGCATGGCCATCGGGCAAAAGTGGCTGGCCGCCCGTTACAACCGTCCCAAATTCAAGATGTTCGATTACAACATCTACGCCGTTTGCGGTGATGGCTGCCTGATGGAAGGGGTCGGGTCTGAAGCAGCGTCGCTGGCCGCGCACCTGGGCCTCGATAATCTCTGCTGGATTTACGACAACAACCACATCACGATTGAAGGCAACACGCGGATTGCCTTCACTGAAGATGTTGCGGCTCGGTTTCTGGGTTACGGATGGAACGTGCTGCGGGTTGGCGACGCCAATGACATGGATCGCATTGAGCGGGCACTTGATGTATTCCGTAAAACGAATGGCCGGCCGACATTCATCATCCTCGACAGTCACATCGGGTACGGCGCGCCCCACAAGCAGGATACCGCCGCTGCGCACGGCGAGCCGCTGGGCGAGGAGGAGATCCGGCTTGCCAAGCGCAGCTACGGCTGGCCCGAGGATGCAAAGTTCCTTGTTCCCGAGGGTGTGTATGAACACTTCGCGGCAGGAATCGGGGCGCATGGCGCAACGGCCCGGGAAGAATGGAATGAGCTCTTCCATTCCTACAGGTCAGCATACCCGGACCTGGCGATTGAGATTGATCAGATCGAGCGGCGTGAACTCCCGGCCGGATGGGACCGCAACTTGCCTGTCTTTTCTGACGACGCCAAGGGCATGGCGGGCCGCGATGCCTCAGGCAAGGTGTTGAACGTGCTGGCGCAAAATATTCCGTGGTTTCTTGGAGGATCTGCCGACCTGGGTCCCTCGAACAAGACCCTGTTGACCTACGCGGGCGCAGAAGATTTGCAGGCTGAGACTCCGGGCGGGAAGGTCCTGCACTTCGGAATCCGGGAGCACGCCATGGGAGCAATTTTGAACGGGCTCGCACTCACCAAGTTGCGGCCATTCGGGGCGACCTTCTTTATCTTCAGCGATTACGCGCGGCCGGCCATCCGGCTTTCGGCCTTGATGGAGTTGCCCGCGCTTTTCGTCTTTACGCATGACGCCATGGGTGACGGCGAGGACGGGCCAACTCACCAGCCGGTTGAGCAACTGATATCATTGCGCGCCATTCCGGGGCTGGTCGTGCTTCGGCCGGCGGACGCAAACGAAGTGGTTGAAGCCTATCGTTATATTCTGCAGCTTCGTCACAAGCCTGCCGTGCTGGCCCTTTCACGCCAGCCGCTGCCCACTCTTGACCGAAGCAGGTATGCGCCGGCGTCAGGACTCTCGCGTGGGGCCTACGTGCTGGCTGATGCCGCCGGCGGCAATCCGGAGGTGATCCTGATCGCCTCCGGCAGCGAAGTCAGCCTGGCAGTGGACGCTCACGAAGCGTTGCTGGCAGAGGGTATTCGCTCGCGGGTCGTCTCGATGCCGTCGTGGGAAATTTTTGAACAGCAGCCGAAGGAGTACCGCGAGAGTGTGCTGCCACGAGGCGTCAAGGCCCGCGTGGCTATCGAGCAGGCCTCGACGCTCGGATGGGAACGATACGTGGGCGATTCCGGCGATGTCATCGGCATGAAAACGTTCGGCGCCTCTGCGCCACTCAAAGAACTCCAACGGAAATTCGGCTTCGAGCCGGACCGGGTTGTCTCGGTCGCGAAAGAGCTAATAAAAAAGCAGTGAACTACGAGGGCGATGCCCATCAATCAACCCATTGCCAAAGACCTATGGATCTGAACAGCGTGAATTGGCCGGCACGCCTGGTTTTCTATTTTGTCCCTCCAGCAGGCACAGAGAATCAGAGCTGTCTGACCAAGGGGCAGGCATTCTCAGGTGCGGAGGAAGGATGAGACATCATTTCCCTCGTTCCTTCCGGCAACCCAAATCCGCAGGTCCGGGTACGTCCGGGCGAGCGTTAGTGGCTCCTTGAGGCCCCTCCCGTTTTCCATTAATGATGCGCTGGTGATTATGCCGTCCCCGTGCGGCGCGACGGTCCCTTAGCTGACGCTATTCGTCAGGCCGAATTCATCCGCGTTGACAGTCAGGCGTTCCATGGCCCCCGCGTAAACTTCCTGTGATCGATTGCGTTTCGAGCTCGAAATAAACCATCTGGCTGCCAGCAGGAGTCCTAATGCATCCCAGAAAACAGTCTGGCCTTTCCGAATAACTGCGAGAGAAACGCCCTCACTCAAACTGTAACCGAGCCCATTCAGCGCAGCGCCGGCCGCCCCCTCTTGCGCACCCAAACCCAAAGGTATAAAAAATGCCAGTTGGATCAGGCGGTTGGCTGCCTCGACCAGGTACGCTGTCAGGATTGAGGCATGACCTACTGTCGCAATCAGGATCAGGAACACTTCGCCCATTCCGATCACATGCACCAGGACCTCGAGCACGAATACACAAAGAAAGACCTTTCTCCGGGTTCGGAAAAACCGATGAATGTTCGTTTCGAAATCACTAATCTGTTTCTCAAGCTTGTTCGCGCAATCCCATCGAGAACAGAGCTTCGACAGGCGGCGGAACGCGGCCGTAAGCCAGGGCTTCTGCTTGACAATAATCAACCCAAGGCCAGCAATTGACAGCAGTGATAAAGCCGTTGCGCCGGCTGTCAGCAATTGAAAGCGTGCCGGCACGATGGCATCGAGGAGCACCAACGCGGCACCCCCGAAAATGAATAGGGTTGATGCGAGCCCGTAGATGAGGTCTTCGACCGCGATTGATGCAGCGCTTTCCTCTCTTTGCGTATGATCAGGGCAAGCCCAAACCTTGACGCTTTCCCCGAGTAAGAACCCCGCCGGAGTGACGTCAGCGATTGCGTTGCCAGCAAGCCTTAACCCGAACAACCGGAGAAAGCCGGTGCGACTATCATCCTTGTTCAGGCAAATTTGCCAGGCAAAAGACCGGACACCCTGGCGCGCACCGGCGAGCAGGATGAGTACAATAAACCCCCAGCCTAAGAGTTGAAACTTCTCCAGGATTAAGGATATGCCGGCACGCATAACGAGATATATCGCGAGCCCCAGGCTCGCTGCCAGGATAAGTCCGCAGAAATATCGTGAATACTGCTTCATCCTAATGCCCTCAATTGGCCCAAGCGGTCGAAGTGGTTGACCTGAGCGTCCGAAACACTACTTAAGCTGACCGTCCATCCGGGACGAGCACGGCCCGCCGGTGGGCGTATGAATAAAGAATTCTCGAGATATAACCTTCCCCTTTGAGCAACGAAATAGAGAACGGCCATCGCGGAAACGGCCGCGCTCAATCTGATCCGCGAGGTTCGTTTTGCGGACCGGCAATCCTAACAACATCCAGACGATTGCGACAGCAAGCCCCAGGTATCCGAGAAAAAGGAGCGCAATGAAGACGCGGCAGAACATCGATATGATTTCGTACATCGGCTCATTCCCTCCGAACCACCTGCTGTGGAAGATCAGTTGGAAAAGTGACGATCTTCCCATTCCGAGAATTGACCAAGGCAAGTACGATGCCAGGTTGAAGGCTGAGATTGAGCGCACTGTAATTGACTCACCTCAAAGGCTAATGAGTGCCCGGTAGCCAGCCATACTGGAAGAGCATGTTTTCCGCGTCGATGTGCTCAGCCGGTATTTCGACAAGGGAGTCGTCATTCCGACCGAATCTGAACGGGCGACAATGGCTTCGCCGTAGGCATGCGCAATCGCGCTACGCACGGTTTGTCTGTGGAGATTTAGGGAAAGGCGCAAATTAATCAGGGGAGATTCTTGCAGGATAATCGGGCCAGTGAGTACGAACTAAGCAGAACCATTATTTAATCTTGCGCCGAAGAAACCGATCAGGAATATCGCGAAAGCAAAATGATATCAGGTCCTTCGGCCTGGATGCGAAATTCTCAGGGGACGGGGATTTCAGGGTACGCGGTATTTTTCGACTGCCTTCAGATCAAGCTCGACGCCCAAGCCGGGCTTTTGCGGGACACGGGCCCGGCCACCACTGATCTCAAGTTTTTCCACGATCAGATCGTCTTCGCGCACCAATTCGCCAAAGATATCGCTCCGTTTTGTGCAGTTCCGCGCCGCCGCGCATGCGTGCAGATAACTGGCTTCAAGGATGCCCATGTCCACCTCGCTCCCATGCCAGCAAGGGATCCCTGCAGCATCGGCCACATCCGCCATTCGGATAAAATTCGCCAGGCCGGCATTGAAATTGAAGTAGTCCACCGCCTCGAGCTGGATTGCCCTGATTGTGTCCTGCATCATCTGGCCTAATTCCATATAGGGCAGCACAACGTGCAAGGCAATCGGCAGCGAAGTCTTATCCCGCAGCAAGCGGTACCAGCTCAGGTTCCAACGCGGGACCGGGTCCTCCAGGCACTCAATGTTGCCGGCCCTCTCCAGACGCCGGTTGAACCTCATCACCTCGGCGGGCCGGTCAAATCGCGTGTTGGGATCCAATACCATATGAAAATTGGGTCCACAGGCTTCAAGCACTCCTTCAGCCCAGGCCCCCACATCGTCCTGCAGGTTGCACTTGAACTTGATCCCACGGAATCCCGCCTGGGCAGCCTCCCTGGCTTTACGGATGGCGTCCGTCGTGCTGCGCCGGCCTGTCCAATAATCCACTTCGACCCAGTCCCGGTAGGAACCGCCTAACAATTTGTAGGCGGGAATTCCCAGCTTCTTGCCGACCAGATCGAATATGGCTGCCTCGAACCCGTCATATTCGCGCGACCAGGGTATGGGCAGGTCGCGCAAGTTCATCTTCATGGGATCGGAACCGATCAGCCCGTGAATGATGCCGTCAACAATCTGAGGATTAACGCCCCGGTAGCTCTCCCCTAATCCTTCTATTCCTTCATTCGTTTTGACCCGGTAAATGTATTTGTAGATCTCGTCAAACTGGATATTCCAGGCGGACTTCCCTTCCAGCACCAACATGTGCATCGGATCTATTGCCTCCGGGCTGTTTACGGTGTCTGGCTTCGAGGGAACGACTACTTTGATCTTTTCAATTGCAGTTATTTTCATCTTTGGTTACCGTCTGCTCATGAATTGTACCAGCGTGGCAGCTTGGGACGGAACATCCATCTCAAGGGTGAACCCGTATCCATTTCACCGCAGCTGCCGTCACAGATCCCGGCCCGTTCTCTCACCCGGGCGCTGATCAGGAGCGGGCCGTTTTCTCTGAAGGCGCCGGTGGCTGCATGATCCAAACACTCCCTGCCGATGAACCATCCTTTGTCCCCTGCAGAGTGACCCGCAGCGTGTAACGGCTGCCGGGGCGGCGGGTGCCGGGCGATAGCCAGCCGATCGCTACGTCGTTGTCTTGATCCACCGGAGCCGGGAAAGCAATCTGGCTTGCCCGCCGGCCATCCTGAAGCAGTTCGACCGAACGCACGTAGAAGGGATGCTTTCCGCCTGCCCAGCGCAACTGCACCTGCACTTCGCCCGCACGAGGGATTGAGCTCGTGGCGTCCCACTCGAACACACGCGGCGTGTCACCTCTGAGGCCCTGCTCGCTCCAGGCGCCGAGTTTGGCGCCAACCGCTTGCGGGTCACGGTTAGTAACTCCGAGCGCTTGCAGGCGAGAGAACTCGCCCTTGAGCCGAACGTCAAAGCCGGACCATTTCCGGTCCTGTTGCGGCGACCAGCCGACCTCAGAAAGCGCGAGCAGCCGCGGATACGTC
>DATEKC010000172.1:0-16266 GCA_035277665.1 Terriglobia bacterium
ACAGTCTTCCGTTGATAAAAATGCCCGCACCCACGCCATCGCCGACGGTTATGAAGACGAAGTTCTTCACGCCGCGGGCCCTGCCCATCCAGCTTTCCGCGATGGCGGCCAGGTTGACCTCATTTTCAACAACCGTCGACACCTTGACGCTGGCCTCAAGCAGACTCCGCAACGGCGCATGGCGCCACGCCGAGGAAAAGTGCGGCAACGAATCCGTCGTCCCTGAACGTGAGTCAACAATTCCATGAATTCCCGCCGCCAGGGCGAGAAGCTTCTGCGGGGCAATACCGTGATGGGCCATCAACTCCCGGATGCCGGACTCGGCCAGCTCGGCTGTGCGCTCCGGGGTGCTGCGGGAGGTCATTGGGCCGGTCCACCTTCCCAGGACGGTCCCGCCGAGATCGGCAAGGGCCAGGCGCACTTCCCACGGCGTGACTTCCGCGCCCGCCACATAACCAAACTCGGTGTTGAATCGCAGCATTCTTGGCGGACGTCCGCCCCCGCCGGAGCGTCCCGGCCCCACGCTCTCTACCAGGTCCTTTTTCAGCAGGTCTGCCACCGCAAACGATACCGTTGGCGGGCTCAATCTGGAAATACGGGCGAGGTCAGCCTGCGAACACGGCCCGTGCAACTGAAGAAGGCGGAGCAGACGGCGCACGTTGACTTCACGGATCAGCTCGGGGCGTCCCGGAATAAGTTCCATTTCAGCGGTGGGCTGGAATTTAGCGCCTCTATGCATGGTCGTACGTGGTGGCATCGCGCTGCCGATCTCATCGGCATAATCGACGGCGGAGGGGCAGCCTCGAGCCCATTAGCAACGGGAGATTCCCGTCAGGCGTTGGGCCGATTTGTGCTCGGAGCCTTCGCTGCGTTTACTCGTTTCAGACTGTTCCAAGGACTAAGCGCTGGTTCAAGCCTCTCTTATATTACGAAACCATCACGAAACACAAGCGATGTCCCGTGCCGCGGCTTATGCAGACACCTTGAACGGCCGCTCGACCGATTGCCCTGTCATGACATCGCGCGCCCGAATCTTCCAGCGCCCTGCGGGATCGTTGAATGCCAAAGGTATGCTCTCCCGAAACGGCGTTAAACGGACCTGCAGGTTGCGGGAATAGAAGCCGCAGGTCTTGCCGGAAGGATCATCGATTTCAATCCTGACAACACCAAAAGTTCCCTCGGGGAGCGGCGCGGAATGATGGATAACGATGTCCAGGGCTTGTCCTGCCTTGACTTCATCGGGACTGCTCAGCCGGAACTCGGGCAGCGGTTGAGCGGACCAGGTAAAGACCAGCGGGCTCCAGGGATCGAGCGTGGCATCGACGGCTTTGACGGAGCCCAGGTCCTTTTGCTGCCGGATGTCGTACGTTTGCCTGGCCTCGCCCCATTCCAGATGGACTTGCGCGGCCTTTTCAAGCAGGGAGTTGTCGATGCTTCCCGCCCATTCGCGCGCTTCCAGCGTCGGGAAGCTGCCCCATCCGCCGTCATCGAACTGTGGATTGCGGAAAACCGCCACATGCTCGCATCCGCCGTTTTGATAGATCACCACTTCCGTGCCCGGCAGGCGCTTGCCGTCTGCCCCCAGCACGCGCAGCCGGGGCTTGATATTGGCGAGCCCGAATATTTCTTCCATCAGGCCGGGAAGGCCGGTGTCCAGGCTGGCCTGCAGGCGCTGATAGGCGTAGCTTGCGATTTCAAGGTTCAGGAAAACCGCCTTGCCCTTGCCGAACGTGTTGACGATCACCAGGGGCGTGCCGCCGATTTGCGCCAGCGATTTGCCCGTGGTGGGCTGGACGCCCGCGTCGCCGCCCGACAGCAATTTGAGCTGTTGGCCCTGCAACTCCAACGGACCTTCGTTTGCCACGCCGCGCGCGGTTGCCGGCTGCCCGGCTGCAACATGGCCCGGAGCTCTGCTGATGCCGAAAACGTCGTCGAGCTGGCCGTGCCCAAGGTCGCGCCCGTGCTCATTCATGCTGGCATTGCGGTAATCCGCAATCAGCAGGCCGCCGTCGCGGACAAACTGGCGAATCTGTTGCGCCTCATCCGCGCTGACGGCCAGGGACTGCGGCATGATGAAAGCGCGGTACTCGCCGCTCGCGAGCTTGCCGGCCTCAATCTGCTTGTTGGAAACAAAGTCGTACTGCATGCCCAGGTCTTCGATCAGCTTGGTCCAGCCGTTCCGGACGGCGGTGATGTGGCTGCCGCGGTCGCCTCCGCTTTCCGCAACCCACTGGCGGGCGTGTTTCAGGTTGGCGAGCAGCCAGTGCACCTGCATGGACGGCTGGGAATAATGGAGGGCGATCCCGTCGTGGGTGCGATGTGAGTTCATGACCAGTTTCGGGATGCCCTGATGGAGTTCCTTGAATACTTCGGAAAAAGTCTCAGCCGCCGGGGTCAGTTCCCGCGTCTTTTGGTCGACAAACTGGTAATTCCTGAGGTTGTCGTCCCAGATCAGGCTGCCGCGGTGGGCATGGAAGACGCCCCACCAGATGGGACGCACGGCGCGCTTCTGCTCGAGACGCTCTCCTGCCGTGAGCGCCTTGCCGGGTGTGTATTCATAGCCGTGGGTGGAGACCATAATGGTTTCCGGCTTGAGCGAGCGGATCACTTCCACGTTGTTGCCGATGTTGTAAGGCTCGATGACGTCCACTGCTCTAAGCACCTGCTCATAGTTGTACCAGCCGAAAGGAAAAGGACACTGCCCGCCTTCGGTGGAGCAGAGAGCATGAGGGTCCTCCTCCTTGCAGACCTTTGCCGCCCGCAGGATGGCGTCGGCAAACGTCTCGTCCATGAAGTTGCGGAAGTCGCACCAGGCAGAAACATTCCAGCCGTCGGTGGAAGTGACTTCGCCCAGCTCCTTGTAGAAGCGCGTCAGAAAGTCCAGGACCTGCGACCAGGTCTGGAAGTTGGTGGGCTTCTGGGCGGCCTTCCAGCCGGCGCGCCGGCCCCAGCGGTCGTTCGCCCTGGGCAGGGGGCCGAGCTTGTCGGACAACGCTTCCTCGTTCAGGTTTACGATGGAGCGCGCGTCGCTGACCAGGCCGAGCACGGGCTCCCATTCGTCGTGCACGCTCATCCCCACGCCTCTGGGTTCCGGGAAGCTGGTGCCCCATTGTTTGTTGAAGTTCCTGACGCCGCCATACCGGGCGTGGAAGACGGCCAGGGCAATCGAGTCGAAAGCGCGATCTGTGGTGGTGCAGGAAATCATCAGGTCGCGCTGCTCCCACAGCGTGCCGGAGCGCACGCTTTCATCGTCCCAGCGCGTCATCTCCTGGCCTGTCTGCCATTCGCCGGCCACATGGCCGGGGATCCCGTATACCTTGCGCAGGTATTCCGCAAACTTGATGGTGCAGTGCTCGGAGTGGCAAAAATCGTTGGGCTTGATCTGGTCACCCTGGCCCAGCTCATCGGCGATGTTGTAAAAGAGCGGACGGAACGCGCGGTGCTGGCGCACGTATTGCCGGAGATGTTCCCGCACATACTCGTCGGTCTTGGGATCGTTGACGCAGGGCTGCCGGACCCAGAGTTTCAGATTGTTCCGGTCCTGCAGCACCTTCGCGATCAGGCCCTTCCAGAGCGGCTGGTCCTTGTGATAGATGGCGAAAACTTCCCAGGCCATCTGCTCGACGTAAAAATTGAAATTGTTGTCCAGAACGTTTGTAAACTCGCCGTTGCGATAGGCGATGGTCGCGTCAACGCCGCACTCGCGCAGCAGATCGTAAAACCCGTCAGGGTAGTGGGCCCAGCTCACCACGTGATAGTCGTCCCAGGCGCGGGCCGGCGGGGAAAGCAGAAATTTTGCGCCCTCGACCTGCGGAATGCCGTTCACCTTCAGGCGGATCCAGTTGCGATAGGTCAGCCCCGGGCCCAGGCTGAAGGAAAAAGGCTGGGGGCTGCCAATGGACGATGGCGGAGGGAAAGCCATACGCCAGGCTACGCGCCCCAGGCCGTCAATCCATTCGATTTCTGTCTGCCCGGCCGGCGGCACACGGAATGAGATGGCGCCGTTCACCACGTTGCCGCAGTCGTAAAGCTCGTGGTCCAGCGTGACGCGCGACACCACGGTGGAGTCCGCCGTCGGCGCGGCGACTTTTTCCGCAAACGCTTCGGCGCTGGGCAGGCCCAGCGCGCTTCCGGCGATGGCGGTCCCAAATGCGGTGCGGAGAAACTTACGGCGTGAAGGCAAGAGATCTTTTTGCATAACAACCCGTCCCCCAAAAAAAGCGGTTTCATCCTGGTTCCAGGAACGCGACAGGATAATCAAGATGTTTCCGGGTGTCAATGAAACATCCTGTAAGTGTCCACAAATGTTCGAAAATAAATCACGCGGAAATTGGAAGCCGGCCGGCAGTTGCGCAGCCGGATCCGCAACGGAAGAATAGCGACTTCAATGGCGGTTCGCGCGGGCCGCAAAGCGCGGCGCGAACTACTTGCCTTTGACAAAATCTACAAAACCGTGGTCGCGCAGGAAGCGGAAGTAACCCACAAAATCGAAGTCGGTGGGTCCCATTTCCATTTTCGTCAGGTGGATCACTTGCTCGAGATTCCGCTGCCCGTCGCACCAGTAGAGGGCGGAGATGGGGACAAGAGCCCAGGCGCCCGAAGGATACCCATCGCGCTGGTCGGGAAGGATCTGATCGAGAGGAATAGTCCCAAAGCGCTTGCGCTTGACAACGATTTGCGAAGCGGCCGCGGCTTGCGGGTCCGGTGCAGCGATGGGATGGATGGGACCATTAATGCCCAGCAATTGCGCCCTTTCAGCGACAGCTTTTTGAACGCGCTCGGCCTGCTGATTTCCGAACTCGGCGAGATTTTTAGACAACGGCGTCAAAGAAGCTTGCAACGCCTGCCGATCATCCGGCGCAACCAGGCGCAGCGCGGAGTTGACGGCCTGGGTCTGGCGGCCCACCTTGTAGTGGATTTCATCGAGCGACTGCCGGAGCAGCTTTCCCAGTTCCTCCTGGCTGCCGGCGTCTGCGATGCGGTCGATAAAAGGCGAAACGGCGTCCAGCACCTGTGAGTAGCCGCGCGCCTGGCTCAGACCCGCCAGCCACATGGCCTGTGGCGTTCCCGCGTTTGCCAGATAGTAGAGATAAGCTGCCGACACAATTGAGATGTCCCGCAGCGATTTGGAATCCACGCGGTCCGGAGTATCTTCGCTGTTGTGGTGAGTATCCACGCCGCTGCCGCTATAAGCCCACTCAGTGGGGACACCGATGGTGGGATCTCCCAGATAGCTGTCCGTGCCCGTCAGGTAAGCGTGCTCGTGCCAGAGGCGATGGATGGAGGAAAAATAGTCGTCCGCCACCTTCAGAATAAAAGCATCGGTGTAAGAACTTGCGACTTCCGGATTCATGTAAAAAGTGTATTCGGTGCCCTGCATGTCGTAGACGCCGGCGGGCGTATCCAGGCACCAGGCGGCGATGGTGCGCTTGATCCGATCACGATGATCTGCAATGTACGGCATGGACCCGTATAACTCCGGCATGGCCAGAATCCGAATGGTGCGCTGCGGCCGCGGCAACTTTCCGGACTCGATCAGCCGGTTCAGAGTGGCCATGGCTTCCATCAGCGCAGCCACGCCGGTAGCGTTGTCTTCGGCTCCCTGTTCAGCCGTGTGACCCAGAGCCAGCACTTCTTCCTGCCCGGTGCCGGGAATCACGCCGGTGGTGTAGGGGTAAACGCCTTTGTAGTAGCGGGTGTCCGCCACGGCATGGACGCGCACTCTGCCGTGTTGCGCCAGCAGCCTGCGAAGAAAGTCGCCTTCGTTTGGCGAAATGGAGAAGCAGATAAGCGGCGTGCTGCTTTTGATGAAGCCCCATCCGGCGTCGCCCCAGGCGTTCACCCACTGATGGCCGTTTCTCAGGTCGGGATTTTCGGTCCCCGAGTCGATGGCGCCCAGCGCGTGGGCTTTCACCAGCGCCCACTTGATTCCGTCCGGGTTCTCATCGGTCAGCGCCAGCTTGCCGCGCAGGTCCATTTGGGCGATCTTCTCCGCGGGCCAATCCTTCACTTCCACCACGTCGGCCGTGATGCCGCCCGGAGGCGTCGGCCCGCTCCATTCACCGAGCGAAGTGGGAATCTTGCGGTAGTCGGCCAGCACGCGAAGATTATCCGGCACCTTCGGTTCCACGATCTCCAGTGTTGCCTCTTTCACATCCCACGCCAGAGGCATGGTCCAGAATCCGTACTGCGTGACGCCGTCAGCCGGAGGCGTTCCGATCTCCACCTGCTGGAGTCCCATCTTCTGCATCTGCAGCTTCACGTAATCCGCAGTTTTTTGAAATTCGGAAAAATTGAACCAGCGGTCCGTGGAATAGATGTTCCGCATGTACTCCATGGCCTGTTCAGGAAGCACTTCCGCGCGGATGTCCTGAATGAGCGTGTGCAATTGGCTGGCGGGAGCGGCCGGCGGCGCGGAAAACGCCAGAGGCGCGCCCAGAAGAATAAATGACAGAACCCGGCAGAGGCTTGATCGCATTGAAACGAACCTCCAATAGAATTTGCGTAGGGCTGCAAAGCAACCACTCTAACCGATCAGGGGAAAGTAGCCAAGATAACACTGTGACGAAGCCCCTGGCCAGGAATCCGGTCCAATCGCAAAATTGTGGTTGCCCCCGCGCCGGCGGGGTGTAGACTGGGGCGGATAGTCGCAGCGCAACAGCCACCCAGGACAAGAATTTAGCGGTTTGCCGTGGAACCGGTTGAAAGACCCGGCTGAAGTCCGGGAACCCTGTGGAAAGGACAAAACCACATGAGCAAATGTCCTCACCTCGATAAAGCCCTCGGTATGAACGAGCCCATCACCCGCCGCGATTTTCTGGACGGAGCACTGATGGCGTCCACAGGGATGTTGCTCGCTGCGGCCTGCCCATTCCCACTCGGCGCCCAGGAAGCGGCAAACAGCCAGGCGGATTGGGCCGCCTGGACCGGCTACACAGGCGAGGGCGACTACAAAACCTCCGCCGGAAACACCGGGCAGGTGATCCATGATGCTCACGAAGTCCGCGACGGAGATTTTGACAAAACGCCCGCGGGTGTCATCGACACAGGTGAAACCTACGATTGCGTCGTCGTGGGAGGCGGGTTCTCGGGCCTCTCGGCCGGACTGTTCTTTCACCAGCGCACTACCCCTGACCGCACCTGCCTGATCCTGGACAATGCAAACATTTTCGGCGGCGTCGCCAAGAGAAATGAGTTTGTGGTTGATGGCCATCGCCTGTTCGCTCCCCAGGCGTCCGTGCATTTTCAGCCGCCGTATCCAGACAGCTTTCTGAAGCATGTCTATGACGCCATGGGCCTGGACTGGGACGCGTTCAAGTCCTACCAGACGTGGCAGGGCCCCTCTCCGCAGATCGACCTGCCGCGCAGCCCTTACGGTATCGGACACATCAACGGGAAACCCGCCGAGGGGTTCTTTTTTGGCGCGAAATTCGGGAAAAAGCCTGGAATCTGGATCAGAGATCCCTGGGACAACGGTCTCGCAGGATGTCCGTTTCCTGAATCGGTGCGGAAAGAACTGCTGGCCATCCACGGCGACCATTATGTGAAGCCGCCGCTGGTTTACGATTATCCCGGCGACGCTGTTTCGCGCGAGCTCGATGGCATGACCATCGAGGATTATTACGTGCGCACCTACGGCGTGAGCCGCGAAACCATACGCCTGCTGGTCACTCGCGAAACCTCGGGAGGATTCGGCCTTGGCCCCGACGTCCTCTCCGCATTTCTTCAGTACATGTGGTCCAAGGTGATTCCGACGGTTGATGACAGCATGGCGACCGGCCTCCAGATGTTTCCCGGCGGCAACTCCGGCATGACCCGGCTGATCGTCAAGACGCTGGTTCCCGGCTCGATCGACGGCCCGCGAACCATGGCCGCCACCAACAACAATTCTGTTAACTTCGCGGCGCTCGACCGTCCCGGCCAGCCGGTGCGCATCCGGCTGGCATCCACCGCGGTCCGCGTTGAACACATGGGAGAGCCGGAGAAAGCGGATTTTGTTTCCGTCATGTACCTGAAAGGCGGCAAGGTCTATCGGGTCAGGGCCAGGACCGTGGTGATGGCCGGCGGCGGGTGGATCACCAAACACGTGGTGCGCGGCCTGGACGAAACCCGGCGCAAGAGTTATGACCAGTTCCTCTACTCGCCCTATATGACCGCCAACGTGGCGGTTCGCAACTGGCGCTTCATGTACGATCTTGGCATTTCAAGCGCGTCGTGGTTCGAAGGTTTTGGGCGCTACGTCAACGTGCGCAAGGACGCGACCTTTGGCGTCGACTTGCCCACCGTAGGCCCCGACCTGCCCACCGTCCTCACCTTCTTCGTGGATTTTGCCAAGCCCGGGCTTCCGGCGCTTGCGCAGGGCCAGATGGGCCGGGCGGAATTGCTCTCCACTCCATTCGCAACCTATGAGCGGCAAGTCCGCGAGCAGATGATGGAAATGTTCGGCGCTTCGGGCTTCGACGCGAAACGCGACATCGCCGGAATTGTGCTCAACCGGTTTGGCCACGCCTTCATCAATCCCCAACCGGGCTTCTTCTTCGGGCTTGAAGGCAAGCCCGCCGCTCGCGAAGCGCTGCGCGATGGACCCTTTGGCAGAATCGCTTTCTCGCACGCGGACCTCGCCGGAGCTATGGACCATCGCAACTCCTTCATGGAATCAGACCGCGCCGTGAGCCAACTCCTGAACCGGGTGCTGACTTAGCCGGACGCCAAGGCGCCCGCTGCTCTGGCCGACGGCTGTCGTTCCGATCGACGCCAGAAATGTCCCGGATGCCACTGGAAAGGGGCCGCGCCGGGATTCACCCTTCCCACTCCCGCGCGATTGCGCTAAGATTCACCATTCGGCAAATTTCAATCAGGAAAGACGATACGATGAGTTCATCCAAAGACCAGCTTCTTGCCTTCAAGCCGCAGCGCAAATTCTTTGTGGGAATTGATTCCGACGGCTGCGTGTTTGACTCCATGGAGATCAAGCACAAGGAATGTTTTATCCCCAACATCATCAAGTACTGGAAATTGCAGGCGATTTCAAAGTACGCGCGCGAGGCGGCGGAGTTTGTGAATCTCTATTCGAAATGGCGGGGAACCAACCGCTTCCCGGCGCTCACCAAAACCTTCCAGCTTCTGCGCGAGTGGCCGGAACCGATGCGGCGCGGCGTGAAGATTCCCGAAGTGCCCACGCTGCAGGCCTGGATTGATTCCGGCGTGCCGCTGGGCAATCCCGCGCTGGAAATCGAAATCACCAGAACGCACGATCCTGTGCTGGAACAGACGCTCGAGTGGAGCCTGGCCGTCAATCGCGCTATCGCGGACGTCGTGGAGGGCGTTCCGCCCTTTCCATTTTTTCGCGAATCCGCGGAAAAGCTGCAGAGCAAAGCCGACATCATCTGCGTTTCCGCAACGCCCGGCGAAGCTCTCGAACGCGAATGGCTCGAGCATGACATCGCAAAGTATGCGGCCGTGATTGCCGGGCAGGAAATGGGCAGCAAGAAGGAGCATCTGAAGCTGACCACCGCAGGCAAGTATGAGAAGGATTGCGTGCTGATGGTGGGCGATGCTCCCGGCGACCTCGCCGCCGCTCGCGCCAACAACGCGCTCTTTTATCCCATCAACCCAGGCCACGAGGAAGAATCCTGGCAGCGCTTCCACGATGAAGCCATTGACCGCTTCCTCGGCAAAACCTACGCCGGCGAATACGAAACTCGCCTGATCGGCGAATTCCAGAAGCTCCTGCCGGAAACGCCTCCCTGGAAAAAATAGACCGCGCCGCCGGCAAACCGCATGCTGCGGCTGTGGCGGGCGGCAATCATGGTGCGCGCCAGATCATGTGGTGTTTGCTGTCATTGCCGAACATCACAATCGAGTCGGCGGTGGTCTGGGAACTCTCGCCTGAGAGAACGGTGGTCAGATCAACAGATCCCAGGTCCATCACGTAACCCTGCGCGTCTTTCATCTCGATGCTCGGTGAGTTGGCGTTGGCGCGAACATAGCTGCCGCCTGCGCCCTCGAGCGACAGCAATCCACCGCCGCCGGAGCCGCTTCCCACCTCGGCAGTGATGCCGGGCGCGCTCCCTTTGGAGCTGACGCTGAACTGCAGGCGGTCACCCAGCAGCGAAGCCTCTTCCTGCTCACCGGAACCGGTCGCAACGCCAAACAACCTGATTTCAGGCCGGCAGTTGGCCGCCTGAGAGCAGTCCATCGCGATCTTCACCCGCACCTTTCCTGCGCTGTCCACCATGTCGAACTCGCGCGCCGTCACCTTTTCCGCGCCCGGCTTGATGCCGCCCGAAGAGCACGCGACGGAGTAAATGACAACGAGCGCCGCGGCCAGGGCCATGCCGGCAAAAGCAACACGCTTCAGGCGCCTGTTGTCGCGCTCCAGTTTTTCCAGCCGCCGTGCAATTTCTTTGTCCGTCATAGCAAACCTCTCCGGGTTCGAGTTCCTGCGCCCATCGAGGCAAGTTTAACATTCTTGATGAAGCCAAAGCGGCCCGCGGTGGGAGAAGGATTGACGGAAAGCAGTATGGCTCCGGAGAGCGGATCGTCCCGTTTTGCAAAGCAAAACGGCGACGAGCTGGAAAAGAGCGCGGACTTGGAATCCGGAGGCCCGCGTTACGGTTTTTTGGCTGCAGCGGCCCGGTTGGCGGCGCGCGCCTGTTTCATGATCTCGCCGTAACCTTCTTTATCAAAGGGCGGGCAGCCGGTGGGGAATTGTCCCAGCTCATTATTTTTTGAGCGCATGAGGTAGGTGCAGTAGGAGAGCGTCTTGCAGGTGTGGAGCGGATCAAGGCCGGCCGCTCCCAACGCGACGCGTGGAATTTCCGGATAGGCCAGGGCCGCGCGGCCCAGCCCGGCCAGCGTGGCGCGACGCTGTTTGATGTTGGCCGCTGCCGCGTGGACCATGAAGTGGCGCAGCCAGCTATAGCCCGTCCCTATCACGGCCAGGTCCGGATAAGCCTTCTGGATTTCTGCGGTGGCGGAAAAATGCCGCGCGACGCCCAGCAGCGGATGTTCGGGCGTTTCGTAATAGCCTTCGTTCGGCTTGTCGAACGGACGGCCGAGGTGCGGGTTGGCGTAAGGGATTCCGAGGGAGACATTGAGCAGCCGAATGCCGGCCTGTTTGAGCCAGCCGACGAACCGGATCGGCTCGGAGAGGTCCGCGCGGTAAGGATCGTTCGGGTTCGTCCCAAAGCCGAAGTTATACGGCGTTGGAAAAACGCGCGGCACTCCCACAGAATCCTCGTTGCCGACGGCGTAAGGGACGCCATCGTAAACGCCCAGCCGAACGCCGAGCAGGAAATCGTCTCCCACCTGCCGCCGGATCTTTCCGGCCACGTTGAGTGTAAAGCGCGCCCGGTTTTCGAGCGAGCCGCCGTAAGCGCCGGCCCGATTTCGAGCGCCGATCAGTTCCGAGAGCAGGTAGCCATGAGTCATCTTCAGGTCCACACCGTCGAAGCCAATTTCGCGGGCGAGGCGGGCGGCCTCGACGTAGCGGTCTTCAAGCTGGGCGAGATAATCGTCTGTGGCAAGCTCCGGCAGAGTTTCCCGCGGCGGCAAACCCTCGCGATTGACGAGCGGGTACAAATCCAGCACGGGATGCCGGGAGGCGACTTTCTGCTTTTCGAAGGAGTAGCGGCCGGAATGCGTGAGCTGCAGGACCGCGACCAGGTCCCCGGTGGTCCCGAATTCCTTCCGATGCGCTTCACGGCAGGTCTCGAGAAGTTCCTTTAACCGTTTTGCGGAACCCGGATGGATCCAGAGCTGGCGCGGGTTGGCCCGGCCTTCCGCGACGACCGCGCAAGCTTCAAACCAGATCAGCTTGGCCCCGCCTGAGCCGAAGCGCCGGTAGCGGCGAAAGGTGAGTTCGCCTGGATTGCCGTCAGGGTCGCCGTCGCAGCCCTCCATGGGATGGATGGCGAAGGAATTTCCAATCCGCCAGGTCTTGCCGCCAGGGCTTCGCAGTTCAACCGGCCGCGCGAGGATGCTGCGGATTTCGTCGCGGTCCTCCACCAGCGGAATATCAACGCCCATCTCCGCGGCGTGCTTGCGAAGATCAGCGAGGTCCTTGTAATAAAAATATTGTTTGGGCACTTCAGATCGCTCTTTTGGAGGATTCTCCTCCGGGGTTCTTTTCTCTTCTGTCTCGCGTCTTGCGGTCCGCCTGGCGCAGGGCCGAGTGGATGGAAAGAAAACTGCCTACATTATCGAGGGTGAACAAACCCACCAGCCGCCCCTCCTGCACAACCGGGAGCGACCGGCAATTTAGTTCACGAATCATCACCAGGGCCTGCTCCAGCCTCAGGCGGGGATCGATGGCGGCGATGTCGCGCCTCATGGAGTCGCGCACCCGCGTTTCAGAACCGCCCTGCGCCAGGCCTTGCGTCATGTCCTCGCGCGTGAGCATGCCCAGAACGTGGTCGCCGAAAACCACCGGAAAATCCTCCCGCCAGCCGGCCAGAACATGGTTGACCGCTTCTCCCAGCGTGTCGTCCGGGCGCAGAGTGTGAAAGTCGTGCAGCATCACGTGCTGCACGGGGATGCTGGATATCGATGCGTGCATGCGGGATGCATCCGCTTCCTGTTTGGCGCCCGTCCACACAAAAACCGCGATGAGAATGAGGAACGGGTCGGAAAACAATCCGTCCAGGCGGAAGAATCCGGCAAGGCTAAAGATGCCCGCCAGGCCAAACAGGCAGCCGACTCCGAGCCCAAAAGCAATGCCCTGTCCGACGCGCGCGGAGATCTGCGTGGCGCGTACCATATCCACCCGTGTAGCGAGAAGCGCGCGCAACACGCGGCCGCCGTCCATGGGAAACGCCGGGATCATGTTGAAAGCCACCAGCCAGAGATTCACCACCAACAGGTTGGCCAGGAAGGTCCCGCTGAGCGAAATAAAGTCCCGGGCCAGGAATGTTCCGCCGGATAACAGGACCGCGGCATAGAGCAGCACGGCGATGGCCACGTTGACAGCCGGGCCGGCAAGAGCGACCCAGAGTTCCTGGATCGGGTCGTCCGGCATGCGCTCAAGCCGCGCCAGCCCTCCGATGGGCAGCAGGGTGATGTCGCGCGTTCGAACGCCATAGTGATGGGCCGTCAGCGCGTGCCCCAGTTCGTGCAGGGTGATGCAGCCAAAGATGACCAGCACAAAGACCGCGCCATAAAGCGCTGCCGCCAGGCTGTGCCCGTCAGACCAGTTTAAAAGAAGTACAAAGGCGATCAGGAGCCAGAAGGTAGCATGAATGTAGAGGCCGATCCCTGCCACCTCGCCGATTTTCCAGGACCAACGCATATTTTCTTTACTTGCACGTCGAGGACTGACAGGAAGTTTCGTGCGATCAGCCCTTTCGTAAACTTAACATTGCCACGCGGCCCGCGGCAAGCAAACGTTGCAGGCGGTGCCGTGACTTCACCGGCCGGGTGCGCAGGAACGGGCCCGGAATCCGGCCGCGGCGGAATTATTCTTCCGCCATTCTTCCGTTCGCGGCACAAAGGGTTTACACTTGCCAGTTCGGAGGTTTTGAATGTCAACGGAGATGCGGGAGCTGCGGCTGGCGGGTAGCATGTCGCGGCTGGGGAATGAAGGCGCCTTTGACGTGCTGGTCCGCGCGCGGGCGCTTGAAGCGCAGGGCAAGGAAGTGGTGCACCTCGAAATCGGCGAGCCCGATTTCCCGACCGCGCCCAACATTGTGGCAGCGGCCAAGAGCGCGCTCGACCAGGGATGGACGCACTACGGCCCTCCTGCGGGCTTCCCGGAACTGCGGCAGGCCGTGGCGGAAGACACGGGCCGCCGGCGCGGGATCTCCGTCGATCCTTCCGAGGTGGTCATCACGCCGGGCGCAAAGCCCATCATGTTCTACTCGATTCTTGCGCTGGTCGAGCCCGGCGACGAAGTGCTGTACCCGGACCCCGGATTTCCTATTTACTCCTCGATGATCAATTTTGTGCAGGCTACGCCCGTCGCCTATTCAATGCCCGAAGAGCGCGGCTTTGATATTGACGTCAAAGAGGTGCTGGGCAAGATCAGCAACCGCACGCGGCTTATGATTTTGAACTCGCCCAACAACCCCACCGGCGGAATGATCAGCAGGGCGGAAACGGAAACTCTGGTGGACGCCCTGAAGGACCGCGACATCATGGTCCTTTCCGACGAAATCTACAGCCGGCTGATTTACGGCGGCGACCATGTGAGCCCGGCGTCGTTTCCGGAGTTGCGCGACCGCGTGATCATCCTCGACGGATTTTCGAAAACCTACGCCATGACCGGATGGCGGCTGGGCTATGGCGTAATGCGTCCGGAGCTGGCACGCCAGATCGCCTTGCTGATGACCAATTCAAATTCCTGCACGGCGAGCTTTACGCAGATGGCCGGCGTCGAGGCGCTGCGCGGGGACCAGAGCTCGGTGGACGCCATGTTGGAGCGGTTTCGCGAGCGCCGCGAAGTGATAGTGGACGGGCTGAATCGCATCCCGGGGTTCCATTGCCGCATGCCCCAGGGAGCGTTCTATGCGTTTCCGAACATCAACGAAACCGGAAGGAGTTCGACCGAACTTGCCGAGGCGCTGTTGAATGAAGCCGGCGTGGCGTGCCTTTCCGGCACGGCATTCGGCCGGCGGGGCGAAGGCTATCTGCGATTTTCCTTTGCCAACTCCATCGATAACATCAGGAAGGCCCTCGACCGCATCGACGGCTGGGTCAGAAAACATTCGTGAGAGGCTGATGACCGAAACCCCAAACAGCATCCGCATTTTTGCCACCTGCGACATCGGCAGCGAGGCGCTTGGCCGGCTGCGCGAACGCGGTTATCAGGTGGAAGTTTATGGCCAGCTCGAGCCGCCGCCGAAAAGTCTGATCATCGAAAAAGTGCGCTCGGGCATCGACGCGCTGATCACCACGCTGCGCGATCCCATCGACCGCGAGGTTTTTGAGGCGGGCAAGGGAACGCTGAAGGTGGTGGCGCAGGACGCCGTGGGCTTCGACAACATCAACCGCGCGGACGCCAACGAATACAAAATTCCTTTCACCAACACGCCGGAAGTTTTGACCGAGGCGACGGCGGAGTTTGCGCTCTTCATCCTCGGCGCGGTGGCCCGCAAGCTCTATCCCAGCGAGCGGCTGGTGCGGGAAAATCGCTGGGGCGCCTGGCATCCCTATTTGCCGTTTCTCGGCGACGAGGTCACCGGCAAGACGATCGGCGTGGTCGGCCTGGGACGCATCGGGCAGGCGTTCATCAAAAAGGCGCTGGGGTTTGACGTGAATTTCCTTTGCTACGACTCGGCCCCGGCGCGGCAGGATTTCCTGAAGGCAGTTCAGGAGGAGATGGACGTGCGGCACCGCGCCGGCTTCGCGGATGAGCGGCGAACCATCCGCATGACCATCCTGGATGAAGTGCTCGCCGGATCGGACTTCATCTCCTTGCACGTGCCGCTGGTGCGCGAGGGAGCAGCGCAGACGTACCACCTGATCAACGAGAAGACTCTGCGCACGATGAAGCCCACGGCTTACCTGGTGAACACTTCGCGCGGGCCGGTGGTGGATGAAGCAGCGCTGGCACGCGCATTGAAAGGACGTGTGATTGCGGGCGCGGCGCTGGATGTCTTTGAGAAGGAACCGCTGCCGCCGGACTCGCCGCTGCGCGATCCGGAACTGGAAGACCGCTTGCGCCTGTTCAATCACTTCGCCAGCGCGGGGCGCATCACGCGGCTCTCCCCCGATCCTGCGCGCGGCATGGCGGGGCGGACGGTGCAGTCGCTCATCGACGTGCTTGAAGCGAAGGGCAGCCTGGCCGATGTCCGGTGCGTGGTGAACAAGGAAGCTTTCCGCTGAGCGCGCGAATGCCGGCGCCGTGCACCACTAAAGGAACGCCTTTGGCATCAAGGCTCCTCAAAATTGCGTGGATCCGGCGCCTGGCCAGCCACATCCCGCCCGAGCAATTTGGGCGCTACCTGCTGGTGGGCGCCTGGAACACTCTGTTCGGCTACAGCGACTACGCGGTGCTGACATACGTGCTCGCCCCCGTAGTCCCCCACAGCTATATTCCTGCCAGCATTATTGCGGCCCCACTGAACATGACGGTGGCTTACCTGGGCTACAAGTGGTTTGTGTTCAAGACCCACGGCAACTACTTGCGCGAATGGTCGCGCTGCGTGGTGGTCTATGGCAGCGCAATGGTGCTGGGCATTGCCGTGCTTCCGCTGGTCGTGTATCTCGTCCGGGTGACCACCGGCCTCGACCGGTCCGCGCCCTACATCGCCGGCGCGCTGCTGATGG
>DATEKC010000173.1:0-3042 GCA_035277665.1 Terriglobia bacterium
AACGATTTTCATTTGCGATCAAGATTTCATAAGTGCTGTGTTTGCAATAAGATGACTTTTCGCGACTGTGCGTTTCATTTGCGATCAAAACGGGGTAAATTGGGGTCAGGTTTTCGGCGGGATTTGCGTTCCGGGGCGCCCTGCCACGGCGGGCAGGGTTTAGTTTTGCTGAGGGCAGCCTAAGGGCCACTACTCCGCTGCCTCCTTGCTTGCACGCTTCTACCTAGTTTAAACATCAAGCCTGCAACCTCAAGAACTGTGGGCTCTGTCGTTCTAAAGTCTTAACTACATTAGCACTAAAGCAGCCAAAAAGCAATTAAATCCTCAAGATTCGATCAGGCCTCTTGTCGGCGCCAGGCAACGAATTTGGTGAGAGAATCAGGCGGGCGGAGGCCTAACATGGAAAAACCATGGAAGTACCTTTGGGCGACCGGTGTTTTTATCATTCTGGTCACTGCTCGTACAAGCTGCCAGCTCAGTTTGAAAGACGCTGAAAGAGGTGGGCAGTGGCTATCTTGGGGCGAAGCTGAAAGGGCTGCTTATGTTGAAGGGTTCATATCAGGATCCTTGCAGGGATCTCATCAGGCTTGCGACCTCGCTGACCAACTTTTCGCGACAGCCAAGACTTACCATCTTGGCGACGATAAACGCCCGAGCGATATGCCGTCCGCCCGCTGTCTCGCGCGGACGGATACATATTCGAGGATGTTCTTTAACAATGACGCCAATCTGGAGCTGAGTGCCTATACCGATGTGATAACTGAGTTTTACATGAAGCACCCAGAGTATGACGGCATCCCATTCCCCAGTCTCCTAGAAATGCTCAGCGACAAGAAGTCTAAGACTGCAAGCGAGCTCTATGAGATGGCTCTCAATGGCGAATTGCGTCCTGTTCGATGAGGGGGCGATAAGAAGGCGTTCACGCCTGTGGCCGACCGCGACTGAAAATCAAATTCTGGGTGCGCAGGGACTGCAGAAGGCGGAATCTCCTGAGGGCGAGATACGGTGTTTGCCGGATTGCGCGAAATTGGCCTGCGCGCGAGAGTGGCCGCAGTCACTATAAGTTAGGTTCCCCCCGTTTTGCGCTTAGGGTGCTCCGCCCTTCGGCAAGGGGCACCCGGCGCACCCTAGAAGTTAGAGGTTCGAGGTCGGAAGCAGGAAAGGGCAGCATGGCTGGTTGGTGTACCCGCTGTTGCGGGAACCACGCTAACGACCGAATCGGGACTTTCCTGCGCCGAAACGTCCCTGCGAATTTCTTAATTTTCCCTGTGCCCGCCTGAAGACGGCCGGGCGGGCTTTCACTGCGCGGCGGGCTGGCGACGTTTCGATTTTTCCCGATACAAGACCGCATCCGCGTCTGCAAGCAGTTGCGCGAAATTCTTCGGCTGCCCAAATTCGAATACAGCAAAACCGAAGGTTGCAGAAACATGGACCACTTCGCCGTCAAACCCGAAATCCTGACCGGCCAAAGTCGCCCGCAGCCGTTCGATCAGGATGGGAATGCCTTTCGGATCCGAGTGGGACAACACCAGCACAAATTCATCGCCTCCCAGCCGCCCACAAGCATCGGCTGATCTGATATTTCCCTTCAAGATTCCTGCAAAGTGCTGAAGCACCTTGTCACCGGAAGCGTGCCCGTACGTGTCGTTAATGAATTTGAAATTGTCCAGGTCCGCGACGACCACGGAGACAGGGAATTTGAACCGTGCAGCGCCGCAAATCTGCTTCGAGGCAAATTCCTCCACGGCGCGACGGTTCGGGATTCCCGTGAGGTGATCGGTTTGCGCTGCTTGTTCCAATAATAGGTTCTTTGCCTCGATTTGGCGGTGCATGGCGATGATGCGCCGGCCAACACCGATCCGTGCGAGTAATTCCTTGGGGTGAAACGGCTTGGTCAGATAGTCATCGGCGCCGGCTTCAAGGCCTTCCACCAGCCGATCCATGTCTGAACTGCTAGTGAGGAGGATGATGTAAGTGTATGGCGCGTTCGCGCTCTGCCGGATACGCCGGCACAGGTCCGGCCCCGAGAAGTCCGGCATCTCCCAGTCCGTGATTACAATTTGAGGATGATGCTGGTTGAACTTGTAAAGCGCTTGCTCTCCGTTCTCTGCCAGCATGATGTCATAAGGTTCCTGTTCCAGTGCTTGCTCCAGGACCTTTCGCGAAACGGGCGAATCATCCGCGACGAGAATGCGGATCGGCTCGTGCCCAGCGGCCGGTTCCTTCGGGGCCATTGAAAGTTTCGAACTATTGGCTTTTTGCGACGTCATGCATGACCTTCGTCAGCGAGAGGCTCGGAATTTCAGTCCGCGTCTCATACTCAAAATTATGATAATCGACGCGCGTGACGTACACCACAATCCCGAAAACGAATGCACTTAGCTCGTTAACTCCGCAATTTGATGATGACGTTACAGGCTGGACGCGTGGCGGTTTGGCTTGGATAGAGCTGGTCTCACGCTTTTTGTTATGTGACGATTGGCGTTCCCGGGTGAGGCTGCTGCTGGGGCAGAGGGCTTGGAGCAAGCTGCCGTTTGACATGAGCGACGAGAGTGGTTAATCTGCATCTAATTGACTAACGATGTTTGCACGATTCTATTAGCGCGACCCGCCTGAGGCCCCGTTCGGGGTCGTGGTTCTCGTCCGTTCGAATCCCGATTGTCATTTGATTTCGCAATTTGCGTTTGCATTGGAGCGTGTATGACTTCGCCGAATATGTATCAAAAGCTGGATCAAATCGAGGCGCGTTACGAAGAGCTGAATAAAGAGCTCTCCTCGCAAGAGGTGCATGCGGACTCGGGGCGCTATCAGAAAGTGGCGAAGATGCACGCGGAGCTTTCGGCCATCGTGACGAAGTACCGGGAGTGGAAGGAGATCGAGAAGGGGATTCAGGGGGCGAAGCAGTTGATCGCGGAGGCGGAAGACGCGGAGATGAAGCAGCTGGCGCACGACGAAGAGCACGCGCTCGAGGCGCGGCGCGAGTCGGTGGAGCGCGAGCTGAAGTTGCTCCTGCTGCCGAAGGACCCGAACGACGAGAAACAC
>DATEKC010000174.1:0-18545 GCA_035277665.1 Terriglobia bacterium
CGCGCTTCGGAAGTTCTGAGCCGGATGTTCTGTCCCATTTGCCGGACCCGGTTTGTAATCTCGGCAAGGAAGTCTTCCTTGCGACGGACGGCAATTTCAGCCGCCGCGGAGGGTGTGGGCGCGCGCCGGTCGGCGACGAAGTCCGAAATGGTGAAATCCGTTTCGTGGCCGACGGCGGAAATCACAGGAATGCTTGAGGCTGCAATCGCGCGGGCGACGATTTCCTCATTGAAAGGCCAAAGGTCTTCCAGCGAGCCGCCGCCGCGCCCTACGATCATTACATCGATAACGGGATGCTGGTTGAAATATTCAATGCCTTCCACAATTTCTGCGGCCGCGCTATTGCCCTGGACCGTGGCCGGGTAGAGAAACACGTTCATGTTGGGAAAGCGTCGGTTGATGACTCTCAGGATGTCGCGGATGGCCGCTCCGCTAGACGAAGTCACAACGCCAATGGCGCGGGGAAGGACGGGCAGGTGCTTCTTGCGAGCTTCGTCAAAGAGTCCTTCAGAGGCGAGTTTCTTCTTCAACTGCTCGAAGGCTAATTGCAGCGCTCCCACGCCTGCGGGTTCAATGTACTCGACGTAGAGCTGGTACTCGCCGCGGGCTTCGTAAACGCTCAGCCGGCCGCGCGCGATGACGGAAAGCCCATCTTGTGGTTTGTACTTGAGATACCTTGCCTGATTGCGGAAACAGACGGCCCGCAATCGAGCAGAGGCGTCCTTAAGTGTAAAGTAGTAGTGGCCTGAAGCGGCAGCCCGTAAGTTTGAAACCTCGCCGGTCACCCAGACATCGGGAAAACTCGTTTCCAGCAGGTTCTTGACGGCCAAGCTCAACTCTGCGATGGTGTAAAGCTTTCGTTCAGGTACAAGGGTCAGTGGAATTTGGCTCATCTCTTTACTCGCGGCATCTCGGCGGTCCTGCTAGCGCCTCGTAAAATACGAAATCAGCCACAAAATCAGGGTGACCACTGCGCTGAGAAGAACGCAGGTGGCCAGAGGAAAGTAGAAACTTGTGTTCTTGCCCTTATACCGGATGTCTCCCGGCAAGTGCCCAAGCCCAAGCCATGAGACCTTTGACCCCAGCAAGAATAGCAGGCCGAGTACCACCAGTAGGCCGCCAAGGACAATCAGAGCCTTTCCGATCTCGCCGGGGAAGCCGTGATTCATCAGCAATCCTGCGCTGGTCGGGCTAGTCCTTTTCAGCCGCTTCACCTTCCTGCAAAAAGAGGCTGGCGGCGCCAAAAATGCCAACATCCTTCTGCAGCTTGGCAGGCAACAGTGGGGTATTTTGGGCCTGACGGTTAATGGTGTAACGGGGAATCGTCTTGCGGATTCTATCAAAAAGAGGTTTGCCAATCCGGGAGACTCCGCCGCCGATCACTATAGCGTCCGGATCGAGCAGTGTGATCATCGAGGCCAGCCAGACACCCAGGAAAAAACCCGTCTCATCAATGATGAACCTGGCCACTTCGTCCCCTTCCGATGCGGTTTCCTCGATCATTTCCGGGGTGATGCGGCTCAGGTGGTTCTGAGTGCGTTCGCGCAGCAGACTGGGCAAGGTGTGGTGCTGTTCAAGTTTCACCCGGGCCCGGCGGGCCATGGCGGGTCCGGCGGCAAGGGCTTCGATGCAGCCTGGCGTTCCACATCCGCAAATGTACGGGCTGCCGTGGTCAATGGTGACGTGCCCGCCTTCTGCGGCGATACCGTTTTTCCCGTGGTAGATCTTCTTGTTGATGATAATGCCGGTTCCTACTCCCGTGGAAACAGTGACGTAGAAGACATCGTTATGACCAACGGCGGCCCCGAACAGTACCTCCGCCAACCCCGCTGCGTTAGCGTCGTTTTCGAGGCGGGCGGGAAGCTGGAATTCCTTTTCCACGCGCTCTGTGAAATTGATGTTCACCCAGCCTGGCAGGTTGGGTGGATTTATCACCTCGCCTGTGCGCGGATTCAGGGGGCCGGGACAGCAAATCCCGATTCCTTTAACGCGGTCGGGGCCGCCCTCCTGGTTGATCAAGCGCTTGATGACGGTCACGACCTGGCCAAAGCTCGTCTCGAACCCCTCGTTGGCCTTTGTCGGAACGGTAACCGTCTTGTCAAGGCAGCCCTTCTTGTCCACCAACCCTCCGGCGACCTTTGTTCCACCCACGTCAATTCCGATAATTTTCTTGTCCATTATGAAAAGGCCCCTGCAAGTCGTGATTCGAGTAAAACGCCCCGCTCTATGCGCCGCTTCATTGTACATCATCCCAATCCGGCGGGGGATAATCCCGCCAGAAAGCTGTTAGTGTTTGCCAAGCACGGCCCCGGATTCCCGCAGCCTTTGCGGGTTTTGCTTGCCGCTCTGGCTTTGGAATGCCGGCCCTGCTCCTGACCAAAGCAGGTTGCCTGATCGCAAAGCCCGCCAAGTCTTATTTACATCAATCGACCAAGGTTTTATCTCGACGTCCCGCGTCCCGGGCGCGCCAGTGAAGATACCGACGAAGGGTGCAGGGAGGGCGAATGACACGGCGCACTTCAGCTATCGCCAGAGTAGATAATCACGCAGTAAATAGGGAGTTTCACCCATTGTGGAATTTTTCAACCTTGGGTAAGATGCAGGCAATCAGAGGAGTTATTGCATAGGGTTTCCGAAGGAAAACGGCTTTCCGTCGGTTGGTACCGACGAGATGATGTCTTGGGCTATGAGAAGGGGGGGATGTCGCCCGAGTCGCTTCTTGCCTTACTCGGCGGCGCGCTTTGTGAATACCGCTGACTACCAAAACAAAGAAATAAGACGGTAAGTATTCCTCGCGGAAGGAATTCACGCGATTTGCAACGGAGGCAATACCCGAATGCTATTCAAACAAATGTCTGAAGCGAATGAAGTTGAGCGCCCTTGGCAGGCGGAGATTGACCGATTGCAGCACACCCTTCAGGAAGTCGTGGATGCTGTCTCAAACCTTTCAGGGGTGCCTCTGTCAGAAGACGGGGCCGCTGTTCGCGAATCTTCTGCTCAGGCGCCTTTGGATTGCAAGAGTCTGAAGGACCGCATCCGGAATGATCTCGAGTCGTTTGCGACCATGACCGCTGCGGAAATGGCCCGGCAGGCGGAGAGGCAGACGCGGATAGCCCTGGCTGCGCTCCAGTCCGAAGCGGACGGGCAGGCCGAGCAGGTTGCGAGGGAACTCCGGGAGAAATTCAAGTACCAGTTCGACCCAGGACACTATGAGATCGGCATCACCCAGCAGACGCAGGACCGCGTTACTGAATTGGTGCAGCGGCGAACGGACGAGTTTGCGCGCTGGGTCTGGCTGATGTGTAAAGGGACAGGGACCTCCATCCCTGAGGAGATCGAAAAGCTGCTGGAGCCTTACGTTGAGCAGGCGACGGGAAAGCTTTCAGAATCGTTTCGCCTGCGGTTTGATGATGAGCTGGCGGAACAGGAAAATCAGGCCCAGCGGCGCCTTCAGGGGACGCTAAGCACACTGGAGGAGCAGGTTAATACTCTGGACCAGAAAGCGAAAAAGATCTGTGAGCAGAATGCCGCCTCAATCGCCATGTTCTCGGCGGACCGGCTGAACAGCGTAGCTGAGGAAGCGATGCAAGGTTTTAGAAACAGGATCCGGGAGGAACTCGAGACTGATTTTGCCTCTTTCCATACACGGCTGGAAAACACCGCGGCGGAATTGATGCACAAATTGCAGCAGGAGGAAGAGAACAAGGCATTGACCTTGAGCAGCAGGATTGCGCAACTCGAGACTGAAATTAAGGAAAAAGCTACGGCTCAGCTATCCGGACAAATTGAACAGACCGCTGCTAATGTTATCGAGTCTTCCATCCAGCACTTGCACCAGCAGGCGGCGGATACTCTCGAACACTCGAAGGAGGAACTGAAAGGATTCCTGGAGCTTCAGATGGAGGAGGCCCGGTTGAAGATCAACGGTCTCGGCCAGTCCGTCCGCGATTCACTTGCACAGGAAGCTGAACGAACGGCGGGGAGTTTCAAGACGCTCGACGCAGAGACAGCGGACGCGCGGGAAAAAAGCCTTGCGGAGTTAAAGGATCGCCTCTCGGTGATGGTGCAGAACGCCCTTGCGTCGATGCGTGATCGAGTGAGCCAATTATCCGAAGGCCAGATCGCGGAGATCGAAAAGCTTGTTCGGGGATCGCGGGAGAATGAAGCCGCACAGTACGAGAAGCAGCTGCGTGACGTTACTGACACCTGGTACAACAATTTATTGGAGCGCGTTCAGGCTGAGGCCAGGAACGCGGCGGCTAGCGTGACCGCTGAGGTCAAGGCCAATGCCGACTCCGTGATGCAGGAACTCTCTGATAAGGTGGATGCTTCCGCCCTGGTTTTGAGAGAAGAGACGGTGCAGGCGACTTCGCGGATTGAGTCTTTGCTGAAAGGTTCGTTGGAGACTTACGAGAGGCAACTTGGAGAGATCACAGGGAGCCGCATCGATGAACACCGTCAGGTTATCCGCAAGAGCCTTTCCGATCTGCAAGCCCGTCTAGAACGGTCTGCTCAAATCCTGCGACAGGAGATTGCCGGCACGGTGGAGCGCGAAGCGCGCGACGCCACGGCGGGCGGTTAATCGGGATTCTTATGACAACAACGGTCAGGTGATTGTTACCCGCGCGGGAAAAGCGTCGTAATTTTCAATTTCGGGAAGGATTTTCTGCTCAGCGACATTTAGCGCCAGCTGAACCGCCCCCAACACCACCGCTTCATTTGTCAGTGTGCTCACTGCAATGCGAGGCCGGCAGAACTCGTTAAATTCGATGATGCGGCTGGTCGCCTTGAACAGTGCCGGGCGTGACCCGACACGTCCCCCCAGAACCACCAGAGATGGATTGAGAACGACGCAAATGTTCGTGATCGCGTCAGCAAGAATTCGAGCTGTCTGCTGCAAAATCCTGCCCGCGACAGGGTCCCCTTTTTCGGCCAGATCAAGGATGTCCCCACCGCTCAGCTCCGGCGCATGCCGGCCGCTTTCGCCATCCTGGCCGCCAAGCTTTCGCCAGGCGTTTTCGATCGCCCTGGCGCCAATCATGTCTTCCAGTGGCCCCGGCTTCAGAATGGTCAGAGGACTTTCCTCTGTGCCGGGTACGTAGAGATAGCCGATTTCGCCGGCTGCCCAGTCGGCGCCATGGTATAGGTGGCCATTGATAAAAATTCCGGCTCCGATGCCGGAACCCACGGTCAAAAATACGAAGTTCTTCACGCCGTGCGCAATACCCCATCGTCCTTCGCCGAGGGCCGCCAGGTTAACGTCATTTTCAACCACTGTGCGGGTCCCAACTTCCTTTGCCAGGATGTCGCGCAGGGGAACGGACTGCCATTGAGGTAGGATGGGGGCCGAAAGCACAATCCCTTTCTGGATATCGGTAATGCCGGGCACCCCCACGGCAACGGCCATCAGTTTTTTCCCAGGGATTTTGTGGCGGGCCTGGAGTTTCCTGATCCCCGTGCCGATCAAAGACACGACGTGGTCCGGGGTGCTATGGGAATGCGTCGCAACGTCGGCTTTCCCGGCGATTTCGCCGTCGAGATCTGCAATCGCAAAACGCACGAGCGATGTCCCGATGTCAACGCCCACTACATAACCCGCTTTGGAATTGAAGCGGAGGAGGTCGGGCGGGCGTCCGCCATTCGATGGGCCCGGGCCCATCGGGTCAATCAGGCCAAGCTGTCTCAGGTAGGCAACGCCGCTTGAAATTGTCGGAGCGCTGAGTCCGGAATATCGGGACAGATCGGCCCGCGAGCAAGGTCCATGCTTCCGCAAAAGGCGAAGAATCTGTTGCGCATTAAAGTCGCGTAGCAGCCTTGGCCTTCCTAGCATCAGTTTCTCCTGTCAGCCTAATTGGCCAGTAGTCCTTCTCTGGCCCGCGTCCAGCCGAAGGCAGAATCTGCCTTTCCTTTGCTGACGGCGGCTAA
The DNA here is from genome assembly GCA_035277665.1 of Terriglobia bacterium. Taxonomy (GTDB): domain Bacteria; phylum Acidobacteriota; class Terriglobia; order UBA7540; family UBA7540; genus SCRD01. Next base: position 5,926 of record DATEKC010000174.1, read on the forward strand.
TCGAGGTCCTTCGGAGTTTCCGGCAGCAACTTGCTGTTGTTTACAATAGCCCCACCACACTCGTCACCTGCAGGTGGGTCATAACCCTTGATAGTTTGAGATCATGGCAGCGTCAAAAATTCACGCCGCAGTAACTGTTCAGAGCTTATCATGCTCGCGTACTGCAATCTCCTCCGTCTGGGGTTCCTGTGGTTGGTGAAAAGATCCGGAACAATAAAAAGGCCCGGCACACATACTTCCGAGGAAAGGCAGTTTATCAAATAATTACGAAGATAAACATTTTTCGTCTATCCTCCCTTCCAGTTTTTCAGGGTATTTCCCTTTGGCACCCTCCGCATTTGTGATAAAAGAAACAGCGTGATGAGAGCCCTGGTGTGGACAGCGTTTTTGAGCGCGGTGGCACTTGCAGGATGCGTTGTTGCCTGCAAACACATGGCGACGCGCCCTGTCACCACCCAGGTTGTGGTGTTGGGGTTCGACGGAGCTGACCCCGGCCTGATTTCCAAATATATGGCGGCCGGCAAGCTTCCGAATCTTGCCCGCCTTGCCCAGACCGGCACCTTTAAGCCGCTTGGCACCACCAATCCGCCGGAGTCGCCGGTCGCCTGGGCCTCATTTGCAACCGGCCTTAATCCGGGTGGGACGGGGATTTTTGATTTCCTCAAGCGCGACCCTGAAACCTACCTTCCGCACCTTGCATTGGTTGAAACGCAAAAGCCCCGATTCCTTTTTAATCTGCTCCCAATCCGGCCGCCCAAGGTGATCAACGAGCGCCATGGCACACCATTTTATGCTGCGGCTGCTGATGCTGGTTACAAGGTCAAGGTGTTGCGGATGCCGCTCGAATTTCCGCCCACCAAAGTTCCGGGCGGCGAACTTCTGGCGGGGCTTGGACTGCCCGATGCTCGCGGCACATGGGGGACCTTCTTCTACTTCGGTACCGACCTGACACAGTGGGACGCAGGCGACACCGAATTCGGCGGCAGACTGGTCCGGCTGGCGCTGAAAGACGGTCACGCCCGTGCTGAGGTTGATGGCCCAATCGATCCCACAGCGAAAAAATTCAGCCGGCTCTCCGTGCCGGTTGATTTCACGGTTGCTCCCGGCGGCAAGAAAGTCGACATCCGGTTCGGTGAAAATACTGAAAGCGTAGGAGAAGGGAAGTGGAGCAACTGGTTTCGATCGAAATTCCCCGTGACCCCGTTCCTGTCAATCAACGCCATCTCACGCTTCTACGTGCTCGAGACTTCGCCCGACCTACGAATATACATGTCGCCGCTGAACATTGATCCCGTGCATCCGGTCTTGCCCATATCCTACCCCACCGATTTTTCCGCGCAACTCGCTCGGACCTACGGGCTCTACAAAACTCTCGGCTGGTCGCACGACACCTGGGCGTTGAATGAAGAGCGCATCAGCGACGGCGTTTTCCTCCAGGATTGCTGGCGCACCTCAAAGAAGCTCGAAGACATGACCCTCGGCGCGCTACGGAACCATCCGCCTTCGCTGATGGTCTCGATTTTTACCTTTACGGACAGCATCCAGCACATGTTTTTCCGCCTGATCGATCCCCAGCACCCGCGCTACGATCCCCTGGAGGCGAAACAATACGGCGATGCAATTCTGCAGGCCTATGAGCATATGGACGAAATCGTCGGCCAGGTCCTGAAAGCCATGAAGCCCGGTGCGATGCTCATCATCGTCTCTGACCATGGCTTCCACACATGGCGTTGGGGATTCAACACCAATACCTGGCTTGCCCAGAACGGTTACCTGACTCTCATGAATTCCGGCGCGGATGGCAAGAGTTTCAAGTTGGAGGACCTGTACGGCCAGGGCAGTTTCTTCCCTAATGTAGACTGGAGCCGCACCAGAGCGTACGCGCTCGGCCTGGGACAAATTTACCTGAATGAGCGCGGGCGTGAGGCGCATGGCATTGTCAACCCCGGCCCGGAGGCGGATCAATTGCTCCATGAGATTCAGCAGAAACTGCTGGCCTATCGCGACCCCGACAACGGCCAGCCGGTTTTGCAGAATGTTTACCTGGCTAAAGACATTGACCATGGGGCCAACATGAAAGAAGCGCCTGACCTTCAACTCAACTTTCAGATCGGTTACCGAACTTCGTGGCAGACGGCCCTGGGCGCCGTCCCGTCAGGCATCATCGTGGCCAACATGAGAAAGTGGAGCGGCGACCACTGCGCCTCCGATCCCAGCAACACTTCAGGAGTATTCTTTTGTAACCGGGGGGTCGAAACGACTCATCCAGGTATTCTGGATATCGCTGCCACAGTTCTTCAAATTTTGCAGGTCGCTCCGCCAGATCGGCTGGACGGCAAAGCGTTGGAACTCGCTTCGCCGCCTGCGGCTGAGTTGAAGAGGTAGGAACGAATTTCCCTTAAGGAGGATGGGCTTTGCCCGGCCACAATTCCCTTGGCACGGACAGGTTCAGGGAATGGCATTGAAGGTCCCAGCCCGGGTTGCAGAAAATGCCCGCCGCACGCCCGCTGGTACAGCGTGGCTTGACCGGCTGCCGGAAATGTTGAGGAATCTCGAAGTCCGATGGTCGTTAACAGTTAGCGATCCCTTCGACCATGAGGACTTGACCGGCGGGTGGGTTGCCCCCGTGACGCTCCCGGATGGATCTCCCGCAGTGTTGAAGCTTGCGAACGCGCACATGGAGGGCGAGCATGAAATCCATGGGTTGCACTTCTGGGCGGGCGACCCGACCGCGCGATTGTTGGAGGCTGACGAGGATTTCAGCGCCATGCTCCTTGAGCGCTGCTTGCCGGGCACAGATTGCGGGAGAGGCCTGAAACCGAGCAGGACCAGGTGATTGCCGGATTACTCAAGCGTCTGTGGCGCCCGCCGCTTGCGTCCCATCCCTTTCGCCCTCTTTCCGTCATGACGAAATATTGGATCGACCTCACTCTTGCCGACGCTGAAGAATGGCCGGATGCAGGGCTGGTTCGAGAAGGTCTGCGGCTCTTCGATGAGTTGCCGCGAACGGCGCGTGAGACGACACTGCTGGCGACGGATTTGCACGCGGGCAATGTTCTCCAGTCAGAGCGAATGCCCTGGCTGGTCATTGATCCAAAGCCATTTGTCGGCGATCCTGCCTACGATTTAACCCAGCATCTGTTCAACTGTATCGAAAGGTTGCGCTCAGACCCAAATGGAATGTTTCACCGCATGGGTGACCTGCTGGACGTGGACCACGAGCGGGTTCGGCTGTGGACCTTTGCGCGCGCGGCAGCGGAGCCGCGCGACGACTGGCGGGACGAGGAGATGCTCGCCATCGCCAGGGCAATCACCCCGTGAAAATCGAAATTGATGGACTCCGCTGGGCTGCAGGAGGGGTGGCCTGACTGATGGCCCGGACCAGCCAAAGCTGGGACTCCAGAGATTTGCGGAATTTAGATCCAGCAAAGCGTCCGCGCTCGTGAGATCGCCCGGTGCTAGAATGCGAGTGCGCATGGAACGAGATTGAGTACAACCACCAACGGGAGGGAGTGGCCTATGAGCGGAAAAAAAGATTGTGATGGCAAGGGGAAGAGCGGGCCGACGGGCAACATCTCGCGCCGGAAGTTCTTGGCAGGAGCATCGACGGCGGCAGCGCTTGGTGCTGCGCCGGGTAGTATCTTGGCGGTTTCGCGGATTGGAGCGGGGCCCGAAGCCCCCGGTTTTAGCGCGCAGGGCGAGACCGAGCCGCAGGAGAAATCCAACATCGGAACCATTCGCATCGACGCTACGCCAGGGCATGAGACAAATTCGTTCAAGCCAAATGAGGCTTTGGGCACTTCCATTGACATGATTCCGTACAAGTCTTCGGAGAAGCTCTACGCTCCTTCGATGGTCAAACAGTGTCTTTCAGCCGGCTGGGGACCCATGTCCTATCGTCAGCACACGGAATTGCAGATTGCCGCCTGGCACTGGAACCCCACGGGCACGTGGAGCGACGCCGCCTACAAGCAAGGTTATTTCACGGGCAGCTCGGAGCTTGGAACGCCCATTCAACACTCATACGGTTATCACCTGCGCCATCGTGGCAACACGCGAAACGGCGGGGCCGATTCCGGATATTCGCGCCTGAACGATGGCGACCCGAACTCATACTGGAAAAGCAATCCTTACCTGGCTGAGCGTTACACGGGCGAGAGCGATGCCTTGCATGCGCAGTGGGTGGTGATCGATCTTGGAGCAGCCCAGCCTGTGAATGCCATGCGGATTGACTGGACCGATCCTTACGCGCGCAGGTACAACGTCCAATATTGGATAGGGACTGAAGATGCCATGAGCAAACCGACCGCCGGTGTCTGGAGCACTTTCCCCGGCGGGCTCATCAACGACAGTAAGGGTGGGACCGTGACGCTGAAGCTCTCAACGCTCCCCGTCACCGCCAGATTCCTGCGGATTCTGATGACGGAGTCGTCGCACACGCCGGACACTCACGGGCCTGAAGATCCCCGGAACTCGGAAGGGTACGCGATCAGGGAAATTTATGCAGGGACGCTTGACCCCCTCGGAAATTTCGTGGACCTGATTCAGCATTCGCCAGACCAGAACCAGACGGCAACTTATTGCTCATCCATCGATCCCTGGCACGATGCAAACGATCTCCACATGAAGGGGGGCGAGCAGACGGGATTCGATCTCTTTTTTACCACCGGCGTCACCAACAACCTTCCGGCCATGGTTCCCATTGCCATGCTTTACGGAATTCCGGAGGACGCGGCTGCGCAGATCGCCTATCTGAAAAAGCGTGGATATCCCGTTTCCTACGTCGAAATGGGCGAAGAGCCGGATGGGCAGTACGCCATGCCGGAAGATTACGCCGCGCTCTACCTGCAATTCGCCTCGGCGATTCACCGCGTTGTGCCCGAGGCCAAACTCGGAGGGCCGATCTTCGAGGGCGTGAACGAAGATATCAAAGTCTGGCCGGACTCCCAGGGCCGCACGTCGTGGCTGGGCCGGTTTCTCGATTACTTGAAATCGCACGGCCGGATGGAAGACCTTGCATTTATGTCGTTCGAGCACTATCCGTTTGAGCCATGCGCTGTAACCTGGTCTGATCTTTACCGCGAGCCGGAACTTGTCACGCACATCCTTGACGTGTGGCGAGAGGACGGCCTGCCTGAGAACGTTCCGATGATCATCACGGAGAGCAATCTTTCCTGGAACCTCAACCAGTCGTTTGTCGATATTTTTGGCGCGCTCTGGCTGGCGGAATATGTTGGAGCGTTTCTCACTGCGGGCGGCGCAGGGATCATTTACTTTCAGTTTTTCCCATTCCCGCTCAGCAGCGGCTGCCATGGATGGGGAACGTTTGGCACCTTTGTGGCTGGCGAAGACCACGAGACCAAGGGATATACCTCGCAGTATTTCGGCTCCCGGTTGATCAATCTGGAATGGGTCAAACCCGGCGGCGAAACCCACCGTTGCTACCGGGTGTCGACCGATATCCGGGATGGCGCGGGGAATGAGTTGCTGGCTGCGTATGCGCTGCGCCGGCCCGATGGAGAATGGTCATTGATGATTGTGAATCGAGACCAGGAGAACGCCCGCAAGGTTCGCATTGTTTTTGAAAACAACTCCGGCAATCGGGAAGCCGGTTTCTCGGATGAGGTCAGGATGGTAACCTTTGGGGCAGAACAATTCCAGTGGCATGCTGACGAAAAAAACAGCCATGCAGATCCGGACGGTCCGCCACGGACTTCAATTCTTCGAGCGACCGGAGAAACGCCGTTTACCATACCAAAGGCTTCTCTGACGATTTTGCGCGGAAAGGTTGGAGCCTGATGTGTAACGGTTTTAACCGAGAGCATTCACAGGGATGCTGGAGATTTCTTGAAGCGTTAGTTCCCGGCAGCGCCATCGAGGTTTCATGATTTCTTTCTGGTCGAGGATTGTTCTGGCTGCGTTCATTGCAGGACTTCTGTGGAGCGTGGCTCCGGCGGCCGAAAAGGCCGGTCCAAACGTGGTGGTTATCACGATTGATACACTTCGCGCTGATCACCTGGCATGTTACGGCTACAAACGAATCAAGACCCCCAACATCGACCAGCTTGCGAAATCCGGCGTCCGCTTCTCGAACGCCTTCACAGCCGTGCCTATCACCCTCCCGTCTCACACGGCCTTGATGACCGGCCAATATCCCATGGCCACGGGGGTACACGATTTCAGCGGGAACAAGCTGCCTCCAGGGAGCATGACTCTCGCCCGCGTGCTGCAAAGCCACGGGTACTCGACCGCAGCGTTCATTGCGTCAGCGGCGCTCGATTCACGCTTCGGTTTGAATCAGGGCTTTGACACCTATTACGACCACTTCAATCTGGGCCATTCGAGAGAAATCCATCTGGACGAAATCGAGCGCCGCGGCGACAAGGTTGTGGACCTGGCATTAAAGTGGCTGGAATCCCATCACCAGAAACCGTTTTTCTTGTGGGTGCATCTTTACGACCCGCACGCTCCTTACGATCCTCCTGAGCCTTACGCCCGCCTTTACCGCACCCATCCTTACGACGGCGAGATCGCCTTCGCTGACGCGCAGGTCGGACGCTTGTTCGGCTACTTGAAGCAGCAGCATCTGTACGAGAATTCACTCATCGTTCTAGCCAGCGACCACGGTGAAAGCCTCGGCGAGCATGGTGAAAAAACACATGGGTTCTTCATTTATAACGCAACGCTTCACGTCGCTCTGATAGTTCGAATCCCCGGTGACCCGCCGCGCGTCGTTCAGCAGGGAGTTTCACTGGTAGACGTAATGCCGGCAGTCCTCCAGGCCCTCGGAATCGCGCGGCCCGCCAGCGTACAGGGGCAAAGCTTGCTGAGCCTCATGCTGGGCCGTCCATCGGGAATCGACTCAGGCCAATACTCTGAGAATTACGCACCTCTCATCCACTTCGGATGGAACCGCCTGCTAGGCATCGAGTGGCGCGGCATGGAGTACATTGAAACAACCCGCCCCGAACTCTACGACCTGAAGGCTGATCCCGACGAGCTTCACAACTTGTACAGCACGCACCAGGCGCTGGCACACGAGATGAACCAGCGGCTCCAGGATTTGATCCGCCGCTACACGTCCGCCAGCAAGGCCTCCGCGGCCGCCGGGCGATCAACCGATCCCGCACTGCTCGCAAGCCTCCGCTCACTCGGATACGCCGCGGTCTCAGTAGCAAATCTTCCGCAGGCAGACACGCGAAACCTTCCCGATCCCAAGGACCGCGTTCAGGCCTACAATCTCGTCTCCGAAGCGCTTGTTGACAAGCAGCGCGGCCGCTATCAGGAATCATTGCGCGAGTTGTTGGAGGCTGAAAAGACAGCGCCCGAAACGTTGACGATTCGCTTCCTGGTTGCGCAAAACAAGCTCAAGCTCAAGGAATTCGCGCGCGCCACGGCGGGCTTTCAATATGTCTCGGAGCGCAACCCGAACGACGGTGCGGCAGTCTATTATCTGGGAGTGGCGCAGCTTGGTTCCGGGAACATCGACGGCGCTGAGAAGTCATTCGAGCGCGCGCTCAAGATTGACCCGCGGAACTTTTCCGCCGCCTATGATCTCGGCGTGGCCTACACCCGCCAACGGCGGGCGGACGCTGCCATCGCCGCATTCAAGCAGGCGGTTGAAATCCTTCCTGAATATGCCGAAGCGCACGAAGCGCTCGGCGAACTCTACCTCTACCTGCAACGCCCCAGTGAGGCGGCAAAGGAGCTCGAGCAGGCAGTTGCCGCGGACCCCAGGATGGCCAAAGCGCATTATGAGCTGGGCCGCGCCTACCACGCACTGGGGCTAGAAGAGAAGGCCCAGAGCGAGTTCAGGCGCGCCCGAGAGCCATGAAGCTCGATGGTCTAGGCGCGATAGGCGGACTCGCGATAAAGGCTGGCGATGTAAAAATTACCCAATGTCGCAGAATCGGACACAAAATCGCGAAGAAGTTTTGAATTTTATGTAAAGTATTGATTTTAAATAGTTTGTAAAAACTTTAAGAAATAACGTTATAAAATGGCGCCCACCTGGCTACGGGTAATACCAGATATCTAGCCTACATTCGTCGATTCCCAGCGGCCGCGCCGGCGCTGCGACGGCCCCCGGGAGTCTCCGCCATCTCCTTGCGCATCAATCCGCTGCACGCCAGAAGGGAAGCCCTTCCGCCCCAATCTGCCTCTCGCAGTCTGCCGAACTCAGCCTGTCCCGGCAGTGCGCCCGCCAAACGCAACTCGCCCATGCGCCCCCGCCGAAACCGCATTGCCATCAAAGCCATCGCACCACGCCTCAAACCGCCTTGCGTTCCAGTTGCGCTCCCCTTTCCGGTTTTGCTTCGCTTGCTTTCGATAAAGTACTAATAGTTTTTTCTTGACAACCGCTAATGTCCGTGGTACTCATTCCTCGTACAAAACTGTGCTGGTCACTAGTTTTGTTGTTGGGCCTTTTTAAAGCTTCCTAATTAAGGAAGCCCTTTGCGTGGGTGGTTGGAAAATCTCCTGCCTGTTTTTCGCCTTTCGTTGCGCTTGCGTCGCGTTCAGTCGGGTCTGGTTTGAAGGCCATGGAAAAGATGGAGGTCTTATGTTGACGAAGCTTCGGTTGACGTCTTGCCATACTTTTTTGTGCGGCCGCGCCCTCAAGCGGTTTGCCGCCATTCAAATCCTCCTGCCACTTGCGGCCCTGGCATTTCTGGCCGTGCCGCTCCAGGCGCAACTCTACAGCGGAAGCGTTACAGGTGTTATTTCTGACCCATCGGGCGCGGTGATTCCGGGGGCCAAGGTGGAGCTCACGGACATCACAAAGGGCTACAACTTCAATGTCACAAGCGACGCCACGGGCCGTTACATTTTACGGAACATTCCTCCCAGCAATTATAAGCTGACCGTGGAGGCAACAGGTTTCAAGACCTCGACTCGCACGGACATCGTTCTGGACGTGAACCAGAACGCCACGGTGAACTTCAGCCTCGAGCTCGGAACCACCACCCAGACCGTGGAGGTGACGGGGGCGCCGCCGTTAATGTCAACCCAGGACGCCACCACCGGCCAGGAGGTGAACCGCACCTACATCAATGACCTTCCGCTGGTGGGGCGCGGCGTTTTTGATCTGGCATTTCTCGCTCCCGGGGTCAATCCGGCTGCCGGGCGTGCGTTCGGAGACAGCGGTGGCGTGGCCAACAATTTCGTCTCGAACGGCGGCCGCAACGCCACGTCCGACATTCTGCTCGACGGCGTCAGCACCACCGATTACGAGCAGAACGGAGGCATCATTGTCCCGCTCTACACGCCTTCCGTGGACGCCGTGCAGGAATTCAAGGTGCAGCAGAACAACTTCAGCGCTGAGATCGGCTTCAGCGGCAACACCGTCCTGAACGTGGTGATGCGCTCCGGCACCAACCAGCTCCACGGCAGTCTTTATGAATTTCTGCGGAACCAGGTATTGGATGCGAACAACTGGTTCAACAATCAAGCCGGCGTTGACCTGCCCGCCCGCCGCTATAACCAGTTCGGCGGCACGGTGGGCGGCCCCATCATCATCCCGCACCTTTATAACGGCAAAGACAAGACCTTTTTCTTTTTTGATTACCAGGCCACGCGCGACCACTCGGCCAGTTCCTTCAATGGCGGCGTGCCCAGCGCCCTCGAACGGCAGGGCAACTTCGGCGAGCTTTGCACTGCCGGCTGGGACCCCAACGGCATGTGCAATGACTCGAGTCAACAACTCTGGGATCCGTACTCGGGCTTCAATGATCCGAGCAACGGCTGGACCAACCAGGCGATCATTCCGTATAACAACATGGCCACCTACCAGAGCCCCGGCTCGCCCACTCTGGCCGGCACGCCTTACCAGGTGCCCACCGGGCCGGGGAACCTTATCGATCCCGTGTCGATGAAAATGATGTCCTTCTTTCCCCTGCCCAACGTCGGCGTTGGCACGGGAAGCTACGACCCCTACAACAACTGGCATGGCGCGGGCGTCAACATCAACAATGGCGACCAGATGGACATCAAGATCGACCATCGCTTCGGCGCCAGCAACCTGCTCTCATCGAGGTATTCCGAGCAGTGGGGCAACGGACACGGCGCCACTTGCTTTGACAATCCCCTCGATCCCTGCAACGGAGGCCCCGTGATCAGCTCCGCGCATGCTTTCGTGCTGAATGACACCTGGACGGTGAACCCCTCCACGGTAGTCAACGTGTCTTATGGTTTCACGCGCTCATTCAGCAACGGCGTGGGCCCGTCTGGCGACTTCCCGAATTTCAGCCCTGTTACGGACCTTGGGTTGCCGTCCTACATCACCAATTCCGGGTTCCCGACTTCTCCGGACGTCTACATTTATGATGGCTATCAGCAGACGGGATGCTGCGGTTCACTGGGATATCAAGCCTGGGCCATCATCAAGTATGCGCAGGAAACGCACGACCTGCTGGGCAGCCTGGACAAGATTTCCGGGCGGCATGAAATCAAATTCGGCGGCGAGTTCCGCATGCACCGCATCAATTTCGGCCAGCCGGGCGCCCCGGCAGGCATCATGACCTTTGGCAGTGACACCACCGCCCAGAACCCCGGCCTGTATTCGGGCGGCGGCGATTCCATGGCTTCCTTCCTCACCGGCATCAGCGGCCCCAATCAGTGGGGCGAATATGAAGTTCCGCTCTTTGTTGCCACCCAGAGCAACCAGTTTGGATCATTCATCCAGGACAACTGGCGCGTCACCGACAAGCTCACTGTGAACCTGGGCATGCGGTATGATCTCGACCTGCCCCGGACCGAGCGCCACAACCGCATGGAATGGTTCGATCCCCACGCCGCGCTGCCTTTCTCCGTTCCGGGCATGAATCCTAACCCTACCGGCGCCGAGGTGTTTACCGGCGTCAACGGAAACTCCCGCACCATTGCGAATAACTATTACAAAGAATATGCTCCTCGCGTCGGCCTAGCCTATCGCTTCTGGAAGAATACGGTTTTCCGCGCCGGATACGGGATCTATTACAACCCCAGCGTCTGGGCCGCCGCAGGGACCGGGCCGGTGGCCGGCTTCGACGGCTTCACAGGCTATACCAACTGGCCCCAGACTTATCAGAGCGACGGATTTACGCCTGAAACCTTCATGAAGAATCCTTTCCCGTTTGGAGTGAATCCGCCCACGAACGCTTCGCTGGGTCCCTTGACACAGATCGGACAAACGGCCAGCGGCAACTTGCGCAGCGATAATGCGGGCTCCTACACGCAGACCTGGAGCGCCGGCTTCGAGCACGAACTGCCCGGCGCCGTCCTCCTCGATCTTAACTACGTGGGCACCAAGGGCACGCATCTCTATTTCAACGGCGCGGGGAACATCAACTACCTGGGTCCTTCGGTCGAGAAGATGGCGCCGAATGCCATCGGGAACCTCGCCAACAATTACGTGGCGAACCCGTTCTACGGCCTGATTACCGACCCGACGTCCTCTCTCTCCGGCACGGAGGTCCCGGAGTATCAGTTGTTGCGGCCCTACCCGCAGTTTACGGGCGTCTTTGCAGCTTTCCCGCCACGGGGCAATTCCAGCTATCACGCCTTCCAGTTGCGCCTGCAAAAGAACATGTCGCACGGTTTGCAATTTGTCGGCAACTATACCTGGTCCAAGACCCTTTCCGATTCCGACGTCAGCGGCTATACGGAGTGGCTGGGCGGCTTTGACGGCATTCAGGACCCCAACAACCTGAAGCTGGAAAAGTCCGTTTCCGAATACTCCATGCCGCAAGTGCTCACCTTCGGTTACGTTTATAGTCTGCCGTTCGGGCGCGGCCAACATTTCGGGTCGAAGTTGAACCCGGTAGTGGACGCCGTGCTGGGCGGGTGGAAGACCGCCGGCCTGTGGAGGTTTGACAGCGGCCAGCCCGTGTCCATCAATTTTGCAGCCAGTACCGCCATTCCAACTTACGGCACGCAGCGGCCCAATCTGCTTGCACCCCTCCAGCGAAACACCGGGGCCGACTGGAGGACCCAGTACTTTGCCAACCCGCAAGCAATCAAGACGCCGGATAATTACACGATTGGGACAGCGCCCCGCACGATACCCAACGTCTACATGCCGGGGGCCAGGACGGCAGGGCTTTCTCTAATGAAGGAATTTCCCCTGTCATCTATCCACGAAGGCATGAGGGCGGAGTTTCGCGCAGAAACCTTCAACGTCTTCAACCATCCGCAGTTTGGATGCCTCAATGGAGCGGTCCAGGGTGGTTTTCTGGGTTCAGACTCGACAACCTACTCGGGGTTTGGAGAACTGAATTGCCAGGCCAACCAGCCCAGGGAGCTGCAATTGGGCCTGAAGCTCTATTTCTAAGCCGTGCGCCCCGACGGTTGGCGAGGGGCGTCCGGCAGGAGCAAGATCGCCTCCCTCAATTTGTGGGCCAGGGCGGTATCATCCCGCCCTGGCCTTTTTTTGCAAGGTGGCAAGGTAGCGATACCAGGGCTGTAAAGAAAAGGATATCAAAAGCCCTCTCCCAGTCGGAGAGAGCGAGCTCCGGAGGGGCGGAAGACAATAGCCCATGGCGCAAGCCATGGGAATTGACGCGATCTGCGTCGAACCCAAGCCCCGGAACGGGGCGGAAGACAATAGCCCATGGCGCAAGCCATGGGACAAACTCGCAAAAGGC
>DATEKC010000175.1:0-32827 GCA_035277665.1 Terriglobia bacterium
GGTGTTTCCTGCGCGGATCGAGGGCCGCTTCTTCATAAAGGTAAGTTGGAATGTGGAAACGTTGCCAGGTTTCTTGCGCCGCCCATTGCGCGATCTGCACGCAGTCACGGAGTTCGACGCCGGTGACCGGCACAAAGGGGACAACGTCCGTGGCGCCCATGCGGGGATGCACGCCGCGATGATCGTTCAGGTCGATGAGTCCGGCGGCGCGCCCGATAGCCCGCAACGCCGCTTCGCCCACGCTTTCGCGGCTTCCCACAAACGTTATGACGCTCCGATTGTGGTCCGCGTCCATCTGAGTGTCCAGCAGGCGGACGTCCGGGCCGTCAACGAGCGCCGCGACGATTGAATCGATCTTGTATCTGTCCGCGCCCTCGCTGAAATTGGGAACACATTCCACAATGGTTTGCACACTGTGAATTTAGCATAGGATCCGGCCTGGTCTCACGCGCCAATGAGCACATTTTAAGCGTATTAGGGATGGCCAGCCGTTTGGCGCAGGATGTGGCGACAGTCTGGCGGCTCGCTGTTTGAAAGGGATATGATGCCGCAGCCTGTCTTGCTATAATTTGCTTAGAAGCACATCCGGAGGTGAATCTCGATGCCCATTTACGAGTATGTGTGCAAAGAGTGCAACAAGAAGTTCACCTGCGTTCTGACCATCACTGAATACGAAAAAACTGTGCTGGCCTGCCCCAAGTGCAAGAGCCGCAAGGTTGAGCAGCTGCCCACTGCATTCTTTGCGGTGAGTTCCCGGAAAAGTTGAAGGTGTTCGTGAAGCTCACGACGCAGAGGGAACCTGAATTCGGAGAGGCGCGTTGCAGGCCAGGTTATCCTTCTGGCGATGTAGCCAGCCGCAAAATTTTGAGAGCGTAGTCGCTGCCCAGCGATCCAGAGATCTTCTTCGCGGTCTGCAGGGAGCCGTCGGCAGCCAGCGCCACCGTAACCTGGCTGGATCCTGCACCCGCTTCGAATGATAACCAACTGGCGCCTGGTTCCGCGCTCAACAGCTCATTCAGAGCAGGCAGGCGGGCTGTGGCGTAGCTTTTTTCCTTTTGATTTCCACGCCCAGCGAGTTGCGGAGTGTTCATACTTTCGCTCGCCTGGTCAACAGCGATCACGAGAGGCGCTTTGAAGGCTCCCTGCGCGACAAGGCTGTTCACACGCTCGGCCAGCAGGATGCGCGTTCTCTGGTCCATCCACAAGACGCGCGCCGGCAATCCCTGAAATCGCACAAACTTTCGCGCCAGCGGAACCCATCGGGCCAGCAGTGCGTGATCCGGAAAAAGCTCGATCGCCAGGGTGTCGAGGGTTTTGATGTCGCCCGCATCGCCGGAAAGCGCCACCCATCGTACAGGAGCGAGCCCCGCCGCCAGCAGCGGGCGAAGATACGCTTCAATAAAATCTGGAAAGGCCGATGCGGCGCCCGAAGCTCCGCACTCCGCCGCGGCGGCGCTGAGGCCGTTTCCAAAATCGAAAACGATAGAGCCCATCTTCTCGAGCGCCAGCATTCCGCTGAAATGCCGGGCAATTGAATCGCGGCAACGGGACAAATATTCCTGGGGATTTTCTTTCCGCAACACGCCCGCGTCCTGCGCGTTCAGGCCGGAAGGGAGGTAACCGTGCAGGAGATCGTGGGCGCTGGTCTGGTCGGTCAGGATGTCGGGCAGAACTCCCCGACTGGCGAGTTCCGGAATAATTTCCGCGCAGTTTCCCACCAGCCCCACGGAGATGCCCTGCTTCTGCCGCACGGCGTTTTTCAAAATGCGTAACGCCTCGTCCAGCGTGTTGACGCAATAATCGCAATAGCCCGAGCGGATGCGCCGCCGGATCCACTCGCCGTCCACTTCGATGCCCAGGAAAGCCGCGTGGTGCATCCCGGCAGCTAGCGGCAAGGCGCCCCCCGCTGCGCCCATTCCACCGGACACGATCAGCTTGCCAGCGAGAATGCCGCCAAAATGCTTGTGGGCTATGGCGTCTAAACCCAGGAAGGCGGTTGGCAGGGCTTCCTGCGTCCCCACCCAGGTCCAGCTTGCCGCAGATGCCTGTGGTGGCAATGTGTTTCCACTTCGTTCAGAGTTGGCGGATATCGAAGGGCGAGGGGCGGGACCGGAATTTGCGATCAACACGCGCGGAGCGTCCGGATGTGTCTGAACGACGCCTGCCGATTTTCCGGATCGGATCAGGAGCGTTTCATCATCTTTGAGAGACTTGAGAGTTTTGACGATGGCGGCGTAGCTCTCCCAGTCGCGAAGGACCTTTCGCGTTGCACCGCAGGCGATCAGGTCGCCGGGCTGTTCGGCCACGTTGGGGTCGAGCGAATTCATCAGCATGCGCAAAGCGGCTTCTTGCGGCCAGCCGTGGCATTGGAGGTCCGCACCGCGAGGCGCGCGCACGGTCTGGCTGATTCTCGACGGCGCCCCTGCTGTCTTTCTCCATCCTGCTTCTGATTGCCCCATTCGAATGGTTCTCCTGCTGAATCTTAATCGATAACGTCGACGAGCGAAAGTCCGGCTGATGTTCGCAGAAAGGCCGTGCCTTTGTCTGCGCGTGTGGTGATGCAACTCGCAATGGTTGGTCTCGAGCCCGCGGCGTGGATGTCGCCTACTCCGTGCTACAATTCTTTTCGGCCCGCCGTTTGCTGCAAATTAGGGGTACGGGAAGGCATGGAATCGAAACCGTTTCAAACCATCAATGAACTATTTCTCAAGGCGATGGAAGACCATCAGAAGTCCGACGCCTTCCTGACCAAGGCGGAAGGCCGCTACAGCGGAGTCTCATCACGCGACGTGCTTCTGAATGTGGCTGCGCTGGCACAGGCGTTCCAGGAGATGGGCGTCGGCGCAGGGGATCGCGTGGCGCTGCTGTCGGAAAATCGCCTGGAATGGGCGCTGACCGACTACGCCATCCTGGGCATTGGCGGCATTACCGTGCCGCTCTATTCCACGCTGCTGGAAGAGGATGTGCATTACATCCTCGGAGATTCCGGCTCGAAAGGAATAGTTGTTTCCACCCGCGATCAGTTGAAAAAAGTTCTGGCCGTGCGGTCCGGCCTGCCGGATTTGAAGTTTGTGATGGCTATGGACGCGGAGCCAGCGGAATTTCCGGACGTCCATTGCTGGAAGGAACTGGCTGGGAGGCGAAGTACTGCCGGGACCGGCCCGGTGAAATCGCTCGAGGCGCAGGCGCTCCGCGCGCAGCCGGGCGATGTGGCAACCATCGTCTACACTTCCGGAACCACGGGCGCGTTCAAAGGCGTGGTGCTGACGCATGCGAATATTGCCTCAAACATACAGGCCTGCGACCGCTTGTTTGATTTCCATTCCGGCGACGTCAGCATGGCGTTCCTTCCGCTTGCCCACATCTTCGAGCGGATGATTGACTTTTACTACATGGCGCAGGGCGTCTCGATCGCTTACGCGGAAAGCATCGATACGCTGCCTCAGAATCTGCGCGAAGTGTGTCCCACGTTAATGGCCGTGGTTCCACGGCTGGTGGAAAAGATCCGGGAGAAGGTGATGGATGAAGTCCATCATCTTCCCGTGTCGAAGCAGAGATTGTTTGGCTGGGCCTTGCGCACGGGGCGTGAATGGTTTCCTTACAACATTTCTGGCGGCGCCGCTCCGCTGGGGCTGAGGTTGAGGCGGGCTTTCGCGGACAAAGTGGTTTATGCCAAAATCCGCTCCCAAATGGGCGGGCGGTTGCGGCTGTTGATTTCCGGCGCTGCGCCGCTCAGCCGCGAACTCGCGGAGTTTTTCTTCTCCATTGGGATTCCGATTTATGAAGGGTATGGTTTAACGGAGACTTCTCCGGTGATCGCTGTCAATTATCCCGGCGCTGTAAAGCTGGGCACTGTAGGGCAGGTCATCCCCGGCGTTGAAGTCAGGCTGGGAGAAGAAACTGAAGATGCGGAAGGCCACACGGGGCGCGAAATTCTGGTTCGAGGGCCCAACGTCACCCCCGGCTATTATCATCCGGATGATAAGAACGGGGAAACCTTCGCCGATGGCTGGTTCCGGACCGGTGATCTGGGCTTGCTGGACAAGGATAATTTTCTCAGCATCACCGGCCGAAAGAAGAACCTGTTCAAGACATCCGGCGGCAAGTATGTTTCGCCGGAAAGGCTGGAGAACCTGTTCCAGGGCCATCGCTATGTAGCGCAGCTTGTCGTGCTGGGCAATGCGAGAAAGTTTGTCGGCTCATTAATTGTTCCCAACTTCGCGGCGCTCGAATCCTACGCTCGGGAGCAGGGCATTGATTTTGCAAACCGCGAAGAGCTGGTGAAGAACGAAATCATTCACACCTTCCTGCAGGCACAAGTGGATGAAACCTGCCGGCATCTGCCCCCGCACGAACGCATTCGCCAGATTGCGCTGCTCCCGAAAGAACTCACCATCGCCGCCGGCGAGCTATCAGCCACGCTGAAGGTCAAACGCCCGGTGGTTGAAGAGCGCTACCATGAGCTGATTGAAGAATTGTTCTCCCGGCGCCCACCGGCAACGCAGGCAACGTCTGTCACTCCAAAGTAGCGGCGTGCCGCGCGTGCGTGTACCACGGCCTTGTCCCCGTCAGCATGCCCTTCTTTTGCGGGCCGGACTGTTGCCGGGAACACTGCCGCCACAGCGGAAACCCGCCGTCTTTTTGCCTGGCGGACCTTTCCTTTACACAGTTGCGGGTTCGCGGACGGTGTCCGCCGTAGGGCCGTAAATTGACGGATTCTTCCCGCCCATCGGCCGAATATAGGTGCTGAGCTGCCCTCGATGGTGCACGGAATGCTTCAGCGTCATGGCCAAAAAATTGATGGCGGGCATCTGAATCAGGCCCAACAAGTTGAGTTTAGCCGTCAGTTTTTCGGCAGAAAGCGCCCGGACGCGGCGGAGTGCTGCGGGAATCCTCTCCTTGTAGCGGGCAATGGCGTCGGCCGGGCTCATGATGCCGCAGGAATCGTCCCCTGCCGGCGGGGCGTCGAATTTGCCATCTGCAATTGAGTTTAGAAGCCACTCATCCTCGAGTGTGATGTGGCGGACGAGCCCGATGGCATCCTTGGCTTTCGGGTCCGGCTGGTAATCGAGGCGATCGATGGGAACCGCTTCAAACACGCGGAGGGTGGGTCCCATTTCGTATTCAAAATCTGAGATAAGAAAATCGGCGATTGTCTTGACGTCATTGGAACTCATTGTATGCTCCTTTACATTGAAAGAATTTTTGCCCCAGCTCTTTGTGTGCAGAACTTCCAAAATACCATGGTTCGTACTCGACCACGGCAGGCGTTAAAGCTTGCCCCATCGAATCTGGAAAAGTATAACCCCGGCGCCGGAGCTGCCAATCGGGCGCTCGCGCTTAAGCTCCATCCGTGCCACTGATGGCTCCTTCCCTCCCGCAATCAGCTGCGAGGCGGCGTGCCGCACCCGAAGCAATACCGCCAGCCGGCTATGCAGGTTCATGCGTCATCTGCTGCAGCATCTGCTCGAACGCCGCCTGATTGGGTCCGACGAACGACGGGGCCTTCGGAACCGATGCCAGTGATGCCAGCAGCTTGTTTGTCATGCTTCCGGGAGCGGGCGGCAAGTGGCTGCTGAGCACCATCTTCGGCTCCATCCTGCGAATGACGTCCAATTCTTTCCCCAGAATGGACTCGTCCGCTTTGTGCAGCCATGGCGAATCCACTGTGGCCCAGAAGACCTGGCCTTTGCTCAGGGCCTCGTCGGAGAGGTCGGCCGCGTTTTCAGGAACCTCTGCGAGGAGCGCCCCAAAGCAGTCGGAACTGAAGAGGATCGACGATTTATCATCGTAGAAACCTGTTGTAGAAGGGTTGTCGAATGCTGGAGGCCTGAACGCCGTAAGCGTGCGGTTGCCTATCTTGATTTTTTCCCCAGAGTTGAGGAGGTAAACCCTGGTCAACGGCAGCGGCGCGATCAGGCTCATAATGCCCACGCCGAGAAAGCTTGTGATCAGCCGGATCTTCGGATTCTCAGAGAGCAATTGCTGCAGGCTGCCCATGTGGTCAAAGTCAGTGTGTGTCAGCCAGATCCATCTTAGGTCCGCGGGATCGATAACTGACCGCAGCGCCGGCATAAACTCTGCATTCTCCACGGCAGACCCGGTATCGACCAGAATGGGCTCCGAGCCTTTGATGACAAACGCGTTGATGGGGACAAGTCCGAAGCCCGGAATCGGAAAGTTTGACGTGAGCACCTCGACATCGGGTGCGGCCTTGTGGGTGTAGATCACTTTACCCTCCTTGATGTTTTTCTTGCGATTATTTGGCGACTTTTTGTCTGTGGTGAACCTTCTTTGTTTTGTGCAATAGGCCCCGACTGATATCCGGAAGTGTAACAAATTCCACTGCCGTTACGCATAAAAAGTATGTAGACGAAAATTAGACTGAATAATGCTGAGCGGGCGCGGCAAATAGCGTTTGGAAATGAACGCGGCGCGGAAGCCGAATTGTTTCGCCGCATGGCGTCGCGAATCCGGTTCTACGGTTTGCGACATTTTCGGGACGGGCACGACAGTGGAGACCTCACTCAGCAGGTGCTGATTGCCAACATTTGTTAAGGGCTTGGCGCGAGACGACCAACTGATAGTACTTGCGTGCTATGGCTTAGTCCGTCTCCTGGTGTTGAAATGGGCTTAAAGACAGAAGGGGCATTAGGCGCCCGGCGATATGCCGGCGGAATGTCACGATGGAGAAGCAGGCGCGTTATGTATATGCTCAGCCAGGAAATGCAGCCGATTTATGAGTTTCTGGCTCTTATTGTTGCTCTTTACTTCCCGGTTTCATTGCTCGCATGGGTAGTGATTGACAAGTTTCTTGCTGCCAGTGAGGGTAAAAGACAGGTAGTGCGGCACCAGCCGGTTAAAGGGGTTCGGGACCGCGCCTTTTCCGAACCCCCTCGGCCGGGCACTTAAGAAGCTCTGCGACCGCTGGAGCCGAGCCTGCGAGGCCGCCTTTGAAGTTTTCGTATTTCCTCAAGTACATCTTCCTTTGTATTTCCTCCTTTCACTGAGGGCTGGCGCGTGCGTCGACGCGATTCGCGGATCATCGACCTCGCAGATCGGGTGGTCCATCTGGCTTCGTTGCGATGACTGCCCATGATGCCCGGCTGTTTCGTTGTCTCATGCGGGAGAGTGTGCTAAAAATAGAACAAACCAGTGTATTTTCATCGTTTTCGTGATTACAAAAAGGTGAGCATCCCCGGGCTGAGTTTGACACTGGATCATTTTTCAAGCAAGGAGGCGGGTTACGCCAGGCTGTTCAAAATGTAGGGCACCTCTAGCGGACGACGCGGTTTTCTGCAGTTCGTGCGGGTCGCCGGTGAGCGCAGGGACGTCAGCCGGGACTGGAGGCGATCACCGTAGGGCCAAGCTGGACCTGGAATTGCCAGGGATTGCGTATAACGTGGCAGCGCTCCTCAGTTACATTCTCTGGCCGGCGGCCTGCATTTTCTTCCTTCTTGTTGGACCATATAATCGGAACCGGTTTGTTCGCTTTCATGCTTTTCAGGCGCTCTTTCTGGGACTTGCCGGAATCCTGGTAGCTGTTGCTCTGCAAGTTATGACCTCAATCCTGGCGTTGATTCCGGTCATCGGATGGATTATCGACGGGCTCTTGTGGATTGGCTTCGGTATAGCCATCTTTATACTGGTTGTTGTGCTTATGTATAAGGCCTATAACGGCGAGCAGTACGGTGTTGCGGTGATCGGGAAGCTGGCAAGGCAGGAATCAGAGAAGATGGCGTAGCATACGAGGCCTGGCGCAAAGTGGCGGCAGGGTAGACGGTTGTGATACCCTTTCTTGTTTTCTGTTGACAATTTGCCCTCAGCAGAGCAATTTAGCAAATTCTACAGAAGGGCCTGCGCCTCACTGGCTGTGAGGCAGTGAGAGCGTCGATGATTGCAAAATGAAAGTTCGCGTCTGTTTTCACAATCGGTGTTTTGATGGTGCCTGTTCGGCAGCAGTGTTTTCGCGCTTTTACCGCGAGGTGGTGGATCCGCATGCAGAATTTATGTATTCCGGGCTTCTCCATCGCGCAGGCCAGCTTTTTGATGAGGACATGTTTGACGGCGATGAGAACGTTATTGTAGATTTCAAATATTCAAGTTCGCCCCGTATGACCTGGTGGTTCGATCATCACCAGAGCGCGTTTCTGACACTGACTGATGCAGAACACTTTCAGCGCGACCAGAGCGGAAAGAAATTTTACGACCCTTCTTTCCGGTCCTGCACAAAATTTATCGCCCACGTCGCGGCAACAAAATTCAATTTCTGCGCGCCGGACCTCGAAGAAGTCATCCATTGGGCGGACATTATCGATGGCGCGCAGTATCCGGACCCGAAGACCGCGGTCGAAATGCGCGACGCGGCGACGCAGATCACCCTGGTGATTGAAGGCGCGCCGTCGAACGATTTTGTCGCTGGGCTGATTCCCGACCTCCTTTCCATGCCGCTGGCGCAGATTGCCGCGCTGCCGCAAATCCGGCTGGCATTCGAGCGGTTGTACGACCAGCATCTGAAGACGGTTGATGTTATTCGGGAACGCGCGGTGCTTCAGCAGGGCGTTGTGTTTCTCGACCTTGCCGACCAGGGTTTTGAGGGTTTTAACAAGTTCATTCCTTACTATCTTTTTCCCGAATCGGTCTATAACGTGGCCGTCAGCCGCTCCCGCGAGAGGATTAAGATAGCCGTCGGGAGCAATCCCTGGAATCCCACGCCTAAGGACGCCAATCTCGCGAGCATTTGTGAAAGGTTTGGAGGCGGGGGCCATGCGAAGGTTGCCGCCATATCGCTCCCGCCCGACGACCTGGAACGGGGACGCGCAATTGCCGGCGAGATCGTTCAGGAACTTCGGTCCACTCTCCAGTAAAATAACAAGGTAGCAACTTTGCGGCTGCACCTGCTGGATTCGGCAGATGGCGCAGCCGGAGGAAAAGTTGCCGGCAAATTGGACCGCCTGATGCCAAAGCGTGTATTTTCAAACTTGCAGACCAGGATGAAAAATCACTGCGGGGCACAGACCAACCGGAAGGCAATATGGCTGCTGGCAGTCACCTTGGTATGCGTGCCCATCTTTTCGGTGGGCGTTCCCGCAGTGCAGGCTGCTCCGGGCGAGAGCCGAGGTCCCTCCGCAGCACTTTCCTCAGTTGCTGGTGGCGTAAGGACCAATACCATCCCTTCGGGCACGGAAATTTTTCTTCAGCTCAGGACTCCTGTCAGCACGACATCGTCCCATTTTGATGAGGCGGTCGAGGCTGCGACGGAGCGTGCGGTGTGGGTGAATGATCGGGTTGCCATTCCGGTGGGGACCGTTTTGAGCGGCCGCATCGCACACCTGATTCCGAGTTCAAGCCCCACCGACCGCGCAAAAATATTACTGAAATTCAACACCTTGAAACTGCCGGGCGAGCCTGCGGTTCCCTTGGATTGTCGCGTGAGCGATGTGGACAACGCGCGGGAGAAAGTGCTGGCTGACGGCACCATCCAGGGCGTTCTGGCCAGTGAGTTGCCGGTTACTCTGCTGAATTCAGCCATTGCAAAAATGCAGAAAAAGACAGCCGGCTCACAGCAGGGGCAGACGGCCGGCGGAACCTGGTTCGGGAGCCCCGATACCTCCATCAACTACCCCGTGGGCACGGAGTTCAGCGTGGTGCTGGACAAACCGCTGGAAATCTCCGGCCAGTTTCAGCCCGAGTTTGCCAGGCAGATTCCAGCAATGCTGGAGGAATCGGTTATGCAGGTGCTTTCGCAGGCGCCGCGGCGAGTGAAGAGCAAGAAAGGCAACGAGGGCGGACCGGTGAATCTCGTCTTAGTGGGCAACAGGCAGGAGATCATCGCGACTTTTGGGAAGGCGGGCTGGACGGCAGCCAAAGACCAGGACGCCAATTCGTTATGGCAGACTTTTGAAGCGGTCATCAAGGGCAAAGGTTATGACGCCGCCCCGATGTCCATTCTTTACCTCTATGGGCGTCAGGAAGACATGGCGTTTGAAAAGATGCTGAATACTTTTACGCATCGTCATCACCTCCGCATCTGGAAAGCACCCGCAGCAGCCGCGGACGGACGGCCTATGTGGTTGGTAGTGGCAGACCACGATAATGGTTTTGACATCCGTCCCGGAGTGATTTCGCATTCGGTCGATCCCCATGTTGACCTGGAGCGGGCCAAGGTGGGCGCGGACCTTGGCATGACGGGGCAGGTATCTGCTGAACAACTGGTGAGCATTTCGAATCCTGCGCAGTCGGGGTTGACGGCAACCGGCGGAAAATGGGAGAGTGACGGAAGGATTCTGGTGGTTGATATGAAGCCGTAATCCCGGATTCCCACAACTTGACTTCAGGGCGGAAAGGCCCTTTTCCCCCGATGATAAACATCAATTCATGCCCGCCGGCCAGCGAAACCGGAAAAGTCCAGGGTTCCCGGCGAAGAAGTGATGAGGGCGCATGCGCCTGGGGCACCATGCGGCGATTGTGGCTTGACTCTGAGCGGCACATTCGGTAGTTTGACACACAGCTCAATGGAATGAGTGACTTGTGAAGAAGAAAGCTCTGCGACAATGGATCTGGCTGGGCGCCAGTACGATTGTTCTGGCACTGATCATTTTTAACCTCCGGCACAATCCCGAATGGCGCCATTTTGACTGGGGCCGGTTATGGGCTTCCTTGGTGAGCGCGAAACCGGGACTCCTGCTGGCAGCGCTGGCGGGCGTTTATATCACTTATCTGATCCGCGCCCTGCGCTGGGGATATTTAATGCACCCCATCAAGAAGGGCTCGTTGTGGGTCCTGCTGGTGGGGCAGTTGCTGGGCTTTAGTTCAATCTACCTGGTGGGCCGGCCCGGAGAGTTCGTTCGCCCGGCTTACATTGCTCGCAAAGAGTCGCTCCCCATCACCTCGATGGTGGCCGTGTGGCTGATGGAGCGGATTTGCGACACGATCTGCCTGGTGGTGTTGTTTTCGGTGGTGCTTTATTTTGCTCCAGTTGAGATGAGCGCCGCCGGGAAGAACGTGCTCTCCGTGATGCACAAAGCCGGCGACGCCATGCTGGTGGTTACCCTCATTCTGGTCGTAGGGTTGGTGGTTTATCGCTTGAAAACCCAGGCGGTGATGGACTGGGCTCTGCGGATGGCCCGCTGCCTCCCGCATAGCTTTCAACGGCACGTGGAGCATTTCCTTCATTCGTTTGCGGAGGGGCTGCAGGTTGTGCGGAGTCTGCCTGACTTTGTGGGCAGCGTAGTGCTGTCCGTGGCCCTTTGGATCACTAACGCCACCGTTTTCTGGGTGACACTGAGGAGCCTGGGCGGTTCCCTTCGGGATTTCGTCTGGCTGGCTTCAGCGCTGGTGCTGTTCTGTGCTTCGCTGGGCTTGGTGGTGCAGTTCCCGGGGATTGGCGGAGGATATCAGGTGGGGATTATTCTGGCCCTCACTGAGATTTTCGGCATAGGAGCGGACGTTTCTACTGGAGCTGCCATCCTGCTTTGGCTTATGATGTCGGTTCCCGTGCTTTTGGTGAGCCTGGGATTGCTGGTCCATGAAGGTCTTAGTTTCAGGCGGCTTGAAGCCATAACCGAAGAAGAGGAAATGGAGAAGGAGGCCGCCACAAAAGAGGCTGAGTGACGGGGCCCACCCATCTTGCGTGTCTTGAGAGAGCGGGCCGACTGATCAGGATGCAAGCTGCGCCCGATGTGGTTTGAGCTATGCGATGCCCTTTTTGCGGTTACATTGAAGACAAAGTTGTTGATTCACGGGCAGGAAAGGTGGCAGACACCATCCGTCGCCGGCGTGAGTGCATGAAGTGCGGCCGCCGGTTCACTACCTACGAGCGGATTGATGAAATCCCCTATATGGTGGTGAAGAAGGATGGCAGCCGCGAAAAGTTCGACCGCCAGAAGATTCTGGGAGGGCTGCTGAAAGCGTGTGAAAAGCGGCCGGTTCCCATGAGTAAATTGGAGGACATTGTTGACGAGGCGGAAGCCCACGTTGCCGAATCGCCGGACCGGGAACGGCCAAGCTCTGAACTGGGCGCGCTGGTAATGAACCGGCTGCGGGCACTGGACAAAGTGGCCTATGTGCGGTTTGCCTCGGTTTACTTGGATTTTAAGGATGTCGGGGAATTTATGTCTGAATTGAAAGACCTGCTGAACGCCAAGGCCACCTGACCGCTGGGCACCCTTCAAGAACGGCTCCAGACAAAGGCGCCGAACTCCCGAAACGTACGAAATCCCATCCGTTCATAAAGTCTGACTGCCCCGCTATTGAGGGCCGTCACTGTGAGTGACACCTCAGCATACCCCGCCCGGGCCAGCTTCTCGAACGCCGCACGGAGCATGGCACTGCCCAGGCCAAGGCCCTGAAATCCGGAGGCCACAGCTATCTGCGGGATATGCGCGGTCCCGGGCCTCACGGCTGTAAGACCCAGAATTCCAGCCAGCTTCCGTGTTGAGAGGTGGATAGCGGCAATCGAGGCCTGTTGCAGGTAGTCCCCGCACCCACGGTGCCGGACAATGCTTTCCACCAGCCGTGTCGTGCCTGTCAAGGAACAATACTGGTCATTGACGGCCGCATCGATGTGATTTCGATAGACATGGTGCAGCAACTGCGCCGCCTCTCGGTCGTATTTGCGTTCCCAGTGCCCGAAGACGAAATCGCCCGCCGGAGCCGCCGGACCTTGCGGCATGAACTGGGATGCAGAGCCACCTGCCCCAGCGGGACTTTCCGCTAAACGAAAAGTCATAAACTGGCGAAGATAAGTTTGGAAAGCCCTGGAACGGAAATAAGGGCCGATCTGGTCAAGCCTGAGGTGCGGGAGTTGGGCCTCTATGCGGCGGATATCGCCAACAGCCCACAGCGAGTCAATGGCTTTACCCAGCAGGTCGACCTCGCGGCCGGACCGGGAATCACCAGGTTCGACGAAGAGGGTGCCGATCAACCCTTTGGATCCTTCCCGGAAATAGAGGCAATAGCCACGTGCCAAGTCGTCTTCAAGCAGAGCAAAACCTGAAAGCCGTTTCTCTTCAAGGTAGGAAGAGATTAGTCCCGAGGAAGGAGCATAGTCCCAGTGGAGGTCTTCCAGCCAGGCCCGTGACTCTGCCTGCAAGAGCGGCTGAAACTGCTGTGCACGTAATTGCCGGACTTCCACAATTCTGGACCCCAAGGCTCCCTTGGTCCTCCTGTAAACCGATGCAAAGGTTAGATCAGTATAGCCCAGATTGTTGCCGATACTGGATACAAGGTGAGCACACGGACGCCTTCTTGAGGGCTGGCTGCCAGCGAGGTTGATACGAACCCGCTGGAGGGCATGAAAATGGAGTCTAGACTATCCAACCCCGTAGTTCCCCACGGGCTCAAGCTGATAAAGCTGGGCCGCAGTATTATTGTGGGGGCTCTGATTGTGTTCGCCGCCATTGTGGCGGTGTTGTTGGGTGCTGGAGCTTTCCTGACCTATCGCATTACGACGGCACATGACGGAGTTGAGAACGTCACTCCCGCCTCTTACCTGCTTTCGAGTTATG
The DNA here is from genome assembly GCA_035277665.1 of Terriglobia bacterium. Lineage (GTDB taxonomy): Bacteria > Acidobacteriota > Terriglobia > UBA7540 > UBA7540 > SCRD01. The sequence goes on from DATEKC010000175.1 coordinate 13,509, forward strand.
AGAACGTGAACTTCAAAGATGCAGAAGGGGCCGAGCACCAGGGGTGGCTGTTGATCGGCCTGAGAGGCGCCCCTGTCATCATTCTCTGCCACGGATATGATTCCAACCGATCTGCGTTGCTGTCCCTGGGCACGGTCCTGCAGGCCAACCACTTTAATGTATACCTCTTCAATTTTGAAAATTCCCGTGGCGGCAGTTCCGTGTCCAATCTGGGTGTCCGTGAAGCATCTGTTCTCTCGGCAGCCATCTCGATGGTCCAGAAGCTTCAGGGAGTTGATCCCCGCCACTTAGGGATATATGGAAACTCGCTCGGCGCCTATGCCGCCCTGGCGGTGACGGAGCGGGACCCTGTGGTGGATGCGCTGGCCGTGGACAATGTTTACAACAAGCCGGCCGAGTTGTTTGAAGTCCAGTTGGACAAACTGGTGGGAGGGACGGGGTGGCTCCTCGGGATGATTTCGCGAGCGGAATTTCACATCTTCACGATGGGAACGGCCCGCCCAGCACTTCAATCCGGCCTTTCTCGGCTGGGCGGCAAGCCCAAGCTCTTTCTCGCCTCGGATAGCGAACCCACACTGGAGAAATCGACCCGCCAGATCTATCAGGCAGCCCCTTATCCCAAGCGATTGATGGTTCTGCCGCACACGCAGGCGGAAGTCGTCTCCGGGCCGGAAAGAAAACTATACGAAGACCAAATCCTCAACTTTTTTCTTCACAACCTCCCGTTACGATCTGAATAGACATAGAATAGCTTTTCCCGGAGGGAGTCCCTGGAACAGCAATACTAGAAGACCGGCTCAGCCGGCCCCGGGATCTGTGGCCGGAAGGACTCCGGCGTTGAGGAACGGTTTGAAGCAAAATTGCTCATCCCGAAAACCGTTATGGCGCCACCGCATTGAATTCTTCGCCGCCCGAAGCATCCTGGGATTTCTCGGCTTGCTGCCGCAACGGCTGGCCCGAAGCGTGTGTGTGGCGCTGGCCGTGCTGAGCTATGCCTTCTGGCCCCGCCTTCGCCGCGTGGGTATGTTCAACCTGCGAATCGCTTTTCCTGAGTGGAGCGACAAGAAGCGGCGAAAAGTGCTGTTTTCAGAGTTCTTCAATCTGGGACGCATGCTGGCGGACTTTGCGCACTTTCCGCAATTGAACCGCGAGAACATCGAGCGGCTGATTATCTATGACGGATTTGAGAATTTTGACGAGGTGCGAAAAAAGGGCAAAGGCATCATCTTCCTCACAGCACATTTCGGGAACTGGGAGCTGGGATCGTTTGCCCATGGCGTTTATGGTTATCCCTGCAACTTTGTGGTGAGGGAAATGGACAACCCGCTAATCGACCAGCTCATCAACCGGTATCGGTGCGCGAGCGGGGGGCAGGCAATTGAAAAGAGGGAATTCGCCCGAAAGGCCCTGCGGGCCTTTGAGCGCAATGAGGCGGTGGGCATCCTGATGGACCAGAATATGCTGGCGGGCGAAGGGACCTTCGTGGATTTTTTCGGCCTGCCGGCTTCAACCACCACCGGGCCGGCTAGAGTTGCGCGAAGGACCGGCGCGCCCGTCATTCTGGGACTGGTGATCTGGGATTCAAGATTGAAGAAGTACCGGTTGAGGTTTGACCGCATTGACTGGATCAAGTGCCAGGATGCCGAAAGCGAAATCGTGATGAATACCGCGAATTTCACGCGGCGGATCGAGGAATTCGTTCGCCGCTACCCGGACCAATGGCTGTGGGTCCATCGGCGGTGGAAAACACGCCCACCTGGCGAGCCGTCGCTCTATCCATTTTGAAGCAAGACGGCGGGGCCGTTGCGGGGATCAAACCCGGGAGGTGAAATGAAAGTGAGGGAAATAGCGCGCCTGGTGGACGGCAAAGCCAAGGGCGACGAAGAAAGGGAAATAACCGGCGCCGCCGCTCTGGAAACGGCGGAGGAGCACGACGTGGCGTTTGCCGAAGGCGAGCTTGCATTGCGGCGCACAATGGAATCCCATGCCGGGTGCATTCTTGTTCCGGAAGGAAGTTCCGTTGAAGGCCGCACCACCATCGCCGCGAAAAACGTACGATTGGCCTTCATTCGAGCTGCTGAGGCGCTCCACCCACCGCGTGCCGCGCAACCGGGCATCCATCCAACCGCGCTGATTGCTGCCGGCGCGCGCCTGGGGTCCTGCGTGAGCGTGGGACCGTATGCCGTGATCGAATCCGGAGCCAGCGTGGGAGCCGGAACCAGCCTGGGCGCCGGCGTTTTTGTGGGTACGGGAGTCGTGCTGGGCGAGCGCTGCGTGCTCTACCCCCGGGTGAGCATCTATCCGGGCGTGAAGGTGGGTGACAGGGTGATTCTCCACGCGGGCGTCGTGTTGGGTTCGGACGGATTCGGCTACCTCTTTGCGGAAGGCCGGCACCAGAAATTTCCTCAACTTGGAGGTTTGGTGATCGAGGATAACGTTGAGATCGGCGCCAACAGCACGGTGGACCGTGGCTCGTTGGGAATCACCCGGATTGGCGAAGGAACCAAAATCGACAACCTCGTGCAGGTGGCCCACAACGTCAAAATCGGACGCCATTCGGTGATTGCAGCCCAGACGGGGATTTCCGGAAGCACGGAAATTGGCGATTACGTTGTGATGGGCGGACAGGTAGGCATCGGCGACCATGCGCGTATTGAAGATGGCGCCGTGATCGGCGGCGGGACTGGAATCCTTCCCGGCAAGACCGTGCGGAAGGGAAGCGTGATGTGGGGAACGCCGGCACGCCCGCTGAGCGAGTTCAAAAAAATGTATGCGCAGCTCAGCCGCCTGCCGGCACTGGCACAGAAAGTGAAGGAAATCTCCGCAAAAATCCCCGGTCCGAAAAAGTGAGCATTGCCCGCCTGGGCAAGGTGAGAATTTTTTGGGAAAAAGCGGACGCTTTGTACCAACAACACGGGCTTGGGATCCAATAAGGTTCAGGACTTTTATAACATTAGGCTTGACATCTGAACATCGTGTTATATTGTTTGGTTTGGTCCTGCAGCCACCGTGTGGCTTTCTGCAAGCGATTGAAGACCCGCAAGTTCAGGTTCATCAGACGGTTAATTTGCGGCAGCAGTTGCAACCCATAGAGTGGAAAGAGCATCCATTTTTCATCTGCTGAAGCATGAAAGTTCGAGGTCTGGACCGAGAGCCGTGCCTAATTTTCTGAAGCGTCGTTCGTGGCGGAGAGCAACCACCTGGTTGCTGGCGGTGCTGCAAGTGCATCTACTGGTGGTCCTGGTGATGCACCACCATGTCGTGCCCGGAGCTGCGCTGGGATTCTCCAACACGCCCACAACCATAGGCCAGGGTGGTCGGCAATCCCTGCCGCCTGGCGCTGAGCAGGGCTATTGTACGGCTTGCCAGATTCTTCGCCATGGCGCCGTTCGGCCTTCTCTGGGCAATCCAACGCTGCATTATTCATCAGTTGCAACGCTTCTTTCGCCCCTTTCGGCGACGACTATAGTTTCCTCGCAGCCGTCCTCGTGGTATGGGCGTGCCCCTCCTTTGGCTTAATTCCCTCTCTTAGGTTTCCTTGATCCCGGGTTCGCGAAATCTCTGTTCATTGCGAAATCTGTATCCCGTGTATTCCTGTGAATGGATTTGTGAAATGAGTAACTTACATGCCTTTTCTAAAACTGGAAGATCACGTGTGTTGATTCTGGTCTCAGCGGTCGTGCTTTTGCTTTCAGGCCCATGGGCCGGGGTTAATTATTGCCAGCAGCAGGCGCCGCCACCGCCGACCGTCAGGATCGACCTCCAGCGCGCCATCCAACTGGCGCTCGATCACAACCACGCATTGCTGGCGGCCAAGACGCAGGTGACGCAAAGCAAAGCCCAGGAGCTGACAGCTTCTTTGAGGCCCAACCCTGTCCTGACCTGGAACGACTTCTTCCTGCCTGCCTTCACGCCCAGCCAGATGAACGGCGACTATATCACCAATGCCAGCGAATTTGACGTTTTGTTCTCCTACACGCTCGAGAGAGGACGGAAGCGCAAGTGGCGGGCGCAGAACGCGCGCGATAACACGGCCGTTGTGCAATCGCAGGTGCAGGATAACGAGCGGGCTCTCACTTTCAGTGTGGCGCAACAGTTCATCAATGTCCTCCTGGCTGAGTCCTCCCTCACCTTTGCGCAGCAGAACCTGTCGAGCTTTGAGCAGAGTTTGAAGGTGAGCCAGGAGCGCTACCAGAAGGGCGCCATAAGCGAGGGTGACCTGCTCAAAATCAAGCTCCAGAGGCTGCAATTTCAGGAGGACGTTTCCTCCGCGAAATTGGCGCGTCAGCAGGCCCTGGATTCTCTACGGGATTTGCTGGGATACGAATCCGTGCCCAGGAACTACGATGTTGCCGGAAACCTGGCCTACACGCCCATTCAAGGCAGCGTGGAGGACCTCCAGGCGAAAGCCCTCAATCTACGCCCGGACCTGCGCGCGGCCAATCAGGCGGTGGTTGCTGCCAGGAGCAACTACATGCTGGCCCGGGCCAACGGCAAGCGCGATGTGACGCTGACCTCGGGCTACAGCCATGTCGCGGCTGCCAATGACGCGAGCTTCTCCCTCGGTATGGAGATCCCTCTCTTTAACCGCAACCAGGGCGAGATTGCGCGCACCAACGCGGCCATTACACAGTCCGAAGAAGCGAAGAGCGCCGCCCAGCAGGCCGTACTGACTGACGTTTCCACCGCATATGATGCAGTCAAGACCGGCGAAGGGATCATTCAACTTTATCAATCGGGTTACCTGAAGGATTCCAGGGAGTCTCTGGATATCAGCCGGTATGCCTACCAGCGAGGTGCCGCCAGCCTGCTGGATTTTCTGGACGCTGAGCGCAGCTATCGTTCGATTGAGCTGACGTACCGGCAAACGCTGGCGACTTACATGCTGGCCGTCGAGCAGTTGCATGAGGCGGTCGGCGAGAGGCAAATGCCATGAAATCGAAAATAAAGACGCTGGCCGCCGGGAGAATGTCTTTTGCCCTTCTGACGACCACGATCTGTTCTCTCTTGATCTTTTCAGCCTGCGGGAGCAAGGAAGCCGGGCCGAATGCCGCCCGGACTACGGCCTACGGTTCTTCCGGCGGCGAACAGGCCGGACTGTTTACTGTACCCCAGGGCCAGATGGGTCACGTGCAGATTGTGACGGTGGAGCAGCAAAGTTTTTCGACGACCCTGCGTCTGCCTGGTTCGGTGGCTTATAACGCTTTCCAGACAACGCCTGTGGTCACGCAGGTGAGCGGACCCGTCACGCAGGTGCTCGTTTATCCGGGCCAGACCGTCCGTCCCGGACAGCCTTTGCTTTACGTCAGCAGCCCGGAATTCGCCCAATTGCGGTCAAGCTATCTCAAGGCCCACGATGCTTACACGCTTGCCGAGGCCAATCTGAAACGCGACCAGGACCTCTACGCCCACCACGCTGTTGCACAGGTTGACCTGTTGCAGGCCCAATCCGCCCGCAACCAGGCCCTGGCGGACCTGCAGGCTTCCGAGCAGGTCTTGCAGGTGATCGGTATCAATGATCCCGTCCACCTGGCTGACGGTCCGGGCAGTTCGAAAATTCCCGTGCTGGCGCCTGTTGGGGGAGAAGTGGTTGACCGGATGGTGCAGCCCGGGCAGGTGATCCAGGCCGGCTCGACCCAAGTGTTTACCATCTCGAATATGAGCACCGTCTGGGTGTTGGTGAATGTTTACCAGAACGATCTTTCTTTCGTCCACCTCGGAGACCCGGTGACGGTGAGTACGGATGCCTTCCCAACCCAGTTCCACGGCCGGATCTCCTATATCTCTCCGGCGCTTGATCCAGACACGCGCACGCTGAAAGTCCGTATCGTTACGGGCAATCCACATGGAATGCTCAAGAAGGACATGTACGTTACGGCCCTCGTGCAGTCAGGAAAGACGAAGGCGTTGACCGTTCCCGACGATGCCCTGCTGAGAAACGACGTCAACGAACCCTTTGTATACGTGCTGTCAGGCACCAACCAGTTTTCACGGCGGCTCGTAAGTATCGGCCAGAGCGATAACGGCCAGACACAGATCACGAGCGGCCTCAAGACGGGGGACAAGGTGGCCGGCAACGGCAGCCTGTTCCTGCAATTTGCCAGATCACTCACGGAATAACGGAGTGTCTTTCCGGTAAGCCGGACTTTCTTGAGCCGGGATTGAAATTATTATGATCCATCGTATCGTTCGTTTTGCCCTGAGTCAGAGATTTTTTATCATTGTGCTGGTGGGATTCCTGATAGTTGGGGGAGTCCTCTCATTCGAGAAGATGCCCGTCGATGCCTACCCGGACCTTTCACCTCCGCTGGTGGAAGTCATCACCCAGTGGCCTGGACACGCGGCCGAAGAAGTCGAACGCCTGATCACCGTGCCTATCGAGATCCAGATGAATGGCATGCCCAACCTTACAACGGTGCGTTCGATCTCCCTTTACGGCCTTTCAGACGTGATCATGTCATTCCAGTTCGGCACCGATGGTTATTTTTGCCGCGAGCTGGCCTATCAGCGTCTCTCCGGGGTCACCCTGCCCAGCGGTGTCACGCCCGGCTTTGCTCCGCTCTCCAGCCCCAGTGACTTGATTTATCGCTACGTGGTCCAGAGTCCTGACCGTTCGCCCCAGGAACTGAAGACCATTCAGGATTGGATCCTGAATCACGCCTACCGGGCAGTCCCTGGCGTCGCGGACGATTCAGGGTTTGGCGGTACAACCATGCAGTACCAGGTGCTGCTGGACCCGTCGCAGCTTTACAGCTATCACGTTACCGTGCCACAGGTGCTGCAGGCCCTTTCCGCCAATAATGCCAACACGGGCGGAGGATTTTATTCTCAGGGCGGGCAATTCTACTATGTCCGGGGACTCGGGCTGATTCGCGATACGCAGGACATCAAGAACATCGTTGTGGCCAGCCATGATGGCGCGCCTGTCTACGTGCGCGACGTGGGCAAAGTGGAGATCGGCCACGCGCCGCGCTTGGGTGAATTCGGCTTTATGAATGACGATGACGCCGTGGAGGGCGTCATCATGATGCGCACCGGCGAGCAGACCCAGTACGTGCTGCAGCGCGTCGAACAGGAGACCAGGTTTCTCAACACGCAGGTGCTTCCCAAGGACGTGAAGATCCATACCTTTTACGACCGTAGCGGGCTGGTGGACCTGACTACCTCGACGGTGGAGAACAACCTGCTGCGTGGAATGATCCTGGTCCTGATTGTCCTGATGTTTTTCCTGGTGAGCGTGCGCGCGGCTGTCATTACCGCATTGACCATTCCGCTCTGCCTGTTGTTCTCATTCGTGTTTCTCCATCTGGAGGGCGTTTCCGCCAATCTGCTGTCCATTGGGGCCATAGATTTCGGCATCCTCATCGACGGCACCGTGGTGATGATGGAAAACATTTATCGCGAGCTCGGATTGCGTGCGGGCGAGGATTATGACCTGAAGGAAGCCATTCTGGCTGCTGCGCGCGATGTGGACCGTCCCGTCTTCTATTCGGTCGCCGTGATCATTGCGGGTTATCTGCCCATCTACGCGTTGCAGGGCGCCTCCGGGCGGCTTTTTCATCCCATGGCCGACACCATGTCTTATGCTCTTATCGGCGCGCTGCTGCTCTCGTTGACCCTGGTGCCGGTGCTGATTTCCTACTGGTTCAAAGCGGGGGTCAAAGAGAGAGTGAACCGCCCATACGAGTGGGTCAAGCGGATGTATGGCCGGTACCTGGATTGGGCGCTTGATCATCGCGCGTTGACGATGGGCGTGGCGCTCGCGATTTTTGGCAGCGTCGTGCTGCTCGTGCCGGTGATCGGCGGCGAGTTTATGCCGCACCTCGATGAAGGCGCCCTCTGGGTGCGGGCGACGATGCCCTACACGATCTCCTGGCAGGAAGCGGCCAAGGTTGCGCCCAAAGTCCGGCGGATATTGATGTCCTATCCCCAGGTAACGGAGGTGGGTTCGGAGCTGGGGCGTCCCGACGATGGCACGGATCCCACAGGATTCTTCAACTGTGAGTTCTATGTTGGCCTGAAACCCTATAGCGACAAAGCCTGGAGTTCGGGGCCAATAAGAACCAAGCAGGAACTCATCCAATCCATCAACAGCAGGCTCATCCATTTCCCGGGCATTATCTTCAACTACACGCAGCCGGCGGAGGACGCGGTGGACGAGGCCCTGACCGGATTGAAGAGCGCGCTGGCCGTGAAAGTTTATGGCCCCGACCTGAAAGTACTGCAAGATAGGGCCCTGAAAATCAAGACCAGGCTTGAGCAAGTCCCGGGCTTTGCGGACCTGGTTGTGGTTCGTGAACTGGGCCAGCCCAGCCTGCTGCTCCACATTGACCGCGAGAAGATCGCGCGCTATGGCGTGAATGTGTCGGACGTGGAAGCCGTAATTGGCGCGGCGATTGGCGGGGAACCCGCTACGCAGGTGATCCAGGGTGAAAAGCTGTTCGACTTGATCGTGCGAATGAAGCCTCAGTTCCGGTCGGACCCCCAATCGATCGGAAACCTGCTGGTGGGCACGCCCGGCGGACAGCAGATTCCGCTGAAGGAGCTTGCCGACATCAGTGTCGGAAACGGGGCCTCCTTCATTTACCGCGAGAACAATTCGCGCTACATCGGCATTCAGTACAGCATCGAGGGCCGCGACCTGGCCAGTGCCGTGAAAGCCGGCCAGCAGGCCATCGCGCCCATCGAACGTTCACTGCCGCAGGGCTATACGATCACCTGGGGCGGAGAATACAGCGAATACCTTGCCGCCAAGAAGCAGCTGGACGTGATCGCTCCGCTCACCGTGCTGCTGATTTTCCTGATCCTTTTTGCGCTCTACGGGAACTTCAAGTTTCCGGTGGCGATTGCCATCGGCGTCGTGACGACTGAGCCGGTGGGAGCTCTGCTGGCGCTGAAATTGACCCACACGCCTTTCAGTGTTTCCTCGGTCCTCGGCTTACTGGTGCTGATGGGTGTCTCCACGGAAATGGCGGTTGTGCTCTATTCCTACATTAACAAATTGCGCCTGGAAGGGAAGGGCATCCGTGAAGCCACCTTCGAGGCCGCCCTGCTCCGACTGCGGCCGATTATGATGACGGCGCTGGTGGCCTGCCTGGGATTGCTGCCGGCAGCGCTTTCACACGGAATCGGTTCCGACACGCAACGTCCGTTTGCGATTGTGATTGTGGGCGGGCTGATTTCTCCGCTGCTGCTGGGCTTCTTTGTGAATCCCATCCTTTACAGCCTGGTAGCAAGGGACGGCGATGTTTTGCAGGTCTAGTCAGGCAAATTGCCGCTATCCGGTTTTGCTTGCCGGATTCCCGGGGCCGCCGCCTCCGATCACGCGCAAAGGTGAAGGCGCAGCCCGAGCGGCCTGGGTGCGCGAGGCCGCCGTTCAAATTGATTTTTGCGCGCTGGCGCGGTTAGAATCAGACGGTATTGGGGAAAGGGTTTTCATATACGAAAGGAGTTTTGGAGCTTGATTAGAAGCCATTGGAATACACTGAGATCAGGAATAGCATTCCTGGCTGTCCTGCTGCTGGCCTTGATTGCATTTCAGCCCGTCCAGCGGGCTGCCGCGGAAGTATCACCCGCCACCAACCGGAAGATCATTCAATACGTGCGGGAAAGATTCGGGATTCCTGATAATGTGAAGCTGACGGTTGCCTCTTTCCAGAACTCCGAGTACCGTGATTTTTATAAGACCGAAATTTCCGTTGACGATGGAAAGCAGAAGAAATCACAGCCTGCGCTGATTACCAAAGACGGCCAGTATATGGTATTGGGCGAAGTTCTGGTTGCTTCTGCCACAGAGCAACGAAACGTGGCCGCCAATCGTTCAGCAACTGACCAGAAGATCGTTGCCTTTGTGCGGACCAAATTTAAGGTCCCTGCAGACGTTAAGCTATCCGTCGGGCCCTTCCACGCTTCCAAGTTTGCCGACTTCTACGAGACCACTATTATTGGCCAGAAGGGCGAGAAGAAGTCTGCGACTCCTGCTTTTCTGACCAAAGACGGGCGGTACACGGTGATTGGCAGCGTCTATAATCTGGGCAACGATCCGCGCAAGGAAGCTGAGCAGACGATCAATCTGAGGGACCAGCCTGCGATTGGACCCGCCAACGCTCCCGTCACGATTGTGGAATATGCGGACCTGGAATGCCCCACCTGCGCGGAAATGCAGAAATTTATTGAGGACCAGCTGCTTCCCAAATATGGCAATAAGATCAGGATCGTGTTCAAGGAGTTTCCTCTTGTTACCATTCACGATTGGGCCCTGCAAGCTGCTATTGCCAACGAATGCGTCTATCAGAGCAACCCGGCGGACTACTTCCGTTATCGCTCCATCGTTTTCGAAAGCCAGGGCATGATCAACGCCGCAAATGTGCGGCAGTTGCTTCTGGACTTTGGCCAGCGTGTCGGCGTGAACCAGTTGAAGCTTTCGGTCTGCCTGGATTCGAAGGCGTCACTGCCCCGGGTCGAGGCCGGCATGGAGGAAGGGCGCAAACTGAGCGTGATGAGCACGCCCACGCTGTTCATCAATGGCACACCGGTGGTGGGGCTGTCTCCCGATCGAATCTACGCGATGATTGACCAGGACCTTGCGGCCTCCAGGTAGTTCAACAGTAAACGGCAGGCCGTTGTCCCCAGCCCGAATTGTTCAGACGTCAGGTTCAACGTAGTCGAAGAGGTGTCCTTCCTGCCGCAGCCGGTTGAGTGAAAACTGCAGAATCAGGAAGTAGATCAGGCAGACCACTCCGCCGAAGCCCAGTGCAAAACGCGTTCCGATGGCCTGTGCAACCTCGCCGGCCTGAAGGCTGCCAAAAGGCAGCAACCCCGACATCGCCATGTAGTAGATCGCCATCACTCTGCCGCGCAGTTTTGGCGGCGCGGTCATCTGCAGCGTGGTGTTGGCCACAGTCAGCGCGCCCACGATGCTTCCTCCCATGACGGCCAGCAGGAAAAACGCCTCCCAGAATGTTCGAGCGCGCGAAAGGAGAATCAGCGCCAGTGAAAAAAGCGTGGCGCTGTTCAGAATCAGGCGGCCACGCTGCTCGGGAGTGCCTCTGGCGGCAATGAACAACGCCGCGGCGACCGCGCCCAATCCCGCCCCTCCCATCAGGTATCCCAGGCCCGAGGCGTCCACGCCAATCATGTTGCGCGCTACGGCCGGCATCAGCACGATGAAGGGCAGACCCAGCAGGCTGAGGAAGGCGGGCACGGTGAGCAGCACGATAATAATGCGATGCTCGTTCAGATAGCGGAAGCCCTCCATCATCGAACCCCAGAAGCGCGAGCCCGTGTCCTTTTGGGCGGGCGGAATAGTAATAATGAGCAGCGCGATAATCAGCGCCAGAAAGCTGATGGAATTCAGATAAAAACAGGCGGCCGCTCCCAGCGCCCCCAGCGCCAGCCCCGCCACGGTAGGGCCGATGGCGCGCGACATGTTGAACTGCGCAGAGTTGAGCGCGATGCCGTTCATCAGGTCCTCGCGCGGAATCAGGTCCGGAATCACAGCCTGATAGGCGGGATAGTTGAGCGCCGAGGCGACACCGGTGAGGAAACTGATGGCAAGAATTTCCGTGATGGTGATCTGGCGGATCGAAGTGAGAACGGCCAGCAGCAGCGCCAGCAACATCATCGAGGTCTGGGTGATCAGCATCAGCTTGCGGCGGTTCAGTCGGTCGGCGATGGCGCCGCCGGGTAGCGCAAACACCAGGGATGGGACCTGCGAGAGAAATCCGTTCACTCCCAGCAGGAACGGCGAATTGGAAATGATCAGAATGACCCACCCGAGCGCGATGTATTGCATCCAGGTGCCGATGTTCGAGAGGAAGTTTCCCGCCCAGAAAATTGAGAAATCGCGATGATAAAGGGAGCGGAACATCATGAGGCGGCGAGGGGCCCCAGGCGGAGTGTTTGTTTCCTGCTGCAACCGTGAATGATCGAGATCCATCAGGCGCCGGCGAGAGTGTAATCTGAACCATCAGACTCTCTGTCTACTATACATGATCGGCCATGGCGGAGTTGAAGCGAGGCCCATGGCAAAAGGACCCCGGCAGCAACCAGCAACCCTGACCGTATCGGCCGGTTAGACTCACGGGCCATCGTTGCGCGTCATTCAACATTCAGGCTCCGAGTAATGGACTGGCCGTTGACGATGTCATGCACGGTGATGGTCCACTTGCCGGGCGGGTCATTCACAGCGAGTGGAATAGATTTCATGCCTCCGCCTTGCCTGGCAATGATGTTGCCCGAATAATCAATCATGCGCTTCCCCTGAGGGTCGCGGACGTCAATGTGAAAAATACTTGCCTCCACCGGCGACTTCATGGCGTGCACGCCAATCCGGATGAGTGAGCCCCGGCGCGCCTGCTCTGGCATGGAGATTTGCATGGCCGGTAGCGGTGAATCACTGGTCACAAGGATGGTGGGGTCATACGGCCCGACGGTCAGCGTCATCTCTGTGTGCCGGCCCAGCACCTTGTTCGACAACGCGTCGTAGACGTACATGGAATGGGGCAGGCGCAGGTGGACGGTGGTGTCCTTGTCAAATCGCTTATTGAAATTGAAATCCGGCGGCCCCAGGGCGTCGCCGCCTATGGGCGGATTGGATTGCAACGTGATAATGCGGACGCCGCCATCGGCAAAGACGTGCGTATCGATGCCCACGATGCTGTGGCCTGCGGCATCCTCCACGGTGAAGGCAGGGTGAATCCCAATCGAGCGAAACAGTTTTTCCATCAGCGCATGCGTCGGACCTTCTTTGCGCTCATTTCGTTGCCCGACGTAGTCCATGATGTTGACGTTCAGCAGGACGGCCTTACCCTGGCCGTAGCTGTGGACGTTGAGCGGATTGGCATTGGGCCCCGGAAACAAGTCTGCGAGCGAAGACTGTGGCAATTTCCTGCTGTGCTCGTCATAGGTTCCGGGCATGCCGTCAGAGATAATGACGCCACCCTGGGCAACGTAATCCCGAATCGCATTTGCTTCCGCCTGCGACAGCGAACTCGAATCAGGAAGAATCAGCACGGGGTACCCGCGCTTGAGCAGCGCGCCTTCCGGAATCTGCCGGTAGGAGACGAAGTTATATTGCAACCCTTCATCCTCGATCAGCTCGCACCATGAAACGCGAAGCCTCGTGAACAAGTTGTGCTTCCGCGAATATCCCGCCGGGTGCTGCATCCAGGCGGCGCCTCCGGGGCGGCGTTGCAGCATCCATGACGTGCGCATGCTGGGCTGGGAGTAATGAATGGCAATCCGGTTGTTCACAAGATGGCTGTTGATGATGAGCGCGCCGTAGCCGTCGCGAAGCTGGTGATAATATTCTCCAGCTTCTTTCCCGACCTCGCTGGGCAGTCCGCCGGGCTCGACATAAGGGGCCTCGGCGCCCTGCGGGTTCATTCCTGCGCGCTGGTCATCAAAGCCCTGGTCCCAGATGATCAACCCGCGATTGCCGTGCAGCAGTTCGTACCAGACACGGTGCCTCTCCCACGGGCCGGAGCGGAAGCGCGTGGTGACGATGGGAATTGAGGGATCGAACGAATGGACCACATCGACGCTGTGCCCGATGTCGTAAGGCTCGATGGCAGTGATCACCTTCGTGATGAGCGTGTAATCGTAGCCACCCCAGCCCGGCATCTGGCCGCCGGTTATGGCCACATAGGCGCTGGGGTCGCCCTGGCGGATCGCATCGGCCCCCAGCCTCAACGCGTCAGCGTAGGAAATGTCCATCCATTCCTTGAAGTCCGCCCAGGCCGCAAAATTGTCGCCAGGTTCTTTCATGGCCTCATTCGTAGTGGGCGGCGTCACGAGGTCCCAGCCGGTAAAATGCGTGCCCCACTCCTGGTTCAGCGCGCCCAGGCTGCCGTACTCTTTCTGGAGCCAGCGCCGCATGGGCATCAGCGAAATGTCTGAAAAGTCAAAGTCCCACTGCGTTGCCAGCTCGGAGATGCCCGTCTCATCCGCAAGGCAATAAAAGTAAGGGCGGTAGGGCGCATATCGTTCTCCTGCAGCCACCCCGAGGTCATGGACTTTCTTTCGCCAGTAAGGATCCCAGAAGCTCGGATGGCGCTTGAAGGCTTCAAGGCTTGCGGGATTTTCCTGATAGAGTTGTTTGGCCTGCATTAGAGACCAGTTCTTGGGGCGGTCCACGCGCCAGTAATGATACGCGGCATAGTAGGGGCTGGCGAGGCCGTCCGCGTACCAGCGCATGTTGTGCTCGACAAAATCTTCGGGAGGAGTGGCGCTGTTTGCCGAAAACTGGCCGCCGTCAATCCCCAGTTTCTTAAGCGCGGGAAGAAGGTTCGCCGGGTACTGCTGCCACATGATGATGACGTAATCTTTCCACCCCGCCGGAGGGCGGGCAATGAAGTCGGCTTCCGAGGTTTCCTGCTTATGGATCGGCGAGCCGTTGACGCCCTCGCCGTCCAGCGAGAGGTCGACGGCAAGATGGTTTTGGATTGCTACGGCGCGCCCCAGATCGATGTGGAAGGTCAGGCTGGTTTCATCCAGCAGATCATAATCGACGGTCTTGTCTTCGACCACCCGGCCCAGGCTGTCTGTCCAATGAATGTGCAAAGTCGCGCGGCCAGTGAAGCCTCGTTCCAGTTCGTACACCACGGGAATTTCTCCCGTGCGGCCGAGCGCCTGGGAGGGCAGGAGCAATTTCCCTGCGCGGTAGGCCGCCTGCACCGGACCGGCCCATGCCAGCGCAAAGGCCGCGATCAAAACTGCAATCCATATTTTCAACCTGTGCATGATCATCCTCTCTGCTGTATTCTGAGGGAAACGTCCATCAGTGCATCTCATTCGAGTTGTTCCACGCCACAGAGGAGTGGCGCGGGGGTCTGGCAAAACACTTCTTATTTGGCAAACGGATTCTACCGTTCAAAATCGGGCGGATCAAAAAGTTTCCGGGCAGGCCACCAGGCCAGGACCTGCAGAGGCCGGGAAAGGATGGCGCCGTGGCCTGAGCCAACCAGCCAAAAATCACACGATCTGCCTCGGGTTCGTTTTTTTCACAGGTACGAATCTAAAGGACTTCTTGGGTTCGTTTTCGGGTTCGTTTCGGCTAACATGTGTAGCCTTTCCCTTTGTTTTCAATAACTTCTCGGCTTCGTTTTCCAAAATAAGATATCTTTTTTTATTTTCAGCCTCGAAGCGGCCAAAATCGACCTCCTTATATCGCGTTTTTTCTCGTCCGGAGAGCCGGAACTGCCAGGTGCCCCGGCCTGGATCGAAGCGCTCTTTTCCACCCGCGCCGGGACCGCCCGGCGGATCAGATTGTTAGACTAGCACGCTAGCTCACGTTTGTCAAGTTTTTTCTTCGAGATTTTTCGCCAAGAAGGGCCTGCCGCAGGGTGGCCGCCGCGACAAGAATTCCTCTCGCCCCGCACTTCAGGGCCTTCGAGGTTAAGCATATCCAGACTATGAATTCGTTACGCCGATGGCAAGCCTTCGGTGAGCTTCCCATCGCGGGAGTTTCTAAAGCTCATTAAGAAATTACGTCCGTCCCTTGACTTTGGCTAGGCAAAGAACTAAGCTACAGTGTGCATACCTGTATCAAAACGAGGTCATCTTGATATGGCATTTCAAATAGGCGAAAAAGTAGTCTATCCGAATCAGGGAGTAGGTATTATCGAGCAAATCTCAACCCGAAATCTGACCGGCCACCCCGAGATGTTCTACCTGTTAAAACTTAATTCCAGCAGCCTTCGAGTGATGGTGCCGATCAGCAACGTCAACAACGTGGGCTTGCGGAAGGTCGTCCGAGGGAAGGATGTGGAGACGATCCTGGAGTTTCTCCGCAAGGGCCAGTGTAAAACCCAGCAGGATTGGAAGGGACGCTTCAAGGAGAATTCCGAAAAGATGCGCAGTGGTTCACTGCAACAGGTGGCGGAGGTGTACAAGAGCCTGCTTGTTTTGAGCCAGGGCAAGTCCCTCTCATTCCGTGAAAAGAAAATGTTCGACCGTTCATGGCAATTGCTGGTGGATGAGATCGCAGTTGCCCGGGGCGTCGCACGCGAGACCGTGGAAGCAGAGCTTGTTCAGGCTCTCAACAGGTCGAACCTGAAGGTCCAGCTCCCAAGCTGAATTTTTTTATTGCAATCAAATCAACCGGACCAGGGGGAAAGGGCCGTTTTATGAGGCAGCAGCAAAGCTTTTCCCCTTGGTTTCCCTCCTAAGACTCCGCGTTTCGCTTGCACCCTGACCTCGCGAGGAAGTATTCTAAAAAGAGGGAAAGACCGGTGTCTGGCTTGTTTTTCGGGCGTCGAGGGTGGCCGTTTGGAAACTTAGTTGCACAAGATGTTGTAGCTTGATATTAAAAATCCCCCACCTTTGGTAGTTTTTTCTTGACAGCACCCCTCCTGGAGCGATAGAGTCCGCAAAGTGCATTCTTGATCTGTTCAACGAAGTGATGTCGCAAATGAGGCAAAGCAAGTCTGGCGGGAATAAAACCTTGATAATCTGCAGTACCCGGAATGGTTCGCGCCTTCAGCGCCTGAAATCGAGAACAGCGGCTTGGCCTGAAATTATTTACTGCATATAAACCATTAAGCTGAATGGGGGCTCTGATGGCCGATCACAAGACTTTTTCCATGGAAGCGCAAAACATGACAAATTCAAAAGCATCCGGGCAAGCCGGAATTGAGATAAAGCGGCTTTTCAGCAAGGAAGGCGTTCATCCATTTGATGAGATCGACTGGGAAGTTCGCACGGCATCGATCCAGAACGAAAAGGGCGAGACAATTTTTGAGCAGCGGAACGTCGAGGTTCCCAAAGACTGGTCGATGACAGCCACGAATATCGTGGCTTCAAAGTATTTTCACGGCAAGCCGGGAACGCCCGAACGCGAAACGAGCGTTCGGCAACTGGTGAGCCGAGTGGCGGATACCATTGCGGATTGGGGCAGGGAAGGCGGCTATTTCCGGACTGACGAGGACGCGGAGATTTTCCATGATGAACTGACGCACCTTCTGGTTCGCCAGAAGGCGGCCTTCAATTCTCCGGTCTGGTTCAATTGCGGCCTCTGGCACAAGTATCAGCGAAGCTCCAAAGGGACCGGCTGGTATTGGGACCAGGCCACCGGCGGGGTGAAGAAGGAATCCGAGGCCTATCGTCATCCGCAGGTGTCTGCCTGCTTTATTAATTCCGTGCAAGACAATCTCGACAGCATTCTTACACTTGCCAAAACTGAAGGAATGCTCTTCAAGTGGGGTTCAGGCACGGGAACGAACCTCTCGCCGCTGCGGTCCTCAGTCGAGGCGCTATCGGGCGGCGGTATAGCTTCGGGACCGCTTTCCTTCATGAAAGGTTATGACGCGTTTGCAGGAGTCATCAAATCCGGCGGCAAGACGCGGCGTGCGGCCAAAATGGTGATCTTGAACGCCGACCATCCCGACATCGTTGACTTTATCGAGTGCAAGGCCAAAGAAGAGCGGAAGGCCTGGACGCTGGTGGATGCCGGCTACGATTCAGCCATCGATGGTGAGGCTTACAGTTCCATCTTTTTTCAGAACGCCAATAACAGCGTTCGCGCTACGGATGAATTTATGCAGGCGGTTGTGGAAGATAAGGACTGGGTGACCCGAAGGATTACGACCGGTGAACCTATCGCTTCCTACCGCGCGCGCGATTTGATGCGCAAGATCGCAGAATCCGCCTGGCAATGCGGCGACCCTGGAATGCAGTTTGACACTACGGTGAACAGATGGCACACGTCAAAAACCACGGGGCGCATCAACGCTTCCAATCCCTGCAGCGAGTATATGTTCCTCGACGACTCTGCCTGCAACCTGGCCTCGCTGAACCTGATGAAGTATGTGACCCCGGATTTAAAGTTTGACGTCGAGGCCTTCCAGCACGCTGTGGAAGTGGTGATTACGGCGCAGGAAATCCTGGTTGATAACGCCAGCTACCCCACGGAGAGGATTGCGGAGAACTCACACAATTACCGGCCCCTGGGGCTGGGCTACGCCAACCTGGGCGCGCTTTTGATGGCCAACGGCCTGCCCTATGATTCCGACGCCGGACGGGATTTTGCCGCCGCCATCACCGGCCTGATGCACGGGCAGGCGTACCTCACTTCTTCGCGCATCGCCGGGGAAATCGGACCTTGCCCGGGTTATGAGGAGAACCGGGATTCGTTCCTGGAAGTGATCTCCACGCATCGGAATGCGCTTCAGAGCATCAAGGCAAGGAATGTTCCGGAGCGTCTGATGGAAGGCTGCCACGAGGTATGGGATGAGTGCATGGCCAGCGGCGTGCGCCACGGATACCGCAACGCGCAGGTGACCGTCCTGGCACCGACGGGGACCATCGGCTTCATGATGGATTGCGACACCACCGGCGTCGAGCCTGACCTCGCGCTGGTGAAATATAAAAAGCTGGTGGGCGGCGGCCTCATCAAGATTGTCAACAACATCGTTCCTATGGCGTTGCTCAAGCTGGGTTACACGGACCAGCAGGCCGCGGAAATCGTAAATTACATTGATCAGAACGGGACAATTGAAGGCGCTCCGGGCCTGAAGGCTGAGCACCTCGCCGTGTTCGACTGCTCGTTGAAGCCCGCGAAGGGCAAACGTTTTATTCATTACATGGGACACGTGCGAATGATGGCGGCCGTTCAGCCCTTTATTTCCGGAGCGATCTCAAAGACCGTCAACCTACCGGAAGAGGCTACCGTCGAGGATATTGAGAAGGCTTACCTTGAAGCCTGGCGCCTGGGGCTCAAGGCCATCGCCGTCTATCGCAGTGGTTCAAAGCGCAGCCAGCCCTTGAATACCTCCGATGCGAAGCAGGAAAAGGCCAAGGCGCTCGCGCCGTCGGGAGAACCGGAAGAGGTCCCGGCCACGGTTTCCGAGGGCAAGCCTTTTCGGCACAAGCTGTCGGATGAGCGCCGCGCCATCACGCACAAGTTCTCCGTGGGCGGCCATGAAGGTTACCTGACTGTGGGGCTTTACGAGAATGGCCAACCGGGCGAGATCTTCATCACCATGGCCAAGGAAGGCTCGACCGTTTCAGGCCTGATGGATTCCTTTGCCACTGCGGTTTCGCTGGCGCTCCAGTATGGCGTGCCGCTGAAAGTGCTGTGCGACAAGTTCAGCCATACGCGGTTTGAGCCGAGCGGCTGGACGCCCCACCCGGAAATCCGCTATGCCAAGTCCGTTATGGACTACATCTTCCGGTGGCTCGCGTGGAAGTTTCTGCCCAGGGATGCCCAACCTCGGGAAAATGCCAGTATCGAAACCATGAATGGCAAGGAAACTTCCAAGGCTGCCGGCCTGGCCCAACAATTTTCCCGTGCGGTGGCAGAATCCTCGGCGAACGTAAGC
>DATEKC010000176.1:0-10546 GCA_035277665.1 Terriglobia bacterium
GATAAAGCGGCCGCTCCTCCCGCGCCGATCATCCGAAACATATCACGGCGCCCAATGCCTCGTTTCTTTCTGCTCCCCATGCAATCCTCCCGTGCGACGGGCCTTTGTCAATGGTTCTTTCCCCCAATTCGCCCGCCGCGAGCGATTTTACATCCAAACCTTGCCGCCGCGAATACTCCGTCGAAATCGGCGGTGGCCCGGATTGATTACGCAAAAGTTGCCTGCGCTATTTGCGCGCTGCAGAAAGAACTTCTCGCTTCACGAGATTGCAAACGTTACAATGCAGGCTTCGTGGGGGCCAAAACAATTGAAACGCTGGTGTTCAGGAATACCCCTGAGGTTAATGGCCGGCGTCCCGGCAACGAGAGGACAATGATTTGATTAAAACCGGGCCCGCAATCCTCAGAATCATGGATCGCCAAAGCACAACACGGGCTGATCGGCCATTCCCACCCCGGCCTGCGCAGCCCGTCTTGAAAGGTGGACAGGCATGACGAACCGCCGCCGCTGGGTCCTTCTCGGGCTGGTCTTTGTCGCCATCATGATCAGCTACGTTGATCGGGGCAATCTCAGCATTGCCGCCCCGGCCATGATGAAGGACTTCCGGATCAATCCGGAAAGCATGGGGGTGCTGCTCTCGGCCTTTTTCTGGACCTACGGCGCGTTCCAGATTCCCGCCGGGATACTGGTGGACCGGTTCGGCATCCGCTGGTCTTACACGCTCTCATTTCTTGTCTGGTCGCTTTCCTCCGCCGCCATCGCCCTCGCCCGCGGCCCCGGTGACGTTATCGGCATGCGCGTGGCGCTGGGCGTGGCCGAATCCGTGGGTCCGCTGGCGAGCATTGCTTTCATCCGAAGCAGTTATTCCGGGGAAGAACAGGGAATGCCCACGTCCATCTACATCGCGGGGCAGAACATCGGCCCTGCGTTGGGCGTGCTGCTGGGGTCCATCCTGATAAACCAGTTCGGATGGCGGATGATGTTTGCCATCACCGGCCTGGGGGCGCTGGTGTGGGTGCCCTGCTGGCTCTTTGCCGCCCCGCGGGACAAGAACCGCGCCGAGCGCCAGGCCGCAAAGAAACAGAAAGAAGAGGCGGCGCGCCGGCCGTGGACCTGGGGCATGCTGCTGCGCAACGGGACCTTCTGGGCCATGGCGCTGGCCACCCTTCTGGCTTCCTACTACTGGTATTTTGTGTTGACCTGGGTGCCGAGTTATCTGGTGATGGCGCGCGGCTTCTCCCTGCTCGGAATGGGCCGGGTGCTTTCAACCGCGCTGCTCATCATGGCCGGGATCAATGTGGTGGCGGGAAGAATTGCGGACAGGCTGGCCGCCGCTCTCGGCGTGTTTCGGGTGCGGATATGGTTTGCCGTGCTCGGATACGTGGGGACGGGGGCGCTTCTGCTCTTGCTGGTGACAGGCCGCGGGTGGTCGCTTCCCATCCTCACATTTTCTTTGTGTGCCACGGGAATCGGCAACTCCACCTACTGGACCATGGTGCAGCATGCCTCGCCCAAAAGCCTGGTGGGGCGCTCGGTGGGATTCCTGAACACCGTCTCCGTGCTGGGCGGCGTTCTGGCTCCGATTGTGACCGGATGGATACTGGGGCCGCAAAAACATTTTGGCCCCGCGGTTTTCGTGGCGGGTGTCTGCCCCGTGCTGGCCGCCGTCTGCCTGCTTGCCGTGGGCGCCAAAGGCCTCTCGAGCGTTAAGACGCTGCTGGCGGGCGAACTTTACACAGAAGCGTAGCCGGAAACACAACTTCTCGATTCGCCTCACGCGGCCTGCGAGTTCCGCTTTCCGGCTGGAGGCCGGGCCACGGGCCGGCGGGGCCAGTGACAGGAGTGCGAGAATGGAACACTTTGACGCCATTGTTGTCGGCATGGGAGGCATGGGCAGCGCGACCGCTTATCAGCTCGCACGGCGCGGCCTCAAGGTGCTGGGCCTTGAAAAGCATAATCTTCTTCATGACCAGGGCTCTTCGCACGGCCTCACGCGCATTATTCGCCTGCCTTATTTCGAACACCCTTCTTACGTTCCGTTGCTCTATCGCGCCTACGAACTGTGGCGCCAGCTTGAGAACCTTACGGGCGAACGCATTCTGTTTGTGACCGGCGGCATAGACGCCGGCCCTGAGAGCGGGCGGGTCGTCCAGGGATCGCTCGCGGCGTGCCGTGAGCATTCTCTTCGCCACGAAGTGCTGGACGCCGGGCAGCTTCGGAAGCGCTTCCCCGGCATTTCCCTGGCGAAAGGCATGGTCAGCGTCTATTCGCCGGACAGCGGGTTCGTTCTCTCCGAGCGCGCAATGGGGCTCTACACGCGGCTGGCGCTCGAGCTGGGCGCGGAGGTCCACGGCCGCGAGGCGGTGACGGGGTGGGAGGCGCGCCCGGATTCGGTCCGGGTGCGCACGGAAGCGTCCACTTATTCCGCCGGCCGGCTCATCGTGTCTGCGGGCGCCTGGACGGCCAGGCTGCTGCCCTTCCTTAAAGAAGTCCTCCAGCCGGAACGCCAGGTGCTCATCTGGACACGACCGCTCCGCCCGGAACTTTTCCATCTGGGCGCGTTCCCGATTTTCAACCTGCAAAGCCCGGAAGGTCAGTTCTACGGTTTTCCGGTGCATGACTTTCCCGGGTTTAAAATCGGACGATACCATCACCGGAATGAAAAGGTGGACCCCGACGCCATGGACCGCAACTGCCACCCCGAGGATGAAGCCGTGCTGCGCAAAGGCATCGCGCGCTACTTCCCGGAAGCTAATGGTCCCACGCTCGCGATGAAGGTTTGCCTTTTTACCAACACGCCCGACGAGCATTTTATTCTGGATGCTCACCCGGAGTCCGACCGCGTGTTTATCGCTGCAGGATTCTCAGGCCACGGATTCAAGTTTTGCAGCCTGGTGGGTGAAATCATGGCCGAGCTCGCCGAAACCGGCGCCACCCGCCACAATCTGGATCTCTTCCGCATCTCCCGCCAATTCAAGAACCATACAAGGGATTAAGTTGCTCCTTTCGGCTTTTGCCTTCCAGAGAAAATTGGCGCTTGAATAGCCTTTTTAATGGGGCCGGGTAGCGCCCGAATATTATTGACCCCTCCACTGGGCGCTTATAATCTGGGTCAGTTCTTGGGGCAAATTTCGTCGGGTCCAAAGTCTCACTCCATTCCTGGTTAAATTTGCGGCACCGGCAGGTCTGCCGGACTGCCGAATATCGGGCGGATTTTTCCGCCCATTTGGGGCTCCTTGCCTCATCAGGAGGCACACAAGGAAATGCGCACCTTTCTCAAATACGCGGTCCCGGTGCTGGTGATTTACGTGGTCCTGCTGGGCGGCCTGTTTGCCGCCATGCTGCAGCCGCCGGAGATGTTTGGGCGCATCATGTCAAAGCTGCCGGCGGTGGCTTATTTCCTCTTTCCGTTTGAGCCAATGTGGCTGGTCGCGCGCAAGGGCCATCTCAAAGTCGGCGAACCGGCGCCCGACTTCGCGCTCAAGACAGCAGACAGCTCGCAGGTTGTGCGCCTCTCATCCTTTCGCGGGCAGAAACCCGTGGTGCTGATTTTTGGCAGTCATACTTGACCGCCTTTTCGCCGGGAGGTTCCCGCGCTCAACAAACTGTACGAGGAGTACAAGGACCAGGTTGCCTTCTACGTGGTTTATATCGAAGAGGCCCATCCCACCGATGGGTGGGAGATGCCGAGCAACTTTAAAGAGGGCGTCCTGATTGCGACTGCAAAGACATTTCTTCAACGTGATGAAGCTGCGAAGACCTGCGTGGTCAAACTTGGCATTCACATTCCGGCGCTGGTGGATGATATGCAGGACACCACCGAACGCGCCTATACCGCCTGGCCGGACCGCCTCTACGTGGTTGACCGCGATGGCCGCGTGGCTTACAAGAGCAAAGCCGGGCCGTTTGGCTTTGATCCCAAAGCCATGGCCGCGAGCCTTCGGTCGCTCGCTCCTTCCGGCGCGCGTTAGCGGGTTCCTGCCTGGATTTCACACGGCCGGCGCGATCTGCGGACTGAGCGGCGTTGCTTCTTCCCGCGTTCGGGCCTCGAGTCTGCCACAACAAATTTTGAAAGGTTGAAGAGCGATGAAAGAAAGAATTTTGAAGACGGTTCCTGGTAGTGTTTTTCTCCTGCTGCTGGCCATGGTGTGCAGTCCTCTTGCCGCGCAGGAAGTCACTGCAAGCATCCGTGGGGTGGTCGTCGATCCCAGCGGTGCAGGAATTCCGAAAGCGGAAGTGAAAGCCGTTCAGATCGATACTGGGCTGACGCGAACGGCCGTCTCAGACCGCCGCGGCGCTTATGTTCTCGTCCTGCTGCCGGTGGGGCATTATCGCCTGGAGGCGACGGCCAAAGGCTTTCGCAAGTTTGTCCAGGAAGGCATAACGCTCAGCGTGAATGAAGCTGCCAACGTTCCCGTTCGCCTCACCATCGGCACTTCGACGCAGGTGGTCCAGGTGCGGTCAAACGCCCCTCTGATCGAGACAACGAGCACCACCCTTGGCAAAACGGTGAACGAACGAGAAATCCTGGACCTGCCGCTGAACGGCCGGAACTTTTCCCAGCTCGGCCTGCTGCAGCCCGGAGTCGTACCCATCACGCCCGGCCTCGCCCAGGCCGGCGGATCGTTGCGGGACGGGCAGGCGTATTCGGTGAACGGCCAGCGGCCTGAATCCAACAATTTTCTGATTGATGGCGCGTCCAACGTCAACGCGGTGGATGGTGGCTTCGTGCTGCGGCCGCCCATCGACGCCATCGCACAGTTCAAGATCCTGACCAGCACCTCCAACGCCGAGTTTGGCGGCGCCGCGGGTTCAACAACGAATATCATCACCCGGTCCGGATCAAACTCCTTGCACGGAGCACTCTGGGAATTCCTGCGCAACGACAAACTGGATGCCGCCAACTACTTTGAGAACGCCGCCGGGTTCAAGAAATCTGAATACCGCCAGAACCAGTTTGGCGGCACGCTGGGCGGGCCCATCAGGAAGGACAAGATGTTCTTCTTCGGCTATTACGAGGGGTATCGAAACCGGCAGGGCGAGACCCTCAACAACGTGCGCGTGCCGTCGGACCTCGAGCGGCAAGGCGATTTTTCACAGGACGGCCCGCTCTTCAATCTCTTCACGCCCGGCGGACCCACGCCGCTGCCGGGCAGCCAGGTGCCCTTCATCGATCCGACGGCGCAAAACGTCCTGGACCTTTACCCGCATGCGAACGCGACAGATTCGAACGGGATTCTCGACCTTTACAACGCCAGTGAGATCCTGCGCGAAAACGAGGACCAGTTCGGCGTCCGCATCGATCAGAACCTTTCTTCCAGCAATCAGTTGAGCTTCCGTTATATGTTTCTGAACGGAGACCGTTTTGACCCCTTGTCGCCATCCGGAGCCGGCGTGCCCGGATTCCCCGTGGGTCTGGACAGGCGCGCGCAGAATTTTGTGGCGCAATTCACCCACACCTTTTCGCCTTCGCTGTTGAGCATCACGCGGGCGACCTTCCTGCGCAACAAGTTTCTCTACGGCGAACACCTGAACCACGCATCTCCCTCTTCGCTGGGTTTTGCCTATCAGCCCACCCTGGGAATCGCCGCCGGTCCGCCCTTCATCCAGTTCGGTGGAGGCGGGTATGCCAGCATCGGCGATCCGATCACCGGCCCGAGAAACAGTTTTGAAAATGCCTACGCCGTTTCAGAATCGCTGACCTGGATCCACGGCCGGCACGAGGCGCAATTCGGCGCAAGCTACCGGCGCGACCAGATCAACGTGGTCAACGGAATCGCGTCCAACGGCTTCTTTGTATTTATTCCCGCGCCGCTGAGCAACGCCTTCGCCAATTTTTTGATTGGCCAGCCGCTTCTCTTTCTGCAAGGGGGCGGCGACCAGCCGGACGGGACCGGCGATCTCTCCCGCGGGCTGCGAGGCAATGACTTCGACTTCTATGCCCAGGATACTTTTAAGGCCAGCCGCCGATTAACTTTCAACCTCGGTCTCCGTTACGACCTGCCATTCCCTTACACCGAGATTCGGAACCGCCAGAACCTTTTCGAGCCGGGCAAGCAATCGAGCGTGATCTCGAGCGCGCCGGTTGGCCTGCTCTATCCCGGCGATCCAGGCGTGCATGGCGGACTGATTCCCGCCCAAAAGGACGCTTTCGCGCCGCGTGTAGGAATAGCCTGGGACCCCACAGGCAGCGGCCGCTGGCTGCTGAGCAGCGCTTACGGCATCTTTTATGATCCCTACTACAATGGCGAAGGCGGCCCCTTGCAAACACCCATCAGCGCCCCGCCCTACCTACGGACCGCCCAATTGTTGTTTCCTGGAAGCCTTTCCGATCCCTTCATCGGGGGCAACCCTTTCGCATCGCAGTTTGCCGAGCCCATGACCCTTGTTTCCCTTTCTCCCAATCTGCGCCTGCCCTACACGCAGGACTGGAACGTGAACCTCGAAAGGTCATTCGGAGAGAACTGGCTGCTGGAGGTGGGCTATGTAGGGACCAAGGGCACCCGGCTGCCACGCTTTATTGAGGTCAACCCATCCGTGCCGCTTGCGGGGCAGACCTGGGCCGACCAGCAGAACAACATCGATCAGCAGCGGGTCTACTGCCAGCCCAACACGCAGGGCGCCTGCACCTACAGTTCCGTGGGGCTCATCGCCGGCAACTCGAATTCCATTTACAACGCGCTTGAAACCAGCCTGCGCAAGCGCTTCGGGCACGGGCTCTCGCTGCTGGCTTCTTACACCTACTCGAAGGCCATCGATGACGTTTCCTCCTTCAACATCACAGGCTCCGAGTCCCAGCCTGTGGCGGGAGAAAACGACCTGGCGCAGAATCCCTTTGATTTGTCTGCGGAGCGGGGCCGGTCAATGTTTGATTCCCGCCATCGCTTCGTGCTGAGTTACGAATGGCAGGTGCCCTCCTGGAGCCACCCGCAGAGCTGGTATCAGCATGTTCTGGCCGGCTGGCAGGTGAACGGAATCACCACCTACATGACGGGCACGCCGTTTACCGTGGTGGATCAGAGTTACAACTATGACGCGCCGGAGATCACCGGATTTTCGGCCTTCCGTCCCAACCTGGTGGGCAATGCCAACAACGGGCCGAAGACGGTGGCCGAGTGGTTCAACACCAGCGCTTTCCAGCCGCTCGATTTCTCAACCACTCCCGCCGGCGTCTATGGAACCGAGGGCCGCAACGTGGTGCAGGGGCCCGGCTTTGCGGAATGGGATTTTTCAGCCTTTAAGAATATTAGTTTCGCGGAATCGAAGACGCTGCAATTTCGCGCCGAGTTCTTCAATCTGTTTAACCGCGCCAACTTCCGGCTTCCGAACAGTGACATCAGCTCGCCTACGTTCGGACAGATTCAGCAGGCGCTTTCGCCACGGCTGGTTCAGTTTGCGCTTAAATTCCTGTTTTAGCGGCAAGGTTGCCCTCGCCGTGAACTTTTGATGCAGAAAGATGCTAAGAATGAATCCAATTTTTCTCGATGACGTCGAACGCGCCGCAAAGGCCGGCGCGACGGGCGAGCAATTCGCAGCCATGGAGGCGCAAGGCATCCCGGTGCCACAAATCCTCTACCTGTTCGCTTACAAGCCGCGCATGACGGAGCACCTGTCGCGATTTACGCAGGAGCTGATGCGCGGGCCTTCGCCGCTCTCGCCCGGCCAGCGCGAGTTGATTGCGGCATTCACCTCGCGCCGCAACCAATGCCCGTTTTGAATCGGCTCTCACGCCGCGGTCGCGGCGGAACTGCTGGGCGATGCTGAAAAGGTCCGCGCGGTGCTCGAGGACTACACCACGGCGCCGGTCTCCGATGCCGAAAAGGCGCTCTTCAAGTTTGTGACGAAGGTGAACCAGACCTCGAACCAGATCACCCGCGAGGACGTTGATGAAGCGCGCCAGGCCGGCTGGTCAGACGAAGCGCTCTACGATGCGATTACGGTTTGCGCGATCTTCAATTTTTACAATCGTTGGATCGATGCGACGGGAGTTCAGGATATGCCGGCTTTTGGCTATGAGATGTCCGGCCGCCGCCTGGCAATGGAAGGCTACGTCCACGAGGACAGGAAGTGATATTCTTCCCCTGCCATTTGTTCGAGGAATCCGCGCCCGCACGGAGAAGTCTTTGCGCTCGACCTCGCCTGCTGATTGCCGTTCATGACCTCAGCTAACCATCCAGGCCATCTCCAGCGGCGGCTGGGCCTCGGCGCTGCCGCCGCGGCCGTCGCCGGCGAAGTTATTGGTGTTGGCATCTTCCTCACGCCCGCCGGGATGGCGCGGCAACTGGGTTCACCCTTTTGGCTGCTGGCGGTGTGGCTCTTCATGGGCCTGATGGCCGTGGCGGGGGCGCTCTGTTTCGGCGGGCTGGCGGCGCGTTATCCCGAAGCCGGCGGAGCTTATGTCTATCTTCGTGAAGCCTACGGGCCGCGGCTGGCTTTCCTCTATGGCTGGATGCAGTTGCTGGTGCTCGATCCCGGTGTGACGGCTTCGCTTGCCGTTGGCCTGGCGGCTTATACCGCCTCCGTCATCCGAATCTCACCCGCGGAACAGAAAATTCTGGGCGTCAGCGTCATACTTTTTCTGGCCGCGTTGAACATGCGCGCGGCGAGACTGGGCAGCGGATTTTTGCAAACGCTCGCGTGGCTGAAGGTCGCGGCGCTGGCGCTGCTTCCCGTATGGGCCATTGCGCTCGGGCTGGGAAACTGGTCTCACTTTTCGCCCTTCGTTACTCAGCGGCCCGGGTCCACACCGCTGTTTGCGGCGCTCGCCGCAGGCGGCATGGCCGCGTTCTATTCATTCGGCGGTTGGTGGGAGGCAACCAAGATTGCCGAAGAGGTCCGCAACCCCGAGCGCGTGATGCCGCGCGCCCTGATGATTGGCGTCCTCGCGGTAACCACGGTCTACATTCTGGTCACCGGCGTGTTCGTCTATCTTGTTCCCATCAACCAGATCACTTCCGATGAGACATTCATGGCCCAGGCCGGCCGGCAGTTGTTCGGTGCGGCGGGTGGCGATGTGATGGCCGCGCTGGTTGTGCTCTGCGTGGCCGGAAGCATGGCGGCCCTGCTGATGCTCTCGCCACGGGTGTATTACGCCATGTCACGCGATGGACTTTTTTTCCGTGCGATGGCGGAGGTCCACCCGCGTTTCGGAACTCCCGCGCGCGCCATCGCCATCCAGGCCATTCTGGCCTCGCTGCTGGTGGTGCTCGGTACTTTCAACGAGATTGTGGCTTACTTTGTTTTTGTCGCTGTGGTGTTTCTCGGCCTGACTGTTGCCGGCGTCTTCTGGTTGCGGCTGAAATCCGTTGAGGGCAACCTTCTCACCGTGCCGGGCTACCCTTACACGCCGCTGGCCTTCCTGGCCCTGGTTGCGCTGCTCCTGGTCCTGCTGGCAGGCCACGAACCGTTGCAATCATTCCTTGGCGTCGCCGTGGTCAGCCTGGGCGTCCCCGCGTTCCGTCTGGTGCGCAGATAACGGCTTCGGAAGCCCGCGCAAAGCAATCTCCCGCAAAAACCTCCGGCCCCGGCGGCGGGGCTGTGATAATTTCTTGTGCGAGGAGGTGCAATGCCAGAAAATTTATTGGCGGGCCGCACGGCCGTGATCACAGGCGCCAGCAGAGGGCTGGGAAAGCAGATGGCCATCGCGCTGGCGCAGGAAGGCGCGACGGTTGCCCTGGTGGCGCGCAGCGAAGATTTGCTGGAAGAAGTGAAGGCGGAGATTGAATCCCGCGGCGGCAAGGCCCACGCGTTTGTTGCGGACGTCCGCAAGGAAAGCGAAGTCAGCCGCATGGCCGCGCAGGTTCGCGAGGCGGCCGGCGCTCCCGGCATCCTGATCAACAATGCCGGCATCAACCTGCGCAAGCCGCTGCACGAATTCTCGCTGGAAGAGTGGCATCGCGTGATCGAGACCAACCTCGACAGCGCTTTTCTCTGCAGCCGCGCCTTTGTGCCGGGAATGATCGAAAAGAGATTCGGGCGCGTCATCAACATCGCCTCAACCATGGCGCACGTGGCGCTGGCGCTCCGCACGGCCTATTGCACCAGCAAGTGTGGCCTGCTGGGAATGACCAGGGCCCTGGCGCTCGAACTGGCCCCGCACGGAATCACCGTCAACAGCATCAGCCCCGGGCCGTTCGCGACGGAGATGAATGCGGTCCTGCTTGAAGATCCGGTGCGCAACGCTCAGTTCATCTCCAAAATTCCGGTGGGACGCTGGGGCAAGGTGGAGGAGATCGGGCCGCTGGCCGTCTTCCTCTGCTCCGATGCCGCGGGCTTCGTCACCGGCACCGACGTTCTGATCGACGGCGGCTGGACAGCGCAGTAAGGACGGGGCTTGCCCCGCCCATGCCGATCGGGGTTCAAAACGGCAAAACGGGCACGGCAAGCCGTCTGCGTAGTCCCGCAGGGACTGTTGTACCTCGATGATAATGTCCCCTTTTGTCCTCGATAGAAATGTCCCCTAATAGGACTTCCGGAAGGAGGTCAGATTGGGGCGAATGGAGATGAGTGAAAGAGAGTTGGGGCGAGTGGAAGTGCTGGGGAGGGT
>DATEKC010000177.1:0-3311 GCA_035277665.1 Terriglobia bacterium
CCGTGCGAGGCGTTTCCTCCTTTGCCTGTTTTATCGCCTTGGAGTTCTTCTGTCGAGACTTCAACACAGGTTTGACTTCATTGATGACGTTCCGGGTGCTTTCAGCACCCGGCTTGGAACTATAAGGGTGGACGCGCATCGCGTCCGGGTGAGGGGTCATTCCAGGAGGGCGTGGCTTCAGCCGCGCCAACAGCCGCGTTCCCAAAAACCCAAGCCCTCTCCCTCGCCGCATGTGGCATGGCCATCCTGGCCATGTTCATCCACGGGCGGGACGCCCGTGCCACAAATGCTGCCCGCGGGCGCAGCCGGCGCAGCTCACATAAGCTGGTGACCCGCATCACCGACACTGCGAACTGCGCTTGTTAAGTTGTGATAACAACCGACAAACGGAGAGGCCGTTTGCCCAGGCATGTGACAAAGGTGCCGCATAGGGAGCGCCTATGTCTCATAAGAAGGTGTTTGCACTATTAGTTTCTGCGGGGGACGAATCCTTCGAGAGTTTGAGGACCCTCCTGAAGGCTCAGGGAGTAGAAGTCTGGGTTTCGCAGTCTTGCAAAGAAGCTGCGCGCCTGCTGGAGCAGACCCATCCTGAACTCATTTTTACAACCACCCAACTCATCGACGGAACATGGTGTGACATGGTCATCATGGCCGAAAATGCCTCTGCGCCGGCCAACGTCATTGTAGCAGGCAGGTTTAAGGATCACAGGCTCCACATTGCGGCCATAGACTACGGCGCGTTTGACTTCATTCTTCCTCCCTTCAAGTCCGAATCCGTAGGTCAGGTCGTGCGGGTGGCGGCAGAAGATGTCCGGCGACGGCGGGAAGCTCAGGCCCTCAGGGCCGTTGCATAACGGCCCGCTCAGCACCTGTTCACATTGCGCCCGGCCCCGCATGCAATCGGAGTGGTTCCTGATGGAGGAAAAATGAGCGAACTGACGCCGAAGTTTCCGATTCCCGACACCTTCAATTCCGGATTTGATGTGCTGATCTTCAGCGGCGACAAGGATTTTGTGAATCACCACCGCTCGATTTTGCTCTCCGTAGGATTCGTCCCCATCACCGCCGCCACGCTGGAAGACGCGCTCGCCATCCTGATGGCGACGGTCATCGATCTGGTGATTGTGGATGACGGCGCCGGATTTACCGAGACGGCCCAAATCCTGGAACGGGCCAGAGAAGGCTGGCGCGGCATCCCGGTTCTGGTGGTCAGCAAGAGCATCGACGCGGAATTGCAACGTCTGGCGGCCAAGCTGGGCGCCGCAGGCTATCTCGATCACCCGGCCTTTCAGGATGACGTCGTTCGCGCGCTCCTTCCCAACCGTGATCGCACCGCAACGCGCTTGTGGGGTCCGCAACAGAATTGAGCGCCCACCGGCTTGCCGCGCGTGCCACAAGAGCTGCCGAGCACCGGACGGGGCGAAAGACACCTTTTCCTAAAACTCCTCATGCCAGTCATTCCGAGCGGGGTTGCGCAAACCGCCGGCGTTGCGGTCTGCGGACTTTGTGTCAACGAATAACTGCGGACCTCAAAGGCGGAGGCCCTCGCTGCCAAACTCCGTGAAGAATCAGCTTCTCCCCCAAAGGAGAAGCTGATTCTTCGGCCAAAAACCGGCCTCAGAATGGAGTGTGTGGCGACACATGGGATCGTTGTTCGGCAAGTTTTTTAGGGGAACTCACGAATGCAGGGATATGATCCATTCGGAAAGGTAGCAACGGATCAGCTTTTCGATCCATGGCTCCATGGATGGGCCTTTCAGGCAGAGAAACAGCGCCCAGTCATTTTCACGATGAACATAGGTAACCCAGGGAGGCGCGACCGATCCTTCCAGGAGCTTGCGGGACAACCAACAGCGTTCGTTTTCTCCCAAGCGGACGGTATAAAGGGCCCGTAATTCAGGTTGCGCGGCCTCCCGTCCAGCTTCCAGCACGGGAGCGGGGCGGAGATCAGTGGCGAAAAGGCAGGAGGCTTCGGCGCTGGTCAGGAAGTGTACCTCAGCCAGCCGATAGAAGTGGACCTGATCGCGCGCGCGTTGCGGCGGGCGGCTGGCCTGCAGGTGGCTGCTGCCTTCGCGCGATGGCCATACATCGGAAATCGTGACCCCCAGGGCGGCAATAATTTTTTGCAGCAAATCGAGGTTGAGACGGTAGAAACCTGTTTCCAGGCAGCCCAGCGAGCTGGCGGAAATTCCCGCAGCGTGGGCCAGCTCGCGCTGAGTCCAGCCCTTCAGAATGCGCAATTTCTTGATCTGTTTCCTGACGTGAGTGTTGGTGGTCCCATCAGGCAACCCGATTGGCACTGGTCTGCGAACCGCTGCATGTGAGTTCGCCACGGCACCCTCCCGCACACTGCCCTAATGTTGTCCCTGGGATTATTAGAAGTTTCTTTTCTAACCGATCTTGAAAACAATGTCAATCTGGACGCACAGCCCGCCTTGCCGGTCAAGGGATGGCCGGTTCCTCTGCTTCTTCAAAGCTCTGTGGCGGAATTCGCCAGTGTGGTCCGGACCTTCCGCCGCGAGAGAATTGAGGTGGCGTGGGAGCAAGGCCGCGGCTTATGGGTTCGCGTGGTTTCTGGCGGAAGCAAGGATGGTGAGGCCGGGCTGCACGGTGATGCAGTGCGGGGGATAGGTGAGGATTTCAATGCGGACCGGGGCCAGCCCCGCGCCGAGAAAGCCCAGGGATTTTGCGGCGCCGCGGCTGACGTCGAGCACCCGTCCGCCGACGTAGGGTCCGCGGTCATTGACTCTCAGGATTAACGATCTCCGGTTCAGCAGATTGGTTACTCTGACGCTGGTTCCCAGGGGAAGCTGGCGATGGGCGCAGGTCATGGCATTCATGTCGAAAGGAGGTCCGCTGGCAGTCTCGCGGCCCTGGAATCCGGGGCCGTACCAGCTTGCCACGCCAAACTGGCAGTTGGCGGAAACCGGGGATAAGGTCAAAGGATTGAAGCCGCCGGAGGGCGCCGCGATCATGGTCAGCGCCGCCACCGTGCACCCCATCATGAGCTTCCTCAAATCGACCTCCGTTCGTTCGCTGCAGAAGAAGGCGCTGGTTCTTGCCTTGCGTGCCGTGCGCATCACTGTGTCGATATGATTGAGGATAAAAAGGTGGACCCTGACTACACACTGTAAGGGCAGGCTGCGAAACACACTATCCGGTGATTTCCCCAATCTGGTCCGGAAAAAAGCCTGTTTACTCCGTTAACTGCCTGGTAATAAGCGGATGGGGCTGGTCGGACTTCCTGCGCCGGCGGGGTGTGTCCGGCGGTGCTGGGTATGTAAGGGGCGGGAGCGCTGCGCTGCCAAGAG
>DATEKC010000178.1:0-9406 GCA_035277665.1 Terriglobia bacterium
AGGCCCGCAAGAAAACCCAAAACCAGAAAAACCCAAAAAACAGAAAAAACAAGAGCCACCAAAAGGGGACACTTCTAATGAGCTAACCAAGGGGACATTTCTAAAGAGCTTTGACACAGCGCTGCACTTGAGTTGACACATATGAAATCTCGAAGATACAATTAGAAGTTTGATTTCACGAAGGTGTTTTAAACAAGAGGGTTATGGATAAGCGTAAGGTAGAACGCTACCGCAAACAGTTGCTGGCCAAGCAGGAAGAAATCCGCCGCATGGTTGCAAGGACAGATCTGGACGGCCGCGAAGCCGACAACGAGATTACACAGGATCCTGCGGACCGCGCAGCGAATTCTTATACCAAGGAATTTCTTTTTCATCAGAGTGATGACAACCGCCGCATTCTCCAGCTTATCCAGGAGGCCCTTCAGCGCGCCGACGAGGGTTCTTACGGCCTTTGTGTGGAATGCCAGGAGGACGTCCAGAGTAAGCGCCTGGATGCTGTTCCCTGGGCGCGCCACTGTATCGAGTGCCAGGAGAAGCAGGAAAAAGGCCTACTGTAACGGCCTGTAGTCTCTGGAAAGCGGGGTTCGCTTTCATTTCCGGCTTGCCTTTCATCTCAAGTTGCCGTCCCCTTCTCCAGGAACTGGCTGACAGCCTGTTCGCAGTTGTTTTTCCCACCCAATGCTTCATTTGTGGCAATGAAGTCGCCAGCGCTGGCGGACTGCGAGTGTGCCGCGCATGCTGGCGCCAGGTTGAAAGTTGGGAAGGGATATCCTGCCAAAGGTGCGGGCTTCCTGTTGTTTCAGAGCATGTTTTGGACGCTGCCCAGGTTCTCTGCGGAGCTTGCCGGGCATGTGAGCCTTCTTTCGATTTTGCCCGGAGCTTTGGGATCTTCCGTGGAAACCTGCGCCTCCTGATCCTTCAGTTGAAATTTCGCCGCCAGGAACGGCTGGGGAAAAGATTAGGCGGAATGCTCGCGCAGGTATGGACGAAACTGGGCCCGCTCGCTGAAGCCGAACCTCCCCTCATTGCACCTGTTCCACTGTTCCACACGCGCGAGCGCGAGCGCGGCTTCAATCAATCCCGGCTCCTGGCCGAGGGGCTCAGGAAACGGCTCGAGGCTATGCAGGGTGCGAAGAAAGTCAAGATCCATCCCCGGCTGCTGGTTCGGACTCGTGCCACTTTGTCACAGGCCGGCTTAAAGATTCAAGCCCGTAAGGAAAACGTGCGCGGTGCTTTTGAAGTGGCAAACCCGGACCTCGTCCAGGGGCGGCAAGTGGTTCTGGTGGATGACGTCATGACCACAGGGGCCACGTTATCGGCGTGCGCTGCCGTGCTCAAGAAGCGCGGCGCCGCAGGTGTTTACGCTTTGGCGATGGCGAGGGCTACACCGCAATTCCCCGACACCGATCGCTGGTCACATACGGCAGGTGTTGACGAATTTGGCCGTGACTGGACATAATGATTTCTTGCTGGAGGGGGTTGCCCCCTTGAGAGGGTAAAGACATGGCGGAGGCGAGCGAACGCCTGCTGAAGGCGCCGGTTCTCGTTCTGAACGCGACCTACGAGCCTATTAATGTGACAGCGGCCCGGCGCGCCATTGTGCTTGTCCTGAAAGGCAATGCCATCACGGAGGAAGAGAATGGCAGCTATCTGCACTCCGAGCGAACGGCATTCCGCATCCCTTCCGTCATCCGGCTCACAGAGTTCCGCCGGATCCCTCATCAGTCGCGTCCGCTTTCGCGCAAGAACATCCTGATTCGCGATCGTTACACTTGCCAGTTCTGCTACAAAATCTTTCCGGCCGCCCAATTGACGCTGGACCACATTATCCCGCGCTCACGAGGCGGCCACTCCGACTGGGACAATCTGGTTGCATGCTGCCATGCGTGCAACAGCCGGAAAGGCGACCGGCTGCCCGAGGAGGTGGGGCTCAAATTGCGCCGCCAGCCGCGGCCTTTCACGCTCCACACCAGCCGCCACATCATGCGGATGCTCGGGCGGGCTGACCAGCGCTGGCGGAAATACCTCTTTTACTGACCTGCTCACCGTCTCTTCCTGAAACCTGTGGGACCTGCGCAATTTGTGTGCCTTGGGGATTTACAGTCCCGATTTACTGGTCATCTCCTGCATTTCGGCTGCATTCAACGCCGCGTATCCGGATTGATCGTTGTCAAAGTAGACGTAGATCTGCCTGGCTCTGCTCTCCAGCCATTCTGCACAAAGGTTCACCCATTCCCGTAATTGCGGACGGGTGTAGCGTCCGGAATATTTTTGCTCCGCGGGGCCGTGCAGGCGCAGGTAGGCAAAGTTTGCTGTCAATTCTCGTGGGGACTGCTGCGCGGCAAGATCATAGACACAAAGGGCTGCATGATGCTTCCTGAGCAGATCGCCGACTTCGGCATTGAACCACGTCGTGTCGCGGAATTCGAACGCGAAGCGATAGCCTTGCGGCAGGGTTTCCAAAAAAGACTGCAGACGTTCTGCATTGCTGTGCCAATGGGGCGGCAGTTGAAACAGGACCGGGCCTGCCTTCTTGCCCAGCCCCCGGACGTGATCAAAGAATTTCCCGGTTGCAGATTCCGGATCGCGGAGTTTCTTCATGTGGGTAATGTGCCGACTGGCCTTGACGGCAAAAGTGAACCCGGATGGAGTCTGGTCACGCCATGACTTGAAGGTTTGCCGGCTGGGAAGGTGGTAGAAAGAGGTATTGATCTCGACGGTCTGGAAATACTGGACGTACGCGCGGAGCATTTCGCCGTCAGGCAGGTCCTTCGGGTAAAACGGTCCCCGCCAGTGCGAGTAATGCCAGCCGGACGTCCCGATATGGATCCTTGACGCCATCGCTTTCCACCTTTGGCGCGGACCTGAAGATTGTTCCGGGCTTCCCTTTTTTATTCTACCGTTACATCCCAAAGACGGAGGGCGTAAAGCTGGATGCGGGCGGGAGGGATCGTTGCTATCTACCCGCGCTGGGGGAAGCTTGGGCCAGGAAATCCAGCAGGCAAACCATGGCAAGCGTATCCTGCCGGCAATATTCCAGGATTGCATTGCGCAGCCGGTTTTTTTCCTGCTCGTCCGCATGTCCGCGCACCATCGTCTCCCACGCGAGCCCCGCTTCCGTGCCCTCGGAAACTTCCATTCCGTCGTACGTCATGTCAGGAATCAGCGCAGGCAGGACCCGCTTCAGAGAAAATGAGCCTCTGAATTTCGGATGATAAACATTCTTTCTCACGACATCCAGAAGGTCCCAGAGCCTGGGCAGGATTTGTGCAACCTGGCCGGCGTAGTCCGGAAGCCAGAGCGCCAGTTCCTTCAGGCGCTGGGATTCAAATGTGCGGTTGTAAACGACCACGTGGCCTTCTTTGCCGAGCAGGTCCAGCAGCGAGGTTAGAAATGACAACCTGGGATCATTGCAGTCTTGCGCGAGAAATTCGTGGTGCGTGGTCGGGCCGCCGGGGGCTTCTCTTTTGTGGACCGACCACTGGAATGGAATGGGATCGTAGGGCCTCATTCCGGTAAATCGCGGGATGGCGGGATTGAGCGTTTCGAAATCCATGAAGAACAGTGGATAGCTCAAGTGCGCGATGGCCTCCTGCAATCCTTTGCAGAACCATGCCTTCTGCGTCTTCCCGCAGTCGCAAGCCCGCCGCTGCCGCTCGCTGAGCGGAAAATCTTCGGGAATGTCTTTGATGGATCGGATCCCCTTCACCGCCAGTTGGCTGAGACTGGCTGTTGAGATGCCGGGCAGCAGTGAAACGTGGTCGTCGGGCAGTGGTTTGTTGCAGTAGTCGAAGAATTCGCACTCGACGGGATCCTTGCATTGAGGACCCGGTTCAATATTGGGGGCCTCAGGAAGGGAAAGAACCATGCGCTGCTGGCGAATCAGGGCCGGCAGCGCCTCGCGCAGCTTCGCGACTCCGGACTCCATCAGCTCGATCGTAAAGAGCTTGTCAGGTTCATGCTCGCGGCCATTGTAAACGTAATTGCGGTTCAGGTGGATGAGGCAGGGAGTTGTCTTCAGGCCGAATCGGTTCAGGACGTATTGCTGGATGCCGACGTCGTAAGGATGGTATTCCTTGACCTGCGTCGAGGATTTCACTTCAAGCAGCCGCCAATTCTCCCGCGGCCCTCGCGCCAGAATATCCGTTTGGACCACAATGTCTTCCTGCGTAAAGGTCCCTTCAAAAATGGCCTGAACGCGGGGGTCGGCCAGCAGTTGTTGAGTCCTGTCGATAGCGCCAGAGAGCATATCTGCGGCCGCCTCTACCAGCACCCCGCCTGGGAAAGCCATTCTCGCCAGCTCACCGACTTCCTGGCCCTGTCGCAATGCGTCCAACGCCACGTCGTCCGGTGCTGCCGCAAGCTCTGGCTGGTGAACCTGCAGGTAAAGACGCTTCAGGCACTGGACGCCCGCCATGAATCTGGATTTTGAGAGCCTGACGCGGTCTTCAGCTTTTGCCATATTGCGAGTTCAAAGACAAAAACGGAGTGGCATGCCTCACGATGAGTCGTGACTACTACGCCACTCCGTTGGAGCCTAATGTCAGAAGGTGAGCGAAGCTCGCACCTGGATCAGCCGGGGTGAAGAGTCGGCTCCCAGCATCGCACCCAGGATGCTGGTCGGCGGGCTGACAGTGTAAAGAATCTGTCCGAACTGCGGGTCAGCCACGTTGCTAACAGGCTGATCGAAGTTCGGATGGTTGAGCACGTTAAAGAATTGAAAACCAAGAGCAAGTTTCGCGCCCTCCCACCCCGGCAATGAAGTGATTTTGCTGATGCCCAGGTCGGTATTGAAATACCCCGGCCCGAAAAACATATTCCTTCCTTGTTCGCCAAATCGGCCCGGGTTGGCGGAAGTCGGCGCGAACTGCGAAACCGTGAGGCAGGGATGGTCCGGGCTGTTGCAGGCGACCATTGATGTAGAATTGTTCAGGTAAGTCGCAAAAATCGGTCCGCCGAAGTTCTGCCCGCCCAGACTGCTTTCTGCCGTGGCATCTACCACCGTATAGGGAAAACCTGAGTGGGTAAAGAGCGAACCGGCGACCTGCCAGCCATCCACCAACGATTTCCAGCCATGGCCAAACAACATCCACCGGATCGGGAGGTTGTATACGTAAGCCAGATTCAGATTGTGGCGATTGTCGTAATCGGCATTGCCATAATTGGCCTTGATGTTAAACGGGTTTTGCGGGTAGAGCATGCTTTCGTTGGTGTCATAAATAAAGGGCAGCGTGTTCCCGCCGTTTGAGAGGATATCCAGAGCATGACCATAAGTGTAATTTGCTGTAATCAGGCCGTGCGAAAAGTTGTGCCGGAGGGAGACGGTCACACCGTTGTAGCTTGAAACACCTGCGCTTTCCAGATAGTCCACTTGCGCAAACCTGGAATCGGGGGGAGCGGCCGGCATGCCCACAAAATTGTCCGCGTATCCATTCACCGAAAAATTCGGCACCAACTCATGGATGCCATGGTTTCCCACATAATTAACGCTCAGGACGGTGTTTTGCCCAAATCCCTTCTGAACCTCCAGGTTCCACTCCTGATATTGGGGCAACTGCATCGATTGTTGAGCGCTCGCAAGATTCGGAGGGGAGAACGCTGGCACGCTGTCCAGAATGCTGCCCAACGTTCCGCCACTGTCAAAAGCGTTCAGAAAGGCAGTGTTGGAATCCGAAGCGTCCTTAAAGATATTTGAAGGCTCATCGGGGGAGATATTATTGAAGAGCACATAAAAGGGGTTTGAATACGGCGGGTTCTGCGAAATGCTCTCCGTCGTTATACCCGCAAGGCCATCGTAGAACAAGCCAATTCCACCGCGCACTACCAGGTTGTGCCGTGAACCAAAGGGCTGCCAGGCAAAACCAAAGCGCGGCTGCCAGGCCAAATTTGTCATTCCCGCAAACTCCTGCCGCTGGCCGACCTGGATGGACTGGTTATAAGGGATGTTGATATCGTGGTTCATGACGGGGAAGGGCTGAACGGTGTGAGCAAAGCAATTGTGCTGGCAAACCGGGTTGGATGCGTGATCTCCCCTTATGGACAGCGTCAGTTTGAGACCTTGTGCTACTCTCCATTCATCCTGGCCATAAAATCCCAGTCGGTATATGGCAAAAGGCTGGACCAGGGCGGTGGGAAAGTATTTGTAAAGAAAGTCCCCGCTTGAGCCGCCGTTATAGAAATCCGAAAGTCCGAACAGGCCCAACTCTCCGTTTGACAGGTACCCATAATCGTAATTACTGATAAGGCTACGATAATAATTGAGCCCAAACTTCATATTGTGGTTTCCCTGGATCCATGAAAAGTCGTCTACAAACTGGTACTGTGTGACATTCCGTCCCTGGGGGATGATATAGGTGTCACCTCCAAGGTTCGTGAGTGAACCGTCAAAGAAAACCATGGTGGTCGGAAATGTTTGCAGTGATTTATTCAGGTCGGGAGCGTTGAAAAGTGCTGAATAATATTGCATGGTGGCACGGAACGAATTTACTTTGTTGGTGCCCATCAGGTGCGTCCAGCCGATCTGGCCCTCGTCATCAGGCTGGTCGCTGACCAGGTTAAATATCGGGCTGATCGGGTCGGTGAAGCTGGCCTGGTGTCCCCGATCCATTCTCCCGCTCACAAAGAGTCTATCCCTCGCGCTGAGGTTAAAATCCAGCCGGCCGGCCAGAATCCACTGCGTTGTCAGTTGCCCGACGGTTGACCGGAAGTCGAGAACACAAGGGGCGCTGGCGGCAATGTTGGCATCGCCAATTCCGAGCGTGCCACAATTGTACAAGGGTGTGGCGCGGCTGGCGCCGGGAGCATTGTTATAAAGGCTGAAAATATTTTTGTAGAAGGGCAGGGAGGCGTCCAATCCCAGATTCTGAAGGTTCGAGAGTGTCGCATTCTCAAATTGCGGCGCGGGCAGCCTTGTCTGGACGCTGGTTGGTATCAGGAGTCGAATTCCTTCCTGGTCTAAAAAGAAAAACGCCTTGTCCTTTACAATCGGGCCGCCCAATGATGCAGACCACTGATTGGCGTTGACAAAGGGACGGGGTGTATCGGTGGAATTGTTGAAAAAGCTGTTGGCATCAAGAGCGCTGCCATTCCAGAAGTAGTTTGCGTTCCCGTGAAAGGCGTTTGATCCTGACTTTGTTACGTAATTGATGTTGGCCCCCGCAAGGCCTCCGTACTCACCGGTATAGCCGTTCAAGACGACGGTTGCTTCTTCAATGTTGTTCTGCCCCATCATCAGGTCTACGGACCCTGAATTGTTCGTGTTAAAAAGCGGGTCCATGTCGTTCATACCGTTGACCGTAAAGACATTCGAGGTGGCAGGCAGCCCGTAGACCGAGAGGTTCCCGTATCCCGCCCCGGTGTTCATCACCGTCCCGGGGGCCAGTTGTGCAATGAAGGTCATGTCATTGCCCGGGTTGGGAATCTGGTCAATTTGGAGCTGTCCAATCGTCGTCGAAAGGTTTGCGTTGTTTGTTTGTAGCAGGGGAACTTCGCTTGTTACGGTCACAACCTGGCGCGCTGCCCCGACCTGGAGCCGCAGGTCCGCTGTCGTGGTTTGCCCTAATTTAACGCTCACAGGCCGCGTAGCCGTCTGGAAGCCGGAAGCTGTTGCCGTAACCGTATAGCTCCCCGGATCCAATAACGCAAAATGATAGTTGCCATTTCCATCTGTCACTGCTTCTGATGTGGCTCCTGTCGCTGTGTTCTTGAGGGTAACGGAGGCGCCCGGAATGACGGCGCTCGAAGGATCAATTGCCCGGCCCGTGATCGCGCCGGTAGTGGTCGACTGGGCTGCTATTTCTGTTGGGAAAATTGCCATGAGGGTAATAAGAAAAAACACCGATGCCACAGCATACCGTTTTGATCGCCAGAAGTGTGCGGTTTTGAACATGAAAATCTACCTCCATGCAAAGGCCATCGATAATCGCTGGAAGGTCTGGTCCTGTTACGAGGGGTGAGATAGTCCAAAGGTGTGAACGTCCAGACGACTTCCCACGACTTATCCAGAACAATGTACCGGCCTCAGCCAAAACCTGCTGTGACCATGATCACGCCGAGCGGTAATAATTTTCACATCGAGTGGTGTGATCATTATCACCGAGCATTCTAAACCTCCCAAACTGTAGCAACGAAAGCTCCTGATAGCAAGTAAATAATGTTTATCAGTGTGATAGGGGCTATCCGAGGCTGCATATTTCACGAGCCCGCCACCAGAGCTATTCCTTTCGAGATAAGCCGCGGTGCGTGAGCAGGGACTCTTAAGTATGGCTAGGTTCGAGACGCCGGCAAGACTCGCAGCCAAGCACTAACCTACTGATTATATGATGCTTGTAGTTTAATTTGGTCAGGGTGCCTCACCCAGGCTCCTGGCGATCTTGCGCGCCAGCTGGGAAACTGCGGCTCGTTCGACCGTGGACGAGTGAAACCAGCGGAATCTGCCCCGCACGGGTCCTGTGCTGAGAGTTCCTTCATAAACATGGACTTGGATGGATCGGTGGGTAATGTTGTGGTGAAGTCTGTGTTCAGGTCCTGCCAGGAGCGGAGCGGTTCCCAACTCCGAACGGAGTTTCTTCTTCAGGCGCGCCAGGGCCTCTCTGTTGGACCGCCCCAGCGCCGAAGGGAAGTTCCAGAGATCGCCCAGAAGCCCGTCGTCGAGGCCACGAATCAGCATAACTTGTTGATTCCTATGCAGAACGGCGGTAGCCAGATGCCACCCTTCCGCCTGCCGTCGCGGTCGAGGTTCGGGATAGCTCGCCGCTCTGCCCATCTGAAACCCACGGCACCTTTGGCGTAGAGGACAGACCGAGCATCGGGGTATCCGGGGCAGGCAGAGGGTCTGCCCCAGTTCCATCATGGCCTGGTTGAAATTACCGGGTCTTCTCCTGGAGAGAAGGATCTTCAGATTTTCCTCTATAAGGCGCCGAAACCGGGGCTGGTGCAGATTGCCGCGCAGCGCGAGAACCCGAGCCATCACCCGGGCCACATTCCCGTCGAGGACCGCATAGGGCTGGTTGTAAGCAATGCTCAGCACCGCCCGTGCCGTGTAATCGCCTACGCCTGGCAGGGAAAGGGCCTGCTCCATCTCTC
The DNA here is from genome assembly GCA_035277665.1 of Terriglobia bacterium. Classification (GTDB taxonomy): domain Bacteria; phylum Acidobacteriota; class Terriglobia; order UBA7540; family UBA7540; genus SCRD01. The sequence continues at coordinate 9,085 of DATEKC010000178.1, forward strand.
GTGGGAACTCTCTGCCGTGGTTCCTCGCGATCTCCTGAGCCGCCTGGTGCACGTTGCGGGCGCGCCTATAATAGCCCAAGCCTGACCACAATTCCAGCACGCGCTCCAGCGGCGCCTCGGCCAGCTGGTTGAAGCTTGGAAATTCACGAATGAAGCGTTGGTAATAGGGGATGACTGTTTCAATCTGGGTCTGCTGCAGCATGATTTCGGAGACCCATACGGTATATGGATTCTTTGATTCCCGCCAGGGCAGTTTGCGGGACCTGCGATGATACCAGCGAAGCAGGGAACGTCGGGCCGCGGCGGCGAGGGAGCGCTCAAG
>DATEKC010000179.1:0-60204 GCA_035277665.1 Terriglobia bacterium
TTCACCCTCCCCAGCACTTCCACTCGCCCCAACTCTCTTTCACTCATCTCCATTCGCCCCAATCTGACCTCCTTCCGGAAGTCCTATTAGGGGACATTTCTATCGAGGACAAAAGGGGACATTATCATCGAGGTACAACACTCAAGTGCAGCGCCGTCGAGCATATGCCACCCGGAAAGCCAGCAAAGAAACCAAGCGTCAATTGTTCATATATGAAGGAGCGCTCAGGCAGGATAATCGTCCTTACCGCATCACCTGGTTGTAAACAGCGCGAGCAAGCCTGTAAGCCGAATTTTGTTCCCCGGTTGCCCGGGGCGACGATCATTCCTCTAGCCCCAGCATTGCTGATGGGGTCAAGCGACCTACCCGAGAGTCACCAGCTCGTAGCGGCGATCAATGACCGCGGTTACTAAATCAACCGCTCCCGTAATCACTGATCGCCGCTACAAAACCTTGCGGAGCGGGCCACTCCTCCTCTCCTATTTGGTCTTGCTCCGTGCGGGGTTTGCCCTGCCCTCGACATCGCTGGCGAGGCGGTGCGCTCTTGCTTTAATCCCGCTTGAGCGGGCCGCACCTTTTCACCCTTACCCCGAGCAAACGGGGCGGTATATTTTCTGTGGCACTTTCCATGCCGGAAGCGTACGCCCCGGTCGCCCGGAGATCCCCTTCCGACCCTCGCTGTTAACGAGCGCACTACCCTGTGGAGTTCGGACTTTCCTCTCCCCCGCTCCTGCCTGTCCCAGGGCCTTATGGACCTGAGTCGGGCGCTTGAGCGGGGCAGCGATCGCCCGGCTTACCCGCGCTACATCTATGGTAATCTGCCAGTAGCGGAGGGTCAATCAACAGCTTGGAAAACTCATCCAGCCCTTGCTTCAATTCCTCGCAGGGACCGGGAGGAGCAGAACATGCCCAAAGAGTGGTGGGAAGATTTCTTCTCGGGAGTCGTCCTGGACATCTGGAAAGAGGTTTATGACGAAGCTCATACCAGGGCTGAGGCGGATTTCATCCTGAAGGTCCTGAACGTTCCGAACGGCGCAGCCCTTCTCGACGTGCCATGCGGCGAGGGCCGCCTGGCGAGGGAACTGGCCTCACGCGGGCACAAGGTGACTGGCGTCGATATCTCCCCCGAATTTATTCAGGAGGCCCGATCGAGGGCCGCGGAGAAAGACCTGGACATTCGCTGGGAGCAACGCGACATGCGTGACCTTCCCTGGAAGGACGAGTTTGATGGCGCGTTCTGTTTTGGCGGTAGCTTTGGATATTTCGAAGATGAAGGCAATGTGGATTTTGTGCGCAGCGTATGCCGCAGTCTGAAACCAGGGGCCAGGTTCATACTGGACATTGGCGTTTCAATGGAAACTCTTCTTCCTCGGATTCAGGAGCGCGAGTGGACAAGGATTGGCGATTTCCTGTTTCTGGAAGAGAACCACTATGATCACGTCCACAGTCGCCTCAACACCAATTACACCTTTGTCCGTGACGGTCAGATGGAGACACGCTCCGGCTCCCACCGAGTCTATACTTATCGTGAACTCGTGCGGCTGCTGGAATCAGCGGGACTCATTGACGTCCAATCGTCCGGGTCTCTTGCAGGTGATCCGTTCTCTCCTGGCTCCGCACAACTGTTCATGGTAGGGAAAGTGAAAGGTTAACTTGCCAATGGAAAATTACAGGGAGCATAGGTCAGGCCCGAAGTATGTCATGGCCATCCTCTCCATTCTTTGTTGCCTTGGCGCGAGTCGCCACCACACGGTGCAAGCGCAACCCCCATCAGCGGCTCTTGTTCCCCCGGCGCAAACGCAATCGGGACCACCAACACGCTCAGACCAGACCAAACCGCCAGACCAGGAGAAGCAGTCCGAGTTACTGGCGCAGGCGGACCAGGTATTGCAGCAAATGAGCCACATCACCGGCTTGCCTATCAAGTCGCCTGTACGGAAGAAAATTGTGAGCCGGGAGGAGATCCGGAAAATCCTGCTGCATAACCTGCAGACCGAATACACGCCGCAGGATATCCATGTGCAGGAAGCCACCCTTGTGGCCTTTGGACTGACCCCCAGGGATTTTGACCTTCAGAAATTCCTGATCAGCTTTTATACAGAGCAAATTGCCGGCTTCTATGATCCACAGACAAAAACGATGTACATGGCCGATTGGATTCCACCCAAGATGCAGGGCATGGTGCTGTCGCACGAACTGACGCACGCGTTGCAGGACCAGAACTTCGGCCTCCTCCAATACATGAAGGGCGTCAAGAACAAGGACGATGCCGAATCCGCCCGCCAGGCAGTGGTGGAAGGCTATGCAACCGCCGCCATGTTCCAGAAGATGCTGGGCGACACACCAATCTCTGCCATGCCCGATTTCGACGGCGTCCTCGGCCCACTTATCCGGCAACAAATGACGGAATTCCCAGTCTTCTCAAAGGCCCCTTTCTTTTTCAAGCTTCAGGCGCTCTTTCCCTACATCGAGGGCGCCAGTTTTATTTCAAAGGGCCTGCGGCAAACGGACTGGCAGGGATTGAACGAGCTGTTCACTTCCCCGCCCTCGAACACCAAAGCCCTCTATCAGCCGGGCGTCTATTTCAACCATGAGGCGTTGCCGCAAGTTCAACTTTCCGAGGAGAATCCGCTCAGTTCACTTCCCAGGCTCAAGCAGTTGGATGAAAATACTATGGGTGAGCTGGGATGCAACGAACTGGTGGGACAGTTCCTGTCTGAAGATCAGGCCGCGGCCGATTGCTCCGCCTGGACGGGCGACCGTTATATTATTTACGAAGATCCTGCAACGCAAAGCTATGTGTTGCTTGCCAGAACCCGCTGGTCGAGCGCAGATTCAGCTCTCACTTTCTTCCGCGATTATCACGAGATCCTCGCCAAAAAATATCCGGAGCTTTCCCTTGACCCTCACTCTGACGCCGAACGCATTATTGCCCACACAGCCTCCGGCAACGTGATTCTGCTTTGCGCGGGCGATGAAGTTCGCTGGGTGGAGGGCATCCCGCCCGGCAGCGTTGACGCCATGCTGAGGTGGCTCGAGGCGCTCTGAAGGCAACGCATCAGCACCATTTTACGCAGGAATGAAACGTGCGTAGCGGCTGGTTTACGTCGCCATCCCGGAAGGCCAATCCGTCGCTACTGTTTACAGAAGCCGGCATCGCGGACAATTTGGGGTTGCAATCATCGGCATGATGCTCCAATCTAATAGAAGTGAATCTCACAGGAATCGCGGGGCCCTCTGATCTTCTTTCCAAATGCGGCAAGGAAGGCGCCATAGTGTCCCTGGGCGGTTCCAACAAGGAGAATGCATGATCAAGATGACAGAAAGAGCAGCGCAGGAAGTGAAATCGATTGTTGCCAGCAAGTCGCTGCCCGAAACAACTTTCTTGCGCGTTGACGCCAAGCCGGTGGAAGGCAAGAACGAGCTGCGCCTGACGCTGAAACTCGACACGAAAGAACCGGAATCAGATGACCAGGTGGAAACCACCGCCGGGACACGACTGGCCGTTGACGGAACCGTAGCACAAGCCCTCGGTGACCTGAGCCTCGATTACAGCGAAGAGTCGGGCAACTTCATTTTCGAACGCCCTGAACCAACTGCGTAACACGAGGGTCAGGAAAGAACCTTCGCCCGTTTGGCTCAGATGAAGGTTATCCCACCTGCATTCGCAACGCACCAAGATCCCAGGCAACCGCGAAGGCTCTCATCCAAATGGATGCGGACGCCGGTGCGGTTGTGCATCCTGAAGCTGGCCCGTTCGCTTATTGCCTGCCGATCAGCCTGCGGAGGCCTGCCTCATCGACCGTCTCGATCCCCAGAGATCGCGCCTTTTCGAGTTTTGACCCGGGATCCTCGCCCACGACCACGTAATTCGTCTTCTTGCTGACGGACCCCGTTACGCGCCCACCGGCTTGCTCAATCATGCTGGCTGCATCTTCCCGTGACAGGCTGGGCAGGCTGCCTGTCAGAACAAACTGTAGTCCTTCCAAGGGTCCGCCGCTGCGTCGTTTTTTCTGCTCAAACTGCAGCCCCGCCTTGCGCAGTTTCTCGATAACATCGCGGTTGCGTTTTTCGCGGAAGAACTCAACAATACTTTGCGCCACCTTCGGACCAATTTCTTCAACCTCATAGAGGTCGTCGGGCGCAGCGTCCCGGAATTTATCCATTGAACCAAAGTGTTCCGCCAGAAGCTGGGCCGTGCGCTCTCCAACAAATCGAATCCCAATGGCGTAGATCACGCGAGCCAGTTCGGCCTGCTTGCTCTTTTCGATTTCGTCCAGGACATTTTGAGCTGACTTCTTCCCCATGCGCTCGAGGCCGGCAAGCTGGTCCAGTTCGAGGCTATACAGGCCGGCAACGTCAGTGACAATCTTCTTGTCCACAAGCTGATCCACTAGTGATTCTCCCAGGCCGTTGATGTTCATGGCATGCCGCGCGGCAAAGTGAAGCAACGACTCCTTCAACTGGGCGGGGCAGGCGGTGTTCACGCAGCGATAAGCCACTTCCCCTTCCACGCGGATGACGTCGCCGCCACAGACCGGGCATTTCTTCGGCATCCTGAATTCTCTGCCGTCTGTCGCGTGCTTCGTCACCTTCAGCACCTGCGGAATCACTTCGCCGGCACGCTGGATCAGGACCGTGTCGCCGATTTTTACTCCCAGGCGCTCCACTTCGTCCATGTTGTGGAGCGTGGCGTGGCTCACCGTCACGCCGCCGACGTTTACCGGCTCGAGATCAGCCACTGGAGTCAGGGTGCCAGTGCGGCCCACCTGGGGACGAATATCTTTCACCATAGTGGTCTCCTGGTGCGCCGGATACTTATAGGCAATCGCCCAGCGAGGTGACTTGGCCGTCATTCCCAGCTCGTCCCACAGGCCGATTTCATTCACTTTGACGACCATGCCGTCGATTTCGTATTCCAGCTTTTCCCGTTCAGGCTCCATTTCCTGGATGTAGCCGATCAGATCGTCAAATGATTTCGCGAGCTTCCTGTAAGGGTTCACTTTAAAGCCCAGGCTGCTGAGCGCATCCAGCACTTTCCAGTGTTCTTTGAGCGGCGGGCGTCCGTTTACCAGAAGGTAGTAGACAAAAATGTCCAGGTTCCGTTGCGCGACAATTCTGGGATCGAGTTGACGGATGGTGCCTGCCGCCGCGTTGCGGGGATTGGCAAACGGTTGCTCGTCATTTTTCTCGCGCTGCTCGTTGGCTTGCCGGAAAGTCTTGTGCGTCATGATCACTTCGCCGCGTACCTCAAACTTCCTCGGCTGCCCGATCGCGCCGAGCTTTTTGGGATCTATCTTGAGGGGAACGGAACGGATGGTTTTCACATTTTGAGTGACGTCTTCGCCTGTAACACCGTCTCCGCGTGTGAGCCCGCGCGTGAAGACGCCGTCTTCATAAGTCAGGGCCATGGAGAGACCGTCAAGCTTCAGTTCTGCAACGTAAGGAACCTGGTCGCGGCCCGAAAGCTCGCGCACCCGCCGGTCAAAATCCCGCAATTCATCCACTGAATAGGTGTTGTCAAGACTCAGCATGGGCGCCGAGTGACGGACCTTGACAAACTCCTCCGCTGGCTGGCCCCCAACGCGCTGAGTGGGAGAGTCTGGCGTCACCAGCTCAGGGTGCTCCTCTTCCATCTCCTGGAGCCGGTGCATCAGCCCGTCGAACTTGACGTCGGAGATTTCCGGGTCCATCAGGACGTAGTAGCGGTGCTCGTGGTGCCGGATCTCTTCCCTCAACTTTTCAATTTCATTCTTGATATCGACGCTCTTAGCCACAGTTGTCTCCCGCTGATTGAAAACCATGCGGACCGCAGGTCTATCCCCACCCACGGGAAAACCTGGTTTCGGCCACCTTCAGCGACCCGCAAGTGACGAAGGATCTGGCGCTTTGCTGAAGTCACCCAAGCCAGAATACTTGTCTCTTATCAGCATGACATACCCGTCACATTTTTCAACCTGTCTAAAGGACTATAAGCTTTTGAGAGAAGGGGGTAGAGACGGCCAGTCTTGAGCCGTCTCTACCTTTGCGTTCGGGGCAGAACGCCGGAAGGAAACGTGCTTTAATGAGGCTCGATCTTTCTAAAAACGCCCGGTCGAAAGGTCCTGCTCAATCTCCAGACCTAGCCACCAGACAGTCACAGGATAGCGCCAGAGCCGGCGCCCGTCTGTGACATCCGTCACAGAGCGAGCGTGACCTTTGTCACTGCGTCGACGGTCCAGGAATGTTTAGATTTAGGCACAAATCGATTTACTTGAAGGGGCATTGAGAGGGGCAATCATGGATTTCAACGAGACACCATTCATCGTTATCTGGGAAACCACGCAGGCGTGTGATCTGGCATGCCTTCATTGCAGGGCTTGTGCGCAACCACTTCGCTCACGGCTGGAACTCTCGACTGAAGAGGCAAAAGATCTCATCGACCAGGCTGCGGAGATGCAGGCCCCCTTGTTTGTTCTGACGGGCGGAGATCCTCTCAAACGGCCGGACATTTATTCGCTTGTAGAACATGGAAGTCGCAGGGGAGTTCGGATGTCGATGACGCCGAGCGCCACGCCGCTGCTCACCCGCGCGGCAATCGCCCGCCTTCGCCAATGCGGGCTGGCGAGACTTGCCATCAGCCTGGACGGCTCCTCGGCCGAAATACACGATACATTCCGGGGCGTTTCAGGCTCGTATGCCTTGACTCTTGACGCTGTGCGCTGGGCCGGCGAACTCGGGCTTCCTGTACAGATCAATACCACCATCACCCGGCGCAACCTGGCGGACTTCGACAACATGGTTGCGCTGCTGAAAACCTTCCCGATGGTCCTGTGGAGCGTGTTCTTTCTGGTACCTACAGGACGTGGCCAGATTCGGGATTTGATAACTGCGGAGGAGTTTGAGGAAGTATTCGCCAGGCTTGCAGAGGTTTCCCGGAATGTCGAGTTCGACATCAAGACAACCGAAGCGCAACATTACAGGCGGTATCTGGCGCAAGAACGCGCTGCAGAGCGCCGCAGGGGCACCGCCACCCCATCAGTGCCGGCCGGCAAGCCGCTGGGCGACGGAATCGGCCGCGCGCCGCGTGGCCTGAACGACGGCAAGGGCTTTGTTTTCATCTCCCATCAGGGCGAGGTCTTTCCCAGCGGATTTCTGCCCCTGGCAGCAGGCAACGTTCGGCAGCAGGCGCTCGCTGAAATCTACCGAAATTCGCCGCTTTTCAAGCAATTACGCGACACGTCTAATTTGAAGGGGAAGTGCGGTGTGTGTGAATTTCGGGAGATCTGTGGTGGCTCGCGGTCACGGGCGTATGCCCTTACGGGAGACCCTTTCGCCGCAGATCCCTCCTGCGTGTACCAGCCGCGCACGGCCAAGGTATGCGCCTAATTCAGAAAGTCGGGGCGCCGGGGATTTTCCGGAGCGCGGTCGGGGCCTGCCAGTCTTGTTTCAGAAGGAGAGCCTTTTTCACCGCCGGGCGAATTCAGTGGCTCTGGACCCGCATTTTCCTTTGCGGCCTTCCGGCACTTGATCGCAGGAAGATCATCAAGGTGATGACCCTTCAATATCCGGACTCGCGAACCCTCTAACTCCAAGATGCCTTGTTCTTCAAACTCAGCTAGCAGCCTGGAAACCGTCTCTCGTGAAACTCCAATCATCTGGCCGATCTCTTCCTGCGTTAGGGGAAGTTTAAGCTCAACACCTCGGTCGGTTACCTGGCCATTTTCAGCCACCCATAGCTCCAGCAAATCAGCCAGCTTTTCCACCGCCGGTTGCGATCCGGAGGAGTAGTGAATCATATTCACTGCTTCACGAAGCTGATGGCTCAAAACCTCAACCACCGATACACAAATCTCCGGGTGTTCCTCGAGCAAAGCAAGGAAATCTTTGCGCGGAACATACAGGAATTGAGTGGGGCTCAGGGTCTCCGCGGTGTACTCAGCTGACCTGGATGACATGGTAGCGCTCAAGCCAAGCACTTCTCCCGATTGCACGACCCGCAGTATCAGCATCTTTCCGCCCTTCAACGAGACGAACAATTTGACACTTCCGTGAAGAAGAACAAAGATACCTTCTGGTACCTGCCCCTCATCGAGGAGCTTGGCGTGCTTGGGCAGGTTCACAATTGACTTCACGGATTCGAGCGCCTGGACAAACTCTGTAAGGGACCTGTTCCAGGGTTTTCCAGACGCGAAAACGTTGGCCTTCATTTTGGAGAACATGCTGGATTTAGGCGAATGCTTCATAGACTTTCCATGCCTAATTGATTATTTAAGAGGAAACTGACCCTCAATGATGTGACGTAAATCACTCTATAGGGTGACGTGCCTCGGGCCTCTTACCTGTTCCGTAACCCCTGGACGGCCCTCCCTTACGCATGGCCAATTAATTGATTCGGAAGTAGAATAAGACCCCGTGGAAAGCTCAAGGACAAACCGAATTCAATCCCTTCGCGACGTTCCCCTGTTTGCCGACTTGACAGAGCGGGAGTTGGGGATGCTGGCCGATCGAACAATGTCCAGGCAATATCAGCCAGGCGAAATGATTTTTTCAGAAGGAGACCCTTGCGAAGGCTTGTACGTTGTCCAAACAGGGAGCGTGAAGATATTCAACATCTCCGCCAGCGGGCGGGAACAGGTGCTGCACATTGAAAAGGCCGGCAATACCCTCGCAGAGCTTCCGGTATTCGATGGCGGGAACTACCCAGCCTCAACCGCCGCAGTAGACCCATGCACGTTGCTCTTTATCAGCAAGAAGGACTTTCGTGCGTTATGCCTGGAACGTCCTGAAATGTCGTTGAAGGTCCTGAAAGTGGTCAGCCTGCGACTACGGCAGCTTGTGAGCATTATTGAGGAGCTCTCCTTCACGACAGTTCGCAATCGTTTGGCTTCATGGCTGCTCCAGCAGGCCAGAGAGAAAGGCCAAAAGACAATCCGTGGTATCGAATTCGGACTGAACATCAACAACCAGGAACTTGCCTTCCAGATTGGCACCGTACGAGAACTGGTATCCAGAAACCTGAGCCACTTCCAATCAGAAGGAATGCTCAAAATTGAAGGGCGCAACGTCGTCATTCAAGATTTGAGCGCCCTCGAGGCCGAGGCCTCGGCAAGATAAGCGGTGATTCCTTCCAAAATTGCCGGCGTGGCTGGTGATGGTGTGGGTGCACCGCCTGAATCCACGCCAGCGAGCGCCATCCTTACTCTTTCTGCGCTGGGGCTTGACACCGTATTCTCCCGATTGCTAGCTTCGTTGGTAGATGGGATCTATCAATTGGGGATGGTGGATTGCTATGCGAACCAGGATCACGGACGTTCTAATATGCTTCTTCTTTGTGGGTGCTCTCGCAACCGGGCAGGTATGGGCGCAAGTTTATCAACCAACCGAATCACCCGATGCAGCGGGCCGGCTGGAAAACTCTATCTCCTTGGCTGGAAAGTATCAGAATTATATCTATGGAGTGGTGAAAACGATCGGCAAAGACCAGATCATCCTGGACAAAACGCGCTTTGGAAACGGCCAGGTATTCAAGCTGGAACCTAAGACGAGGTTTATTGACAACGGCAAACGAAGCACAAAAGCGAACCTTAAAGTGGGCGACATGGTTTGGGTGGACGCCAAAATCAAGAAAAAGTCCGACGAGAAAATCGCCAGGAAAGTGATCACAGGGGTTGGCCCCAAAACAGTTTCTCCGTAGACTATTCGCGGCATGATTTGGTTCCCTCTTGGGTTGCGGGCTGATCGCCGGCGGCAGGCGGTGTCCGCTGCTGCTCCACAAAGACCAGGTTAACCACTCCAACGAGAAGCCTACCTTTGAAGAAAGCTGTCTTAATCTCCAACCCCCTGGCTGGGACTCGAACCAGGCGGCGTTCGCGCCGGGTCCAAGAGGCGGTAGCGGTGCTGCACAGCGCCGGGATCGCGGTCGAACTCCGTGCCACGTCGGGCCCTGGCGACGCCAGACAACTGGCCCGAGAAGCTGTCAAAAACGGAAGCGATTTGGTGATCGTCTGTGGCGGCGATGGTACCATCAACGAGGTGTTGAATGGGCTGGTCCCAAGCAACATCCCGCTGGCCGTCCTACCGGGCGGAACAGCCAACATCGTGGCAAAGGAATTGGGATTACCCGGGAATATTGTGAAGGCTGCCAGGCAGCTCCCGTCCTGGCGCCCGTGCAGAATTCCTCTGGGACGCGCCACGTGGGAAGAATCCGGGTCGATCGGCCAACGTTTCTTCGTTGCGCTGGCTGGCGTAGGCTTTGATGCCCGCATTATCAGCCAGCTCGACATGGAGAAGAAACTTCGCATGGGGGTCGTCGCCTATTGCTCGGAAGCAGTGCGGCAGGTTTTTCACTACAGCTTTCCGAACTTCCAGGTTTCTGTGGACAGTTCCACGGTTTCTGCAACCTTTGCGGTGATCCAGCGGTCCCGTCGATATGCAGGGTGGTTGAAGCTGGCGATCCCCCACAGCATTGCTGAACCGGACTTTTCCTGCTGTATGTTTGAGGGGGCCGGGGCAGCGCGTTATTTTCGATATGCCGTGAGCATACTCACGCAATCCCATCAACGGCTGCCGGATGTCCGTTTTCGGAGCGGTTCCAACGTCCATTGCATGAGCGACCAGGCTGGAGATCCCATCCTCTTTGAAGTCGATGGCGAATTGGCAGGACGAATTCCCGTCACATTTGACACGGTTCCGAATGCCTTAACGCTGATGGCGCCCGAGCAATTCCTGAGTTCGATAGCATAGCAGCGGGTGCGCAGGCCGCCCTGGCTTGACACAGGCCGGGTGAAAATGCTGCACGTCCCGCGCGCAACGGTCCTTTGGCATGGACAATATTACCCATACGCTAACTGGCATTGCGATCAGCCAGGCGGGCTTCAATCGCAAGACACGATTCGCCACGCTTGCCCTCGTCATTGGGTCAAACCTTCCCGATATTGACTCCCTCAGTGGCTTTTGGGGTGGAGTAACTTACCTGGAACATCATCGTGGCATAACCCATTCGATTATTGGAGTAGCGGCACTGGGGATCGCTCTGGCGGCAGGAACTTATTTTCTAGGGGAAAGAGTGCGTCCTAAAACCACGGGACCACCACTTGACGGCCGCTGGCTCCTGCTGGCGTGCTGCGTTGCCACGGGAATCCACCTGCTGCTCGATTCTACAAACTCTTATGGGATCCGTCCGTTCTTGCCCTTCAGTGCGCACTGGTATGCCTGGGGCATAGAACCCATCATCGATCCACTGCTCTGGTTGATCCTGACTGCAGGGCTGGGGCTCTCCGCCCTGTTCCGGCTGATAACTGAGGAAGTCGGAGCTCGCAAGACCGGGTTTCAGACCGGTGCTCTTTTTTCGCTCTGCGCCATCGTAGCCGTGTGGGGCCTGCGCGATTTCAGCCACCGACGGGCCCTGAATATGCTCGACTCCGTCCGGTATTATCAAGCTGAGCCGCAAAAGCTGGGCGCGTTCCCGAGCTTTGCGAATCCCTTCGAATGGACGGGCGTGGTTGAAACCTCCGCGGCATTTTATGTTCTTTCGGTCAATACACTCAGCGCAGAGATCGAACCGGCCGACGCGACAGTCTTCCACAAAGCCGAGCCATCAGCCGCGCTCAAAACAGCCCTGGAAACCCGAACGGCCAGGGTCTTTATGGATTTCGCGCGGTTTCCCTGGGCGGAAGTGATACCTACAGAAAAGGGCGCAATGGTAACCGTCCGGGACCTCCGTTTCCAGCCGGCAGGCGAGCGGCCAGGCGGTTTCGCGATCAGGGTAATACTTGACCAGCAGCTTCACGTTCTTTCTCAGGCGTTCGATTTCTCTGGAAGGTTCCGTTACGATTAGTCCCGGCCACGATCAGAGGGCATCGGAGTGGTTGCAGAAGGCTGTCCTTCTTTGCCACCAGGACGCCACCACCATCGATAAAGCAAAGTCGAGATCACAACGATGGCGACGAAAGCAAATGAAATCCAGATGAGGTTATTCTTGAGGAAATCTTCTCCACCCTTGCCGTAACGAACCCCGACCCAGGCTTCCGCGCCAAACCTCAGTGCCCCCCCGAGCACCAGTGCACCCGCAAACCTTAAGGGACTTATTCGCAACGCGCCCGATCCAAACAGGATCGGCTTGAAGGGTAACGGAGGTGGCAGCAGGGACGCAACCAGGACCGTCAAAAAGTCATTTTTCACCAGCCACTTCTTGGCACGGCTCATTTCACGAGCGGAGGGTTTTCGCTTCAAAAGGCGGGCCCCCGTCTTGCCGATGAAGTAGATGAAGAATGAGCCCGCTACGGTTCCAAACACGCACCCAGCCGTGTACAGCCAGGCACGGCCCGGGTCCTTGCTGGAGAGGTAAATAAGGAGGAAATCCTTCACCCCTGGCATAGAAAGGCCGGCAGAATCGAGCGTGGCAATGCCAACCAGCCCCCACCCCCCGTAGAGAAGAAGCGAATGCTCAAGCTTTTCGGCCAGTGTATGCAAAAAGTTCACGAGACTCGTCGCCGTTCGGCAAAGGCGGACATTTTTTTCGCAGGCCGCCACTAGCGAAAAATCAGTTCAACCATGCTTGAAGGGTACTTTAACAAATTGCACGAGGTTCAAAATTAAACAAGATCCAGCAATCTTGTCGAACTTAATCCCGAAGGGAAGCCGACGTACATTCTATTATGCAGCTTTTCGTAGGTTCTGTCTGCCTCCCTGTTGAAAGGCGTTTGGCCTAAAACCGCCGGCCACAATTTGATTATTTTCAACTCAATTTCGTAGAATTTACGGAAAAGCAGTTTTTCTTAGTGATTGACACACTGCAAATCTCCGTGATATCTGTTATTCGTTTCATCTAGCTTTGTGATTTAGCCCTACCGCATGTTGGCTTGATTTGCGTCGAGATCCAATACACCGCTTTTTGAGAGTGGAAAAGCGGACGGAGCGGTCATGGGCTGTGATCCAGATTTGAATTCATAGCCGGGAAAGCGCCCAATCATATGAATCTCTCTCGTCGTAATCTTCTGAAAAGCTCTGCGGTGTTAGGTCTGGGTGCTCTTTTCCGGAGCCCAATACCAGCAGCCTTCGCACGCGAACCGCACATTCAATTCCCAACAAAGCCCATCGACCGCTTGGCACTGACATCATGGCCTTTCCGTGACTACATGGAAGGCCCTCATAATTCAAGTCGCGACCGAAGCAAGCCGGGAATGGATATCATCGGTTTTGCCAGGATGGCAATCGAAAAGTTCAACATCCATAACATTAATCCTCTCAGCGCCCATTTTTCTTCAACGGAACCCCGGTATCTCGATAATCTTCGCAAACAGATGGCCAGCGTGGGTTCGCATTTTGTTGACCTCGGTCTGGGCGCGGGCAGGTTCTATGATTCCGATCCGGCTGTCCGCAAGGCTTCTGTTGAGAGCAGCAAGCGATGGATTGACATCGCCGTGGTTCTGGGTTCTCCCAGCGTACGCCAGCATCTGGGAGGTTCCCATGGCGCCGCGCCGGACGTCGATCGCTCAGCGCAAAGTCTGGGACAACTCGCGGACTACGGGGCCAGGAAGAACATCGTCGTCAATCTTGAAAACGACAGTTTGGAGAATGAGGACCCGTTCTTCATCGTCAAGGTCATTGAAAAAGCGGGAAATCCTTACCTGCGCGCGCTGCCGGATTTCGGCAACACGATGTTGAAGGGTGATCCTGCCTACAACTACCGTGGCCTGAATGCCATGTACAAACATGTTTTCAACATGTCGCATGTTAAGGATGAAGTCGTTTCCGGCAAAGGCGCCACCTACAAAATTGACCTCGCTAAGGCATTTGGCATTGCCAAAGCCAGTGGATACCATGGTTATTTCTCAATGGAGTGGGAAACGCGGGAAGGCGATCCTTTTGAAGGCACCCAAAGGCTCGTCAAAGAAACATTGCACTATCTTTCATAGGCAGTCACAGGGCTGAATCCTGATTGAAGAGAGTTCACGCCGGCTGTCCAGGAACTGGCCAACGAGAAAGTCGCGCCGGGCTGAGGGGTTCTTTTTTACAACTTGGATCAATTTCGCGATTGCCGCAATCGACTGCTGTCTTTAAAGGACATGCAGCTTGGCGTCGGAGCATGGGTTCGCCGTGCAGGAAGAAGGAGGCTAGCTTTAGCTATGAAAATCGCAGGAACTATATTTCTTGTGTTGGGACTTCTTTTGTCTGCCCCAGTAATCATGCTCTGGGGCCAGGGGCAGGCAAGTACACAGATTTCGGGCGTGGTTACCGATACGACCGGCGCGGTGGTGCCCAATGCAACAATAAGGGCTGTGCAGACGAACACCGGGCTGGTGCGGATAACCAACAGCGGAGCGGATGGGAATTATACTCTGCCGGACCTGCCGGTAGGCCCCTATCGGCTCGAAGTGCAGGCTTCGGGCTTCAATGCCTACATCCAGTCAGGAATTGTCCTTCAGGTGAACAGCCCCGTTACCATCAACGTCACGCTGCACGTTGGCGAGGTCAAGCAGCAGGTCAATGTAACCGCGAACGCCAGTATGCTGCAGGCGCAGACGACTGCAGTTGGCCAGGTCATGGACGACAGACGTATCCTTGATCTGCCTCTGAATGGCCGCCAGGCGACCGATCTGATCATGCTGATGGGTGCGGCAACCAACACCGTCAACCCCAACCTGACCGACATCAAGACCAGCAAGAATTATTTCAGCTCTGACAATATTTCGGTTGCGGGAGGACAGTCCAGTGCGACGAGCTATCGTTTGGACGGCGCCACGCACATGGACAATTTTTCGAACATTAATCTTCCCTTCCCCTTTCCTGATGCCATCCAGGAATTCAGCGTTCAGACCGGCAGTCTCTCGGCCCGGTGGGGGCTTCATCCCGGCGCCCAGGTTGATGTGGTAACCAAATCCGGCACCAATCAGTTTCACGGGGACGCGTTTGAGTTCCTGCGCAATGGTGATCTCAATGCCCGGAACTTCTTTGCCGCGACTCAAGACACTCTGAAAAGAAATCAGTTTGGGGGAACGATAGGAGGGCCGGTTAAGAAGGACAAGCTTTTCGGCTTTTTTGGTTATCAGGGAACGCGTGTCCGGACGGCGCCACCTTCTTCCATCACCTATGTTCCCACGCAGGCTGTACTGAGCGGTGACTGGACCGCGCTGGAATCCGCCGGCTGCCAGTCCAGCGGAACGGCGCGCACGATTACCGACCCCTCGACAGGTCAGCCCTTTGCCAATGATTTCGTCGACCCCAGCCGCTACAATCAGGTGGCCCTGAATCTGCTCAAGGATGTCCCTGTTTCCAGCGATCCGTGCGGCAAGGTCACGTATGCGATTCCGGAACCACAGAGCGAAGATCAATATATTGGCCGCGTAGACTGGAACCAGAGCGCGAAGAACACGGTGTTTGGGCGGTACTTTTTTGCAGACTATAAGAGCCCGGCCGCTTTCGGTGGCAACTTTCTGGTGACTACCCAGCGCGGAGTTCTTGACCGCGCCCAGTCGGCCACGTTCGGCGACACTTACTCGATCACTCCAAACACACTCAATTCCCTCCATCTTTCCTGGACGCGGCTGGCCATTACGCGCGGCGCGGCGCCTGACATGAAGAACCTCGCGGATTTCGGCTCGAATCTGTTTCAGGCCACGCCTAACGCCATCGACCTGTCGATTTCCGGGTACTTCGGTATCGGCTGCGGGACCTGTGCCGATGCGCTGTTCAAAAACAATGTGGCGGAAATCTCGGATGATGTGGACATGATGCGCGGCAGGCATCACATGTCAACGGGCGTGGACTGGATCCATTACCAGTACCCGTATAACAACACCGCCTACGCGAATGGCGGCTTCCAGTTCAACGGGCAGTCGACCAACGACGGGCTGCTGGACTTCATGCTGGGCAAGGCCAGTTTCTTCGATCAGGGGAACACGACCCAGTACAATGGCCGGCAGAACCACGTCGGTGTTTATTACAACGACGCCATTCAATTCAGCAAGCGGTTCAATCTCAACATCGGAGTGCGGTGGGAACCCAACCTGTCGGTAACGGAAAGGGACAACTCTGTAGATCACTTCAGCGTCGCCGCGTTCGCCGCAGGGACAAAAACGACACAGTACGATAACGCTCCTCCGGGACTGAGTTACCCAGGAGATCCGGGCGTCCCCCGTACGTATACGAACATCAAGTGGGGGGCGATCGAGCCACGGGTGGGAATTGTGTGGGACCCGACCGGCAGCGGCCGCCAGGTGATCCGCGCCGGCTATGGTCTTTTCTACGACACGATTCCAACCGCTTACTTTGAAGATCAGACCCAGGGCGCCCCGTGGGGAAGCGTTATCAATTTGGATAGTCCGGCGGGAGGTTTGTCCGATCCCTTCCAGGGATACCCGGGTGGCAACCCATTCCCGTTGCCGTATCCCCCTACCAAGAACGCGGTTTTCCCGGCGGGAAGCAGCTATTACAGCTATCCGTTGGATTCACAGCCAATGAATGTGAATCAGTGGAACCTCAGCTATCAACTGCAATTGGCAAACAATTGGCTGTTTGAGGCGAACTACATCGGAAACAAGTCCACCCACATCTGGACCGGTGCGGACATCAATCCTGGAATCTTCATTCCGGGCACGTGCGGTGGCTCACCCTGCTCAACACTCGACAATATTGACCAGAGGCGGCGCTTGTACCTTATCAATCCAGTCACTGGTTCGGTAATCTCCGACATTTACCAGCTGGACGCAGGCGCCAATGGAACCTACCATTCGCTCTTGCTCAAAATCCAGCATCGTTTCAGCGACCATTACACGATCCTGGCCAATTACACTTACTCCCACTGCATTAGTGACGGAGATTTTCAGGGCGACCTGGGTGGCTCCCTGACGCAGAATCCGTTCAATCGACGTGGGGAAAGAGGAAACTGCGGTTTTGACCTTCGCAGTATCTTCAATTTAACCGTCATTGCCCAGACACCCCATTTCTCCAATACATGGATGAACATGGTGGCTGGGAATTGGCAGATTTCCCCGATTGTCGCGTACCACACAGGATCATGGTTCGCACCCTATGACGGAATCGACAACTCCATGAGCGGAGTCGGGCTGGATCGGCCTGATGCAATTGGGAATCCTTACATCCGGAACACCAACACACTCCAGTGGCTCACGCCGAGTGCCTTTGCTCTCAGCGCGCCTGGCACCTATGGCAATGCGGGTCTGGATTCGCTTGTGGGGCCCAGCTATTTTGACGTCGACACAGCGGTGAGCCGCTACTTCAACATCACTGAGCGGCAGCGCGTGGAGCTGCGGTTCGACTTCTTCAACGTACTGAACCATACAAATTTCCAGAATCCGGACAACTATCTTACGGATTCAACTTTTGGTTTGATCCAGGGCGCCAACGACCCAAGGATCATACAGGTCGCGCTGAAGTATCGTTTCTAACCCCGAGAGGTTCTTTCGGTCCAACCGCACCCGTCCGGCGGCAGTCCTGCCGGACGGGTGCGGACCTTGTCAAAAGGCCGTGGCTTGGTTTTTTCACCTCTTATGCGCACATTCGATCCCAAACTCCGCAGGATATTTTTACGCGTCGCGAAAATTGGTAGGCTCGGGGTTGATGAGGTGCGATTAGGACAGCTAGCTTTAATAATCTTCTTCCAGCCAAGGCCAGTTCGAACATAATACGTACGACAAAACAAGCGCTATCGTCGATGGCTGATGGTGGCGCCCATACAACAGCCTGAGAGGTCAATCCATGCGCCGTAACAAGAACCTGTTTTCCTCGCTCCTGTTAACCGCAGGCGCCATTCTGCTCTCTTCCTGCGCATATGCTGCAAGCGAAAGTGTCCAGCTTCAGCGCGAGGCAACTCACATCAACGTGATCATCGGTGGAAAACCTTTCACCACCTACTACTTTGATCCGGAAATCGCAAAACCCTACTTCATGCCTTTGCGCAGCGCTCAGGGCACCATCATTACTCGCGGGTTCCCCATCGGTAATAAAGTTCCTCCGGAGCACCAGCACGATCCCAACCTGGAACCTCACCAGCGCCCCATGTACTTCGGCCATGGCGACGTGGACGGTGTGGACTTCTGGGGAGAAGCAATCTATCCCAAGTGGAGCGACGACACGGTATTCGGGCGCACTGTCCTGGCAAAGATCGAGGAGGCCAAAGGCGGAGCGGACTCCGGCACTATCCAGGCGCTGTTCCATCTGGTCGACCCAAGCGGAAGAATCCTTGCGGATGAGACCCAGGCATTCGTAATCCGCGGCGATCAGCACACCCGCATGATTGACTGTGTTTTTACCATCATTGCCAACCATGGAGCGGACGTCGTCATGGGCGATACCAAAGAAGGCGCCTTCGCGTTACGGCTTACCAAAGCGCTAAATTCGCCGCCGGGCCACATGGCAAACTCCAACGGCGAGGTCGGTGAAAAAGAGGTCTGGGGCAAGCGCGCAAACTGGGTGGATTATTACGGAAAGGTGGACGGAGAAGAAGTTGGTGTCGCCATCTTTGACAGCCCCAGGAGTTTTCGACATCCAACCTACTGGCACGCACGGGGCTACGGATTGTTTGCCGTAAACCCGTTTGCCATTCGGGAATTCACCGGCGATTTCAACAAAGATGGAAGCTGGACCATTCAGCAGGGGAAATCCCTAACGCTCCGCTATCGTGTGTTTATACACCATGGAGATGACAAGCAAGCCCATGTCGCCGAAGCCTATCAGGAATACGCTGCAGGACAATAGGGTGTAAAATTCGCAAGGTGACTAATGATTGGCTGCGTAAGCAGGAACTTATAGGGAGGCATATATGTCAAAGGAACGAGAAAAGTCTGAAATCAGCCGGCGCGATTTTCTTAAGACTGGAGTCGGCACAACGGCTGCGGGTTTGGCGGCATTGAACGGTTTTGGTGAAATTGTCCCGCCGAGGGTCCTGGGAGCCAACGACCGCGTGCGCCTGGCCGTGATCGGGCTGCATGGCCGCGGGAATGATCATATCCATGAGTTATCTGGTCTCAAAAATGTGGAAATCGCCGCGTTGTGCGACGTGTACGAGCCGCTGATCACCCAGCGGCAGACACAGATCGAAAGGAGGGGCCGGCCGAAGCCCAAGGGTTACCAGGATCTGCGCAAGTTGTTTGATGATAAATCCATCGACGCTGTTACCATCGCCACACCGAATCACTGGCACTCGCTGATGGGCATCTGGGCCTGCCAGGCTGGAAAAGACGTTTACATTGAAAAGCCCTGCTCCCACAACATGTGGGAGGGCAAGCAACTGGTTCACGCGGCGCACAAATACAATCGCATCGTGCAGCACGGGACGCAGATCCGTTCCGCGGTGGCCATCCGGAACGCCATGGACAAGCTCCACAACGGCCTGCTCGGCGATGTCTACATGGCCCGTGGTTTGTGCTTCAAGTGGAGGGATACAATCGGCCATGCCCCTCCCAGCACTCCGCCGCCGGGTCTCGATTACAACCTGTGGCAGGGGCCGGCGCCCGAGCACGTGTTCACAAAGAACCGTTTCCTCTATAACTGGCACTGGTTCTGGTGCTACGGCAACGGGGACATCGGCAATCAGGGAATCCACCAGATTGACGCCGCGCGCTGGGGCATGGGGCTGAAATTCCCCAACAAGATTTCCGCTGTCGGCGGGCACTTTATGTTTGATGACGACCAGCAGACACCCAATACCCTGAACGTTGCGTTCGAATACCACATGCCCAACGGCAAACCGAAGATGATCGAATTTGAGGTCCGGCACTGGATGACAAACAACGAGGCAGGAATCGGAACGCCGTTCATGGGAACCCCGCTTCCAGAAGGAGCCGCAAACGGACCCAAGCTGGGACCCCTATCCGGTAGCCATAACACGGTCGGTGACATCTTCTATGGCTCGAAAGGCTATCTCGCGATGGGCGACGAAGATGCAGACACCTATCACACCTGGATGGGCAAGAACCAGGAACCCGGCCCGACAGAGCACCAGGGTGGCAGCCATTTCCAGAATTTCATCGACTGTGTCCGCAGCCGGCGGGCCCAGGACCTTCACGCGCCCATCGAGGAAGGTTACATCTCTGCTGGGCTGATGCAACTGGCCAATGCATCCTATCGCGTGGGCCACACTCTGGAGTTTGATCCTGAGACCGAAGAGGTGATCGGAGACAAGCAAGCTGCCCTGATTCTGCGCGACGGCGACCGCGGCTATCGCGCGCCTTTCGTAGTTCCTGAAAATGTCTAGCCTGGCTGAAGAATCTGCCGTTCCAGGCTTGCAATGAGCATTAAAGCCGCGCTGCTGTTCCTGGAGATCGACATGGAACATGCAGCGCGGCGCAATTCCATTCACATAAGGAAGAACGATGTCCTGCTCTGAGAAGCCGAGTGTCTCCCCAGACGACCGTGCCTCCAGTTCCGGCCACATGCATCGCCGGGATGTCTTGAAAATGACAGGCGCGGCGATTACCCTGGCTGCCGTGCGCCACTCTTCCGCACAGGCGGCCTCACCTGGAAAGAAGAAGGTGATCGTTGCCGGTGGCGGCATCGCCGGACTGTGTTGCGCTTATGAACTCGTGCGTCGTGGCCATGACGCCACGGTTCTTGAGGCCGCGGGCCATCCCGGCGGCCACGTGCGCAGCCTTCATGACCCGTTTCCCGACGGCCTTTACGCTGACCTCGGCGCTGAGCACTTCTATCACCCGGGGTATAACGTCTACTGGCCGTATCTTGAGGAATTCAAACTTCCGATTGTTCCATATCACCGGCGCGACAACGTGCTGCGCCGGATTGGCGACAGGTGGTACACGGAAAAGGACCTCCACAGCCGAAGTGTGCTGGGTGCCCTCGGTTTCCGGCAGCAGGAAGCGAGTTATTTGGCTCGAAACCCCTGGTGGAACGTTCCTCTGATCTACCTGCAAAAGTATGTGGACCGCGTGCGCGAGGAACACACCCCGTTCGGCTGGGGGATGGACGATCTCGACCACATTTCCGTCACTGACCTGCTGAGGCGCGAGGGAGCTTCCACGGGCGTGGTCCGGTTCGCAGGCGCCGACGGCTCAGCCCTGGAATGGATATGGAACGCTGCCATCAAGCAGTTGCGCGGCACGCCGCTGCTCACCCGAAAGCTGTTCCGAATCAGGAACGGCAATCAGGGAATGACCAACGCTTTCGCGGCCAGGCTTGGTGCGCGGGTCCATCTGGGCACGCCCGTCACGAGAATCGAACACGGCAATTCCGGAGTTACGGTCCACTACAAGGAGTTTGGTAAACCCCAGAAAATGGAGTGCGACCACCTGGTGTGCTGCATGTCGGCCGTCATGCTTCGGCTGATTCCAGTGGAACCTGCCTGGCCGGAAGCCAAAAATTTTGTGCTCAACAACATGCCTTATTACACACAAGCCCGAATCATTTTCCAGTCAAGGACCGCATTCTGGGAAAAGGATGGACTGAGCCCGAATTTGGAGTTCGGAACACCCGGAATCAATGAGGTCTGGCGAATCGCTGACGAGGTCCCCACGAAGCGCGCCATCCTGATAGGAACGGCGCCGGCCAGCACAACTCTGCAGCGCACTCTGGACGACTTTCGAAAATATTATCCCGGAAAGTCTGAAGATTTTGAGCAGACGATGGTTTTGAACTGGGCCACCGACCCGTGGGCCATGGCATGTGAAAGAGTTCTCTACCCTCCAGGCCAACTTGCGAGGATGTGGCCGGAAGTCACCCGGCCGGTCGGCCGCATCCATTTTGCAGGCGCCTACGCAGCCAATGTCAACTGGGGACAGGAAGCTGCCCTGGAGTCCGCCCATCGCGCAGTCGAAGCCATCGACCAGGCTTGAGAATAAGTAGAAACCGGCAAAAGCCGTACTGCGGCCAAATCTTCAGGACTCAACAGGCACCACCGCTTCACGAAGGAATTTTGCCGATTCCTCAGGCGGAGTCGGATTAATGTGGAACCCAGTGCCCCACTCAAATCCCGCGATTTTGGTCAGTTTGGGCATGATTTCCAGGTGCCAGTGGTAATGCTCGTTGGGGCTCTCCGGAATCGGCGAGGTGTGGATAATGTAGTTGTATGCCGGGCAATCCAGGACCTTGTCCAAACGCATCAGCATGTCTTTGAGAATCAAAGCCAGCTGCTCAAATTCCTGCTTCTGTGAGTCCTCAAACGCCGACTGGTGAACGCGGGGCATAATCCAGATTTCAAACGGAAAGCGCGGGGCAAAGGGCGCAACAGCAATAAACGCCGGCGTATCAGCGATCACCCGAATGCCGCTTTCAGCTTCCTGCCGGATGATGTCACAAAAAATACAACGCTCCTTAAAATTAAAGTATTCGCGTGCGCCGTCCGTTTCCTCTCGTACCCGTTTGGGGACAACAGGCAGGGCGATCAATTGCGAATGGGTATGTTCCAGCGAGGCACCTGCGGCCTCGCCGTGATTCTTAAAAATCATGATGTATTTGAACCTGCGGTCCTTTTTGAGGTCGAGAATGCGGTCCCTGTAGGCCCACAGGACATCTTCAATCTGGCGGGGCGACAGCAAAGCCAGGGTCTTTTGGTGATCGGGGGTTTCAATGATGACCTCATGAGCACCGATGCCGCTCATCTTGTCATATAGGCCCTCACCTTGACGGTTCAGTGAGCCCTCGATGCCCAGGGCCGGAAACTTATTGGGCACCACCCTCAACGACCATCCCGGCGAATTGCGCAGGCTTCCGTCGCTGCGGTAGGCAATGATTTCAGGTGGCGTTTTCGCCTCATTCCCGTAGCAAAACGGGCAGAAACCCGAACCTCGAATCTCGACTTTGTCCCGAACGAAGTCGGATGGCCTCTTGGCGCGCTCCGTGGCAATGATCACCCATCGGCCTGTGATTGGATCTTTCCTGAGCTCAGGCAAGGCTGTCACTCCTTATGCGGCAAGTCTTCCGGCTGAAGAAAACCTGGCATCGCTACTCTTTGAATGCATCCTTGATCACCCGCACCTGAAATCCTTTCGCGGGATTCCACAGAACGCTGGCGACATCAAACCGGTAGCCTTCCGGTTTTTGTTTCAGTCGCCGCATATAATCCCAGGCGCTATTGACGATCCGCTTCTGCTGCTCAGAACTAATTGCCATCTCGGGAGGCCCGGCCGCATCACCGGTCCGTGTCTTCACCTCAACAAAGGCCAGCACAGGGCCGTCCCAGCCAACCATGTCCAACTCGCCCCGCCGGCCATGCGCCCTTCGGTTCCTGGCAACAATGGCATACCCCGCATGGCGGAGGTACCAGTATGCTAGCGTCTCACCACGAGCGCCCACTTTCAAGTGCCGGGTTCTTTGATCGTCTAATCCCTGCTCGCCGGGTCGTTCACGTCTGGCTGCGCCTGCGCGCCGCCTCTCACTCCAGATCAACGAGCGGTAGACCAGATGTGCTACCCAATCCAATGGCTTTTAACCTTGTCGTGATAATTCTTCGATCACCCGTTCCAAAACATCCATTGCAAAATCTGCCTGGAATTGTTCCACCACCAGAGGCGGCATCAGGCGGATCGTGCTTTCGCCACAGCCCAGAACAAGCAAGCCCAGTTCAAAGGCCCGCCGGATCGCCTGCTGTCGCATCTCGGGATGTGGCTCACGGCCAGCCTGGTCTTTCACCAACTCAATGCCGATCATCAATCCCTTGCCTCTGACATTTCCGACATGAAGGTGCCTGGCAGGCCAGCCCTGTAAACGTTCCAGCATGTACTTGCCCATCCGGTCGGCGTTTGCAATGTACTTTTCTTCCAGCAGGCGAATCGTTTCGAGCGCCGCGGCGCAGGCGACAGGATTTCCTCCAAACGTCGAAGCATGAGCTCCCGGTGGCCAGTTCATGATGTCGGCCCGGGCAACCGTCAGGCCCAGTGGCATTCCGGAGGCAATACCCTTCGCGGTCACCAGAATGTCAGGCACAACGCCGGAGTGTTCGCAGGCCCACATGCGGCCCGTGCGCCCCATCCCGGTCTGAATTTCATCTGCGATCAGCAGAATCCCATGCTGTTCGGTCAGCTTGCGGAGTTCCGGAAGAAAACTGTCCGGCGGCACGATGTAGCCGCCTTCGCCCTGGATGGGTTCAACCACAACTGCCGCAACCTCTCCGGGGGGAACGGAAGTTTTGAAGAGTTTTTTGATTGCTTCTACGCCGCTGCAATCGCACTCGCCAGCCGGGTGCCTGTTGATACACCGGTAGGGATTCGGGTAGGGAACGTGGCTCACTCCGGAGAGCAGAGGCCCAAAACCGTTCCGCTGGACGGCCTTGCTGGCTGTCAGCGAGAGTGAACCGAGAGTGCGCCCATGAAAGCACCCCAGAAAGGCAATAAAACGGTGTCGCCGGGTGTGAAAACGGGCCAGCTTCATGGCCGCCTCGATACCCTCCGTCCCGGAATTGGCAAAGTGTACACGCTTGGGAAAATCTCCAGGCGTAATTGCCGTGATTTTTTCCGCCACTGCGGTCAGCAGGGGATAGTAAAAATCCGTTCCCGACATGTGGATCAAGGTGTCGGCCTGTTGCTGGATGGCTTTGACAACCGCCGGATGGCAGTGGCCGGTGGAGACAGAGGCGATGCCCGCGCTGAAATCCAGGAAGATGTTGCCGTCCACGTCCTCCACCATCATGCCGCTGCCGCGCTTTGCCACCATCGGATAATCGCGTCCGTAGGAGGGCGAAACGAGACGGTGATCCAGGTCCAGTATCTTCTGCGCCTCCGGCCCGGGCAGAGATGTTTTAATTTCAGGCAAACCGTTGTTCATAAGATTTCCTTGGCAGCATTCTCAAGGTCCATGCAATCCCTACGGCACAGGAGAAAAGAAACTATTTTTCGAGACAAAATTTCAGGTTAGGAGCGGGAAGGATTGTCCGTCACTTTCGCTTCCAGCGGGTACCCGCTTTTGTATCCTCCACCAGCACACCCCCCTTTTCCAGCACGCCGCGGATTTCGTCAGAGCGCGCAAAATTCCTCTCACGGCGTGCTTGTTCACGTTCTGAAAGAAGTCTTTCGACTTCTGCGTCACTCAGGGCCTCAACAAGAGCTTTCTCAGCCTCCGGGAAAGCGACAGGGACTTTTGAAGTCGCAGGTTCATCCAGGCTCTTGACCAGCCCAAACTGGTGAAGCTTAGCCTGATCGTTGTCTTCCAGCACGCCAAAAATCCTGTCAAATCGTGCAAGGGTGTCCAGGAAGGCCCCGCGGTTATCATCAAGAAACTTGCCCTGGTCCATGGCCGTGTTGCCTTCGCGAACCATGTCAAAAATGGCAGCCAGGGCCTCGGCTGTGTTCAGATTGTCAGCCAGCGCATCTTCAAACTTCCGGCGCGCGGCGCTGGCGGCCTCTTCAAGCGCTGCGCTCTTCCCTGCCGGGAACTCTTCCTTCGTCAGGCGATAATGAAAATTCCGGAGACGGTCCACAGACTGCTTCGCCTGGTGCAAGCCATCAAAAGTAAAGTTCAGAAGGCTTCGGTAAGGGACGGAGGCCAGCAGGTAACGAATCGCCGTGGGACGGTAACCTTTGGCAATCAGGTCACGTAGCGTATACACGTTGCCCACCGACTTGGACATCTTCTCGCCGTTCACCACCAGGTGTTCGCCGTGCAGCCAGTAGCGCACAAAAGGCTTTCCCGTCGCCGCCTCACTCTGTGCAATTTCGTTTTCATGGTGAGGAAATACAAGATCGACCCCGCCCGAATGAATGTCAAATGTCTCGCCCAGATACTTCATGGACATCACTGAGCATTCGATGTGCCAGCCGGGACGGCCCGGACCCAGGGGCGTATCCCAGGAAGGCTCTCCGTCCTTCGCGGCTTTCCAGAGAACAAAGTCACGAACGTTGGCCTTGTCGTATTCGTCAGAATCCACACGTGCACCGGCGCGCATCCCTGAAAGGTCAATCTTTGATAGCTTGCCGTAATCCGAAAACTTTTCCACCCGGAAATAATAGGAACCTTCACTCTTGTAGGCGTAACCCTTCTGTTCCAGGGTCTGGATCAGCTTGACCATGTCGTCGATATGGTCCGTGGCCCGGACCACGATTTCAGGCTTTTCCAAGTTCAGCAACTGCCGGTCAATATTGAAGGCCTCGATATATCGATTGGTGTAGTCGCGCAGACTCAGCCCGGCGGCATGGGCATTGCGGATGGTTTTATCATCCACATCCGTCAGGTTCATCACCTGTGTGACTTCGTAACCCTGATATTCGAGGAAGCGTCTGAGGACGTCCTGAAAGACAAAGGTGCGGTAGTTGCCGATATGCGCGTATCCATAAACTGTCAGCCCGCAGGTGTACATCCGAACCTTTTTGTCTTCCAAGGGTTGGAATTCTTCCACCCTGCCGGCCAGCGTATTGTAGAACCGTAGCGCCATCGTATTGATAACAGACGGAAATGAGGAATCTACCATTCTATCGGCGCACCCAAAGCCCGTCAAGAAAGCACTCCGGCGCAGCCGTACTTTTCAGAAGGATGCGATCGTGAAAGGAGGTGTTGCAGGTTTCGCTCAGGAATGGCCCGGCAGGAATGCCACCTTCATGCCTAAACCGCGGTCACCTTAATTCCCACTTTCTCCAAGGCCTTCAACTCACTTTTGCCAATACCCGTATCTGTAATCACCTCATCAATCGAGGCCGGAGGCACAATCAGGCAAAGGCTCCGCCGTCCAAATTTGCTGGAATCGCACACCATCACCACCCGCCGCGCTATCTCCACCATTACGCGGTTGACTTTGGCCTCCAGCAGGTTCGGTGTGGTCAGGCCATACTCGACGTCAAACCCGTCAACCCCGAGGAAAAGGATGTCGGCCTGAAGCTGCCGCAAGGTTTCTTCGGCGAGAGGGCCCACCAGGGAGAATGACCTTTCCCGCAGGATGCCGCCCGTCAGGATCAATTCCAGCGGTGATGGCGCCAGTTCTGCTGCTATGTTAACAGCATTGGTAATGATGGTCAGGTTCCGATGCTGGCGCAATGCCCGCCCTACAGCCGTCGTAGTTGTCCCGGAATCGAGCAATAGAGATTGTCCCTCTTTCACCATGGCAGCCGCGGCTTCGCCAATCCTGCGCTTCTCGTCCTGGTGGACGCTTTCCTTTTCTTTAAGGCTGGGATCGA
Source organism: Terriglobia bacterium (assembly GCA_035277665.1). Classification (GTDB taxonomy): domain Bacteria; phylum Acidobacteriota; class Terriglobia; order UBA7540; family UBA7540; genus SCRD01. The sequence goes on from DATEKC010000179.1 coordinate 27,054, forward strand.
TGAGCGTGCCGCCGCCGGCTGGAAGCCCTCCGCCATGAGCCCGCAGGATCAGTCCTTCAGTGTGAAGGATTTTCAGATCGTTGCGAATCGTAACATGAGAGGTATCAAACCGGTCTGCCAGTTCCCGAACCAGAACCCGGCCTTCGCGTGCCAATATTTCAAGAATTGCCCTTCGCCGTTCTTCGGCCAGCATAATAAGTTTGTCCTTTCATTACTTCAGATTACAGTTGCTTAGTTTGTAATGCCTTTCGTATCGTTTGTCAAAGCAATTTCACTTCAATTTGAAAACCTCGAGTGCCCGCCCGGCAGTCCGGATCTCCAAAACACTCCATGAAAAGACTGCTGAACAGCTCAGCCAAGGCACCATTAGCCACTCAGGACGTGTGATCTTTACACTTTCTCCCGGATATGTCTCTAGATTATGTGAGTTAGATGAACCCGGAACGTGGGGCGCAAACCGATCAGGATTTTGAGGCGGGTCGCTGGTTCAGAATAGCTCGGACTTTTTTGGCCAATGCGTGGGGGGAAAAGGGCTTTTGAAGAAATGCCATATTGGGATCAATAAAGCCGTGATGAATGATCGCTTCATCCGTATAGCCTGAAATGTAGAGGACTTCGGCTTCGGGGCGGAGGGCGGTGACTTGCCTGGCCAACTCACGTCCGCTCATATGCGGCATCACAACGTCAGCGATCAGGAGGTGAATGGGGTTCTCATACCGTCCGCTGGTCTTGAGAGCTTCTTTCCCGTCGCCAGCTTCCAGCACTGTATACCCGTGCCGGTCCAGAGTTTCACGAATCAACGTTCGAAGGGCCACCTCATCCTCAGCCACCAGAACTGTTTCTGTCCCCTCCAACTTCTCTGGCTCCTGTCTTGTCTCCAGCGGCAATTCCTTCTGTTCTTGAATTCGGGGGAAATAAACTTTGAATGTGGTGCCAACATTCTGTTCGCTGTAAACCCAGATAAAGCCGCCACTCTGCTTGACAATTCCGTAGGCAGTGGCCAGACCCAGCCCCGTTCCTTTACCAGTTTCTTTAGTAGTGAAGAACGGTTCAAAGATATGTTTTTGAATTTCCGGGCCCATCCCCGTTCCGGTATCGCTGACCGCGATCATCACGTATTCCCCAGGCAAACTGGGCAGATGGGAACGCGCGTACTTTTCGTCGAATTTAACGTTGGCAGTTTCAATAGTCAGTCTTCCTCCGTCGGGCATTGCATCTCGCGCATTGACTACCAGATTCATAATGATCTGTTCCACCTGGCCGGGGTCTGCTTTCACGGAGCCCAAAGGGGCAAACGGAATGGTAACAAGCTCAATGTCCTCGCCAATCAGCCGTTCGATCATCTTTCGCAGGTTCTCAACCAGAATATTCAGGTCCATTACCTTCGGAGCCATGACCTGCTTGCGGCTGAAGGCAAGCAATTGGCGGGTGAGCCGCGCCGCGCGCTCTCCTGCTTTCTTTAGCTCCTGAACCTTGCTCCGCTCGTCTGCATCAATTTTTGAAGATCCGAGCAAGATCTCGGAATAGCCGATAATAATTGTCAGCAGGTTGTTGAAGTCATGGGCAATGCCCCCCGCCAGCCGCCCTACGGCCTCCATTTTCTGCGACTGGAGAAGCTGCTCTTCCAAGCTCTTTTGCTTAGTTATATCGATTGCAACACCACCGACGTATTCTCTATTTCTTCCGTCACGAAATGGAAATTTGATGGACACCCACTCCTTTGGTTTGCCTCCGGGAAGAATTGTTTTTTCTTGTAGTTCCACAGACCGTCCGGTAGCCAGCACCTGCCTGTCAGCCGCGATCAGCATTTTTGCAATTTCAGGAGGCCAGATTTCGTAAGCCGTCTTTCCCAGAATTTCGCTCGCTGCCTTCCCGACCAATTCTTCGAACGCACGGTTGACGTAAACGTACTGGCCTTCGAGGTTCCGCATCAACGCAACCACGGAACTGTTGTTCATAAAGGCGGCAAACCGTTCTTCGCTTTCGCGAAGGGCAGTCTCCGTACGCCTCATCTCCGTGAGATCATGCACCAGCGTGGCAAAGCCAGTGATGCCTCCCGCTTCGTCCCGAATGGGGAAAGCAGCGATTTCCGCATCAATTCCCTGGCCGGACTTTGTCCGGCACCGGAGCTCGCCACAGTACTTTCCTGACTGCGACAACGCCTTGGTGATCTTTCCGAACTCGCTCCGTCCGCCTTCCAGGTAATGGCCGAGCGTCTTCCCGACTAACTCATCATCCGAATAGCCCAGCAGATTCCGATGGGCAGCATTCTGCTCAAGGATTCGCCCACGAACATCCTGTATGGTGATGCCTTCTTTGCAGTAGGATAGAACCTGCCGATAAAGCTTTATGAGTCCTGCGCGCCCAGTGGGCTTAGCGCCGTCTTCACCAATAGATAAGCTTTCGCCATTTGCAGGTTCTGGGTTGCGGCCTCCCTGCTGGATCCGATTCTGCTCCTTTTCCATTATTGTTCCATCGCCGCTTCCATTCTGGGGTTCACGCATGCATTCCCGGGCTTCGGAAAGTTGCTCACGGAGGTCGGCGATTTCCAGCAGGAGGTCCTTCTTCTTGGAAGGAATGCGTTTCTTCTCACTCACCTCGGACCTCATCTGAGCTCCCCGCGATCAATGAATACCGGATTTCCTCCTCGCTGGAAAACTTCCCGACAATTCGCAGCACGGGTGCCGGATGTTCGCGGAGGAGCGTCGGCGTCAAATAGACTTGTGCGGCATTGGCTTTTTGTGGTTCCTGATAAATATCCGTAACTCGCAGTTCGTAATTGCCTTGATAAAGCTTCTCAAGAACAGGTTTCAACTTTGTAATGGCCTCTGTGGATCTGGCTGTTGCCCCGGAAACGTAGAGATGGAAAACGGGTCTTGGCTCCGCCGTCTGGAGGCGGCGATGCGTATGGTCCCGTTTCATCTTGGCATCTTCGCTCACGACTACACCCCGGTATCGTGTTACACGGCTTGTAACTTCACCCGTGCAATAGGTGCATATGAACGGTGCGCTGCTAATCTTCTGGTTGTTGCATACAACACAAAAGGCCAAGGAAATTGAATAGATAAGATATGTATTTTAAACAGCTTAACAACCATATTCGAGAATTAACATGAAGCAAACGAGTCTGAAATTCCAAAACATAACTTCCCAATGGCCAAGTGTCCCAAGGCCTTTACGCCCACGCCTCAATATGGAGTCTCCAGCCAGATCCGCACGCGCATAGCCATCAAGTAAATCTATCGACAGTGTTTACAGTTCCTTTAGCAGGCTGGTAAATGGTTAGAAGATAGACAACAGGCAATCCCGAGATTAAACTCATCGGGAAACCTTATGAAGGAGCAATCACGACGATGAAACGTGTTGTTCGCAGCAAAGAATCTCTGAAGTACGAGCTTGACCACCGGCATCCTCCCGTCCTGGAAGCTGAAGCGGGAGAAGCCTTCATTCTGGAAACGGAAGACGCGCCCTCGGCGGCGTACCGCAAGCCGGAAGACGCCGCGCGCCTGCTGGACGCATGGTACCTGAACTACTCGCCTCCCATGGCCAATCCAGTGACCGGCCCGATCTTTATTCAGGGGGCCGAACCAGGCGACACGCTGGTGGTGGAAATTGAAACGATTGAACTCGACGAACAAAGCGTCACCTATTGGCGCCCCGGGCACAAACCACTGGGTGACTCCGCCCGGTGGAGCGAGTTGAGCACGCCGACTTTTGCTATCGGGCGCCACGAAAAAGGGGAAGTGATTCTCAACGAAGCAGTCACATGGGAAGACGGCCAGGCTCGCCGCCACCCGCTGGGTCTGCGGTTTCCGCAGTCTCCCTTTATCGGCACGATTGGTGTTGCTCCCGAGCGCGAAGTCACAACTCCGGGCCTCGGTCAGGGAAGCTGGGGTGGCAATATGGACATAAGAGACATTCGTCCCGGCACGCGCATCCTGATTCCCTGTTACCACCCCGGCGCGATGCTCTACGTGGGAGACGTCCACGCCTGCCAGGGCGACACCGAATTCTACGGGACAGCCATGGAAACGCGAAGCACCGTGACTCTTCGCTGTGACCTCATCAAGGGAAAGCGCAAACCCTTTGTGCGGCTTGAAAAGCCGGAGAGCCTGATTTCAATCGCCTGCGCGAAACCGCTGGAGGAGGCCGTCTGGCGAGCCAGCATCCAGTTAATGGAATGGCTGATGGAAGACTATGGCTGCTCCCAGCGAATGGCTTACCTGCTGCTCGGCGTCAATCCTGATTTCCGAGTGAATGTCTACCAGATGGCCCCTATTGCCAGCCTGCAATACACCGCAGGCGCGGAAATTCTGAAGAAGTCTATTCCAGATTCTCGCTGAAACAATTGGAAGTAATTCTTGAGAAAAAGAGGGGTAACCTAAAGAATGGGGTGAGCGACGGGGCTCGAACCCGCGACATCCAGATCCACAATCTGGCGCTCTACCACCTGAGCTACGCTCACCACAACGTGGTTAAATTTTGAAACCTCAATCTATCTAACCATTGAGATGCTGAAAGTGTCAACGGAAAGCCGCGGGATCAAAGCATACACAACGCCGCGGCGCTTGCGGCAGGCAGAGCAGAGGCTCTGTCAAACTCAATGGGTAATCAGGATTTTCTTGTCGTTCTTATTGACCGGAACTTCCTGAAGCTCAGTGGGCTGCTGGCAGCAGACGCATCTTCCGGGCCCCTGGCCCTCGATGTTGCAGGTTTCGCAGAAATATCGGACACGATAGACTTCCCCGTGATGGATGGTAAAGATGTTGTCCACCTGGAAATTCCCATCCGCCTGGTATTCACCTTTCAGCCGGACTTCGTCATTCTGAAGCCGCTTGTCCTCGAGGGTCTGGAAAATGTACTGGTAACGTCCGGCCAGGGGAACCTGTTTTTTGGCCGTCTTCACTACGGGCCCGGTTCCCTGGATCATAAGGAGCTTCCCCTGCAAAGTCTGCTGGGCATTCTGCGTATCGGCCGCACGGGCCGGGCTGGCGGCAAGCCCCAGCGCCACTAAACACGGGAGCAAAAGTGCGAAACCGGGATGTCGCAGTCGTGCTATCACGGATTCCCATCCATCGGCTGAAAATGCCTTTTGTCCTCTCAACAGCATACGGCCTTCTTCTACGAGCCTTGATATTGGCCGACCAGCACTATCGCCAGCGGCAATTTTGCGCCGCCAGATCCAAGCGTCCCTTCCATCTGGAGCGCCCAGTTCTGCGAGTAATCCTGGAACAACGCCGGAAAAGTCTTGTTTGAATCGCTCACCGAATCCATCACCATCACGCCGGGATGTCCGGTGGTGGTGGAATCACGGGCCAGCTTCACGGCATCGTCGAAGGTCACAGCCTTGGCGCCATCCGTGTCCTTGGCCGCGGGCACCAGCAGCAGAAAATCACGATACTGGCTCACACCCATATGATTGCCGTCTTCAGGAACCAGCTCATACCGGAGAGTGTAGTAACCCGCATTAATCGCCTGCCCGCGATAGTCTTTGGCGGCTGCAGGAAAGTGGATGACACCCACCAGAGATCCCTGGTCAATCTTGCCGTAGAGGACGTTTGCTGCCGAATCAGGACTCGCGGCTGGGGTTAGGTCCTTGCGCAACCACACTTCGCAAAGCACCTTGCCTGAGCCGTCCAAAAGGCTTTCCCCCTGCGGCTGGAGGGAATTTTGAATGGACTGGCTGACGCCGCCTCCGGGCAGTCCATTGGCCGCCTGAAGCTTGTAAGTGCCTTGCGCGAAGGCAGCAACACTGAGAGCCAGAAAAGAAGCTACAGAAAAAGCCAGGACCCGTCGCATCTCGAACCTCCGTAGTGATATTGCGAGAATTCCAAACCAGGCTGGGAGTAGGCACACTCCCCGCACTATGTTTTTAAAACACGTTCTTGCGGCATCTCCTATGGCGTTCGTCAGTCAGAGAAACTGCCAATAAAAGCGCTGCGGCTGTCCCGATTGGTCCAGACAACTCCCAGGCCTTTGCCATTGAACGCGTCTTCCTGGCTGTAGGCGGGCATGGAGTGGTCAAGCCTGGTCAGGGGAGGATAATAGACTACCTCATTGCCGCACATGATGTCGCCCTGGCAGAGTGGCCTGGTTTTCACCACAGCCAGGTTGCCGGCCTTCAGTATATCGATTCCGTGGTCCGCCCCTTTGCCGACTTCAAGACTCACCGGCGCCACGTCTACCCGAACCACCTGACCGACCAGTTTCCCGGCCCTCGCCTTTGCAAAATCGGCCAGAGCCTGCTTCTGCCGTGCCGTCGCTTTATGATCCAGAATCAGTACCGACTCACTCGGCAGAGGATCACGATAGGGATCACCGAGCGTAGCACTGGCCTTCACCACGGCCACCACGGTCAGTCCGCTGATATCTGTTCCTTCCCAGGCGCCATGATTGATTTTCCAGGCAAGAATTGCATGCTTCCCTGTCAGGTCAACCTGCGAATTTGCAAAACAAGGTCCGGTCCACACGTCCGCGTTCCTGACTTCGAGATAATCTCCCGTGACGGCGGCATTGGCTGATACTACCGCCAGCCCCGCCAGAACCAGCATCGCCAAGCCTGTCCCCAGAATTCTCCGCATATTGCCTCCTTCAACTTCTGATGCGTTACCCCAAATCAATAAGGATATTTTAGCTCACAACAAAAACACGTATCAACCGTATGATGCCACGGCGGCAGCTCAGGTTACTCTGGAATGTGAAAGGGAAAAAGGCGGGCGTGGAGCGTGTGCACTCGCAGGCACACGCTCTCACTCTGAAAATGCGACCGGCAGGCAGGCCGTCGGCGGCTAAAGAGGATCGTAGCAGCCCCGGCCGGGCTTGCAGCTTTCGGGCTCAGCCACCTGGCCGTCCGGCCCCAGGCAGTTATGAGTATGGACGCACCAGTGGATGCCGCTGCTCATGCTGGGAATTCTGGGATCAGGTTCAGTGTGGGTAAACATTTCCTTCGAATGAAGGCAACGGCACGCCGCATGACCGGCGATGTTCAGCTTCAAAGGTTCAGCCATAATCACGCTTCTCCTTTCGCAGCACGCATCAGGGCGCGCTTCACGGCTACGCGGGCAAGTTGCACCTTGTAACCGTTCTGGCTTAAGGGTTTCGCGTTGCTCACTGCGGCCTTGCCTGCAGCATCAGCAACTTCTTCGGAAAGGGTTTTCCCTTCCAGTTCCTGGCCAGCCTCGGTAGAGGGCCAGGGCACGGGCGCCACGTGTCCCAAAACAACCCGGGCGCTCTTCACGGTGTTTCCGCTCATGTTGAGGGCGACGTAAGCTCCCACCAGCGGCCAGTCGAGGCCCTCCTTCTCGCGGATTTCATAGGCAGCGGTTTTCGCCGAGGTGCCGGGCACCGTGATCTCCGTCAGAACTTCATCCGGCTTGATCACGTATTCGCGCTCGTCTTCCGAACTGGGCGTCGTGTAGAACTTGCTGAGTTCCACTTCGCGCTGGCCGTTTGGCCCATGCAGCGTCACTTTGGCGTCCAGCGCAATCAGCATGGGCGCCAGGCTGGATGGGTTCACAAAATAGGCCGGCCCGGAATTGCCCAGAATGGCCGAGTAGCTATTCTGGCCGTCCGGGATCAACGATTTGCCTTCGCGTTGCGCCAGCAGGCCATAACCGTTGCGGAAATACCAGTCGCGCGGGCGCTGAAGCAGTTCTCCGCCCACCGTTCCCATGTGGCGCATCTGCTCACCGCGAATGCCGTCAGCCGCCTGCACCAATCCGGGAAAGTGCTGACGGGCAACTGGGGAATCCAGAAGCTGCCGGATGGTGACCAGCGCTCCCAGCCGCAATCCCGAACCTGATGCAGCTTGGATGCGGTCCAGCGCCTTCACTTTTTTCAAACTAACCACGCGTTTGGGAGTGACGACATGATCCTTCATGGCGCTGATCAGGTCAGTTCCTCCAGCCATAACTTCCGTGCCGCCCCAGGTGCTTCCCAGCAGCTTGACGGCGTCCTGCACGCTTCTTGGACTTGCATATTCGAAAGCTTCCATCAGGCCATCGCTCCTTTCTCGAGTGCCGCAAGGACCTTGTCAGGGGTCAGAGGGAGAGTGGGTACCCGGACGCCAATAGCGTTGGCCACGGCATTGGAGATAGCCGCGCCGGGAGAAATCACCGGTGGCTCGCCCAAACCGATCACTCCGCGCTCGTCATATCCGGGGCCCGTCATCATGTGAACCACGAATTCGCCAAAGTCGCCGATGGTAGCCAGCTTGTAGAACTCCATGTTCGGGTTCAGCATCACACCGAGCGTTTCGTCCATCACCTTCTGCTCAAACAGCGAGTAGCAAACGCCCATGATCAGCGCGCCGTACACCTGGCTTTCCGCCGTCTTCACGTCGATAACCAGTCCGCAATCCTGGGCGGCAACGATGCGGTTCACTTTCACCTGGCCGGTTTCAGTGTCCACCGAAACATCAGCAATCTGGACTCCGCCCACGCCGCTGTCACCCAGATGGCAGGGACCGGGATTTTTACCCTTGGCCTCGATGGTCTTCACGCCCAGCTTGGCGCAGGCCTGTTTCCAGGAAAGGCTCTTTGAGGGATCGCTCTTCGCCCGGATTGCGCCCTGCCAGGCTTCGAGGTCGGTTGGCTGAACGCCCAGCGAAGGCGCTACTGCGGCAAACAATTCATCGCGGGCATCAATGGCCCCGCGACGCGTTGAGTTGCTCACGCCTCCAACAGTCGTGCTTCCGCCGCTGGCGCCGTCCATCGGGAACTTGCTGGTACCGATCTCGACTTTCACGGCGTCCACCGGAAGTCCCAGCGTCTCCGCCACCGTAATCGCGATCACCGTCCGGGTTCCGGTTCCCAGGTCCTGGCTTCCCAATTGGACCGTCACAGAGCCGTCAGGCCGGATGACAATATTGCAGTTGCTGGTGTGGCCGCGCCCGCCCCAGGTATGGAGGCTGACGCCCATGCCACGCTTCATGTGGCCTGACGTTTTGTCTCCGCGGGGGTGCCAGTTCTTTTTCCAGTCGGCCAATTCTGCCGCCTTATCCAGCTCTTCGGAATAGGTTTTCCGCAGGATCTCGGGCGCCAGGTCAACATTCTTCTTCAGCAGTTCAACGGGATCCATCTGGAGCTTATCAGCCAGGTCGTCGAGTGCGGCCATGGTAATCAGGCAGGCCTGGGGATGATTCGGGGCCCGCCAGGCACGCGAGCCGCCGATGTTGGCCAGAACCGCCGTGTGCTTCCAGTGTCGGTTCGGAGGCTCAATCACGTAAGGGAGCGGAGGATGCCCCGCAGGGCCAACGCCGCCGGTTCCCCAGGAGTCGGAGTCCCAGGCCGTCAGTGTGCCGTCTTTCTTGGCGGCAACGCGGACCTTCGCGTAGGCGGATGGGCGCGCGCCGGCCATCTCCAGTTCGGTATCGCGATCCAGCATCAGCCGGACAGGAGCGCCGCCCGCCATCTTTGAAAGCTGTGCCGCCTCAATCCCCCAGGAGTCAGGAGAGAATTTGCTCCCGAACCCGCCGCCGATGTATTGGCAAACCGTCTCGATGTTGTTATCGTCGACTTGCAGGTTTTTCAGGCGCAAGGCCTGGCCCAACTGGCCGGGCCCTCCCGAAACGTTCTGCGTGGATGACCAGATCCGAATAGATTTCTGATCGGGCCACTGCACCATGTTTCCGTGGCTTTCCAGACAGCAATGGGTAATCACCGGCATGCCGTAATATCCTTCGGAAACCACAGCGTCCGGGTCCTGAAATGCTTTGGAGGGGTCGCCCGTTGTCTGCTCACCACCCTCTTTGGTACGGCCCGCGGCCTCGGCCTTTTGCAGGTCTTCCTCACGCACCAGGTGCGGGAGCTGCTCATATTCAACCTTGATGCGCCGTACGGCGTCCTCTGCAATCTCTTCGTTGATGGCGGCGACAGCGGCAACTTCTTCTCCGGCCCACTGGATCTCGTCGCCGGGATTTTTGACGGCGATCACCGCTTTCACGCCCGGAAGGCTTTTTGCCGCGGAAATATCAATCGAAGACACTTTTGCGTGCGCATACGGGCAGGTGCAGAGCTTGCCGATCAGCCGTCCCTTGGGGTTCTGGTCATAAGTGTACTTGGCCCGGCCGCTTGACTTCTCCGGACCGTCAATCCGGTCAATTCGTTTCCCGATCAGCTCGCGATGGTCCGCGTCCGGCCAGTCATATTTACACGTTGCCATTGGCGCCTCCCTTCATTCCTTTGGCGGCATCAAGAACTGCGTGCCGGATTCCCCAGTAGGTTCCGCAGCGGCAGATGTTCCCACCGAGGTTCTTGTCAATCTCTTCTGGTGTCGGATTGTGGTCACGCTCCAGGTAGGCGGTGCATGCCACCACAAAGCCCGGCGTGCAGAATCCGCATTGCTGGGCGTCGTGCTTGACGAAGGCTTCCATCACCGGCGAAAGCCTCTCCTCTTTGGCCAACCCCTCGATGGTTGTAACATTGTGCCCTTCAGCCTCAATGGCCAAAACCGTGCAGGCATAAACGGGCTTACGATCCATCATCACCGTGCAGGCTCCGCAGGTGGCGCGGTCGCACACCTTCTTGGACCCGGTAATATCCAGATGGTCGCGCAAGGCATCCAGCAACGTCACGCGCGGCTCGATGTTCAGCTTGTGTACTTTGCCATTGACACGAAGGGTTACAGGAACCGCCCCTGGCCCGACAAATCCAGCCTCGAGTCCCGGAGGGGCTGCGCTTGCGACTGTGCTGCCAACCAGCAACCCGCCCGATACCGTGACGCCTGCTCCCTTCAGGAAATCCCGGCGCGTCAACTCGGGCTTTTCTGACCCAGCCTTTCGTCGCCGGTCATCTTTCCGTCTCATAGTGGGCTCCTTCTTGGGGATTGGACTTCAGCCAGCTTCTTACCGCAGCAATCTAAAGCCATGATGAAAACCCGACCTCAAACGGTCTGATTGTGTAAAGAAGGCAATATTATATCACTTGGGTATTTTCTAACTAAGAATTTCTCAAGCAGGGTCGCAATTTTTCTGAATCTCCTGGCCGCGCCTAGTGCGAGCCTGAATGGTCGCCGGTTTCCGCCAGAACAGATTCCGGAATCGGGGCAGGAGTTTCGGATTCAGGCTCCGCCCGCCGGCGGCCAAAATGCCTGCCCAGCCAGCGCTGGAACTGATCCAGATACGTGTAATAGACCGGTGTGATGTAAAGCGTAATGATTTGTGAAAAGACCAGGCCGCCCACTACGGCCAGGCCGAGCGGCCGCCTCGACTCAGCGCCGGCGCCCAGCCCAAGAGCGATGGGCAAAATACCCATAAATGCTGCGCCAGTGGTCATCATGATGGGCCGAAAGCGGACGGTTGCGCCGTGGTAAATGGCATCCGCCGTTGACATTCCGGCAGTTCTTTCGGCATCCAGGGCGAAGTCGATCATCATAATGGCGTTCTTTTTGACAATGCCGATCAGCATGATGACGCCGATAAATCCATATAGGTCGAGCTCCATGTGGAAGGCCATCAGCGTGACCAGAGCACCCAGGGCCGCCGAAGGCAACCCCGAAAGAATGGTGATAGGATGGATGAAACTTTCGTACAGAATGCCCAGAACCAGATAAATCACCAGCACAGTGGCCAGCAGCAGGATGCCCAGGCCAACCAACGAAGATTCAAACTGCTGGGCAGTCCCTTCAAAACTCGCGCTGATGTCGGCGGGCAGGTCACGGGCGATCTCGTTGACTTCATTCACGGCGTCGCCCAACGCCACTCCGGGCGCCAGGTTGAATGAGATGGTGACCGAAGGAAGCTGGCCGAAATGGTTCACTGAAAGCGGCCCCAACCCCTCTGCCATGGATGCCACCGTGCTCAAGGGGACAAGCTGCCCGCCGGATGAGCGGATATAGAGCAGGGACAGGTCATTGGGGTCGGCCTGATATTGCGGCTCCAGTTCCGAAATCACCCAATACTCATTGTTCGGCGCGTAGATGGTTGAAATCCGGCCCCGGCCATAGGCCGTGGTCAGCGCATCCTCGATCTGGTAAGGCGTCACCCCGAGCGCGCGGGCCTTGTCGCGGTCAATGTGGACGTTAACCTGGGGATTGTTAATCTCGAGGTCGGAAGTCACATCCTGAAAACCCGGAAGCTTGCGAACCTGCGCTTCCATATTCATGGCTACGCCGTAAAGCTCCTTGGTGTCCGGGCCCTCCAGCGTGTACTGGTATTGGCTCTTGGTCAGGTGCGCACTGAGCTGAACCGGAGGGGGATTTTGCATAAAAACAAACAAGCCCGGGATGGCGGCCAGCCTGGGACGCAATTGCTGAATCACCTCGTCCGTGCTCACCAGCCGGAATTCGGGACCAAAGGGTTTGTGGGGGATGTGGAACAAGTTCTCAAACCCCGCCTTGAACTCCTCGACGGCGGAAGGGTGGTCCTTCAGATGGGAGAAGAATATTCCGGAATTGCCTCCACCGGATGGCCCGCCCGCACCGGCCAGTGCAAACACCGAGGCCACATTCGGGTTTGCCCGAACGATGGCGGAAACTTCCTGCTGATACTTCTTCATCTGTTCGAATGAAGTTCCCTGGGCCGCCATACTGAAAGCAAAAATGGCCCCGCTATCTTCGCTGGGCAGAAAGCCTTTGGGGATCTTCAGAAACAGGTATCCGGTAAAGACCAAGATCAGGATGGAAGCGATCAGAACTGCAAACCGGTGGCGAAGCACTTTCCGCAGGGTCCAGTCATAGCCCTGGAGCAAATGGTTAAAATAGCGCTCGGAAACCTCAAAAAGATGCCCGTGTTTCTGGGCCCGGGGATGTCGAAGGAATCGGCTGCACAGCATGGGCGTCAGAGTCAAAGAGACCAGGCCGGAAACCAGGACCGCAGCCATAATGGTCACCGCAAACTCGTGCAGCAACCGCCCCATGATGCCGCTCATGAAGAGGACCGGAATAAAGACGGCGGTCAGCGACAGCGTCATGGAAAGAATGGTGAAGCTGATCTCCCTGGAACCTTTCAGCGCGGCTTCCATCACGCTTTCGCCCTGTTCCATATGCCGGACAATGTTCTCCAGCATTACGATGGCGTCATCCACCACAAACCCCACTGCGAGCACAAGGGCCATCAGCGATAAGTTGTCCACTGTATAGCCCGCCAGATACATCACGGCAAATGTGCCGATGATCGACATGGGAAGCGCCAGACTGGGGATGATGGTGGCCGATACGTTGCGCAGGAAAATGAAGATGACCAGAATCACCAGGCACAGGGTCAGGTAGAGAGTGAACTTGACGTCGTTGATGGAATCGCGAATCGTCTGTGACCGGTCATACTGAATCTGGAAGTGGATGGACGCCGGGAATTCCGAACGGAAGCTGGGCAAGAGCTTCCGGATGTTGTCCACCACCTCGACGGTATTCGTTCCCGGCTGGCGCTGGATGGCCAGCACCATGGCCCGGTGCGTACCGTACCACATCGCAACCTTGTCGCTCTGGCTGCCGTTCACAACATTGGCGACTTCATCGAGGCGCACCGGAGCGCCGTTGCGATAGGCTACGATGACCGGACGGTAAGCGGCGGCGTCATTCAACTGGCCTTCAGCCTGCACCACAAAAGACTTATGCGTACCGTAGAGGGTGCCTGTGGGCAGGTTGACGTTGGCATTCTGAATGGCCTGGGTGGCTTCATCTATGCCAATTTGCCGGGCTGCCAGGGCTTTAGGGTCAAACTGCACGCGCACCGCATATTTCTGCTCGCCAAACACCTGGACCTGCGCCACGCCGCTGATCATCGAGATGCGCTGCGCCATCATGGTGTCCGCGTATTCGCTGGTGGTATACAGGGGAAGCGTGTCCGAATATACCGACATATAAATGATCGGCTGGTCGGCGGGATTCACCTTGCGGAACGTCGGCGGCGAGGGCATGTTGGGAGGGAGCTGGCCCTCCGCCTGCGTGATCATGGACTGAACGTCTTGCGCGGCGGCGTCGATGTTCCTGGTCATGTCAAATTGCAGGCTGATCTGGGTGCTGCCCTGCGTGTTGGTGGACGACATCGAATCGAGCCCGGCGATGGTGGAGAACTGCCGCTCCAGCGGCGTCGCCACTGACGACGCCATGGTTTCGGGGCTGGCGCCGGGCAGGCTGGCGCTCACCGTGATGGTGGGATAATCAACGCTGGGCAGGTCGCTGACCGGCAGGAAGCGGTAGGCCATGATGCCGAACAAGAGGATGCCGAGCATCACCAGAGTCGTCATCACCGGGCGGCGGATAAAGGGTTCTGAAAGATTCATGAGGTGCTTACCTGCTGCGGGGCGGTTTCGCTCTTCGGCGATACCTTCGCGCCGGGGAACAACCTAAGCTGCCCGTTGGTCACCACCGTTTCCCCGGGATTGATCCCCTTGTCCACGATCGTAAAGCCACCCAGGGTCGCCCCCACCGTCACCGGACGATAGCCGGCCGTGTTGTCGGCCGCGACAACGTATACATACTGCCCTTTTTCACCCGCCTGCACAGCCTGCGACGGAACCACCACAGCGTTCCGTTGCACCGAGAGATCAAGCGTCACATTAACGAACTGGCCCGGCCACAGGCGCCGGTCTCCGTTGGCGAAGGTCCCCTTCAACACAATCGTTCCGGTATTGCTATCCACTGTATTGTTGATAAAACTCAGGCTGCCCGTTGAAGCGTTGGAATCATTGCCCGAGGGATAGGCCAGCACCCGAAGCCGCTCCCGCGCCTGGTGCGCTTTCACCTGCGCCAGGTCCTTTTCCGGAATGGAAAAATCCACGTAGATGGGCGTCACCTGGTTAATAATCACCAGACTGGTGTCGTTGGTTTTCACCAGATTGCCAGGATGGACCAGAAGGCTTCCGGTACGGCCGTCGATGGGAGAATTAATGGAGCAGTAGCCCAGATTGATTTTCGCGTTCTCAACGGCGGCCTGATCGGCCCGGACAGCCGCGTCCAGGGCCTGGGCGTTGGAGGTGAATTGTTCATACTGGATTTGAGAAACAATCCCCTCCTTTTGAAGTTGCGTGTATCGTTGGGCTTCAGTCCTGGCGTACTCGGCCTGGGCCTGGTCACGCGCCAGATTGGCTTCAGCCTGGTGCAGGGCCACCTGGAAAGGCCGGGGATCAATGCTGAACAGCCTTTCACCCTTTTTCACATCCTGCCCCTCGGCAAAAAAGGCCCTCTGGATCTCTCCGTCCACCAGAGACTTCACCGTTACGGTGGAATACGCCTCCACGGTTCCAATGGCGGTCACCTGGACGGGCATATCCCGCTGGGTCGCCTTCGCCACCACAACAGGCACCACCATGGACGCGGGCGACATTTTAAGGGCGCTTACAGCTTTATTGTTATCCGAACAACCCGTAGAAAGCAGGGCAACCATGGCCAAAACCATGAGGCAACCCAGAACTCTTAATGTAAAAGTACGCAATCTTCCCAAGGCTGGCTCCATTGAGATTTTGACGCCCCAGCACGCAAAAGCGTTACACTGATTTCGCTTCGAGGCGCATGTGCTGCCTCTCCGTGCCGCCGTCATCATTTTCTTACGCGAAAATCGAAAACCTTTATGGGTATACAACGCTCCGCAGCAAATCCCATCATTAGCATCACAGGGGAACTTCGAAGACATAGGAGTGCGTCAAAACAACGGCCCTGCACTCCCTCCCCCAGTACAAGTCACCCGTTTGTTCTCTGTCCCATTATAATTGAAATCCGGGCGGACTGGCACTGTCCACAGGCATTGAGTGGGGCTTCGGCCTGGTTTCCAAGTGTTGTGGTACGGCCACCCTGGCGTGGCTTTCCGCCGCCGCACCGGCAAGCGTGCCCGGCCCACACATCAAACAGGGTAGCTACCAGAGGTAACCGTGAATATCAGGAATGAGATTGCTGAAGTCCCCGGCGCCCTGCGCCGGATGCAGGAAGAAGGCCGCCCGCTCTACGACGCGCTCATCCGCCGTATCAGTTGGGGCGAAAGGCCCATCTACATCCTTGGCGACGAGGCCTGCTATCCCGCCGCTTTGGCGGGCGCCTGGGCGTTTGAGTCGTTCCTGGGAATGCCCGTCATCGTCCAGCGTGCAGCGGTCTTCAATGCCTATACCAGCCGGACCCTTGCCCGCCGCTCGCTGGTGATAGTGGTCGCCGGCCCCGAGGTAACGGAAGAAACCCTCGCGGCATGCAAAAGAGCGCGCAGCCAGGGCGCGAAGGTCTGGGCGGTAACAGCGGAACCGCCAGGCGAACTCGCCGCGCTCGCTGATGCCACCGTCAACGACTATTCGGGCGGACCTGCCGGCGACGGGCCCCGTTCCCTCATCTGCCGGCATGCGGCGCTGCTCTTCCTGGCAATGGCGGCGGCCCGGGTCCTGAAATCGCCCGGCCAGGCGCGGGGGTCCCTGGAAGAAGAACTCGATCAACTGCCCCGCCACATTGAATGGGTCCTCAACCAGATTTCTGATGCTGCGCGCGCCCTGGCAACAGCAGCGGCCAATCTGCCGGAACTTGATGTCGCGGGCGGCGGCGCCTTTTATCCTGTCGCCCTTGAGGCCGCTGGCGCTTTGCGCCAGCCGGGAGGCCCGCGCCTCCGGGGATTTGAGGTGCTGGAATTTCAACAATCCCGGAGCCAGGTTCTGCAGCCGGGCGCGGGAGTCCTTTACCTTTCCTCGTCCAGATGCGGTCTGAAGACAGAAGTCCACAGGTCAGTTCGTGAGTTGCGGCAGGAAGGCCGTCAGAAGATCTTTGCCCTCACCGATGCCGATGACCGTGCATTGTCAGAAAGGGCCGATATGGCCGTCCTCCTTCCCGTCGTGCCTGAAGCCGCAGGGGCCCTGCTTTGCCTTGCATTTCTTCAGCTTGCAGGCTCTTTCGCAGGGCAGGCTTCCCCGCGCAAACGGGCCCGGCGGGCCAGGCTGGCAGGCCCTGAAGCCCTGTAATTCAAGGCTAGTAACTACCCATAACACGCTATTATATAGTTTTAAACGTAGGATACTTCAACAATTATTGACAACAAACGGCGTTTCTGATTTTATAAATATATGGATATTGGAAAACGCATCAGAACTTTGCGGGAAGCCAAAGGGCTTTCGCAGGGAGATATCGAGAAACGCTCGGGGTTGCTTCGCTCATATATATCGCGCGTCGAAGGCGGCTATACGGCTCCGTCTCTTTCTACCCTGGAGAAATTCGCGAAGGCTTTGGAAGTTGAACCTTATCAGCTCCTCTTTCGCGGATCCGGGAATCCCACAGCGCCACATGTTCCACCGCAGGCAAGCCAGTCAAAGTCGATCCGCAAGCTGATCAGGTTCTTCGAGGGCATGACGACACCGAACCGCAAGCTTATACTCACTCTTGCCAGCAAGCTTGGAAAAGAATAATCACGGCAGCCGGATGCAGGGCGCGGAAACCCGCAAACAAAAAGAAGATGGCAGGCGTTGAACCTCCTAGAGAGACATTCCACGCTCGCCGGCATTTCCCTGCCCGTGAGATGTTCTGGCCAGAAGCGCGTCCAGGCGCTGATTGATGCCTGCGGCCTGCTTGCGGATCCTGCCCAACTGAATCAACCCGTAAAGCAGGAATAGGATCAGGACCAGCATAAAGCCAAAAGAAACCAGGACCGCTATCATTTGGATGGTTTGCGGATCGTACATTGTAGTGTCTCCATTCTCGGTTGCATCAAAATTACGGCCCTACCCTGCGCCGGTCCAACGTCAAAATCCTTGATGAGTCGAAGCGCGGCCCTGCGCGCCCTCCTGCCCCTGACAGGATGTTGCAATATCTCCCACAGCCGGTGTAGCGGCGGGTTCACCCCGCCATAAAGCTGAGGACTCCAGCGCAAGTGGGCGGCGTAAAGCCGCCGCTGCGGCATTTTTCAACATCCCGCTAAAGGCGGTTCCTGTCGCCGAAATTCACGTTATAACGAGGTAAACCTGAAATCAAGATTTTCCCCCCTTCGCAGCAGGCGGGTCAGCGGCTCGCCGCGGCTCGCCCTATGCAGCAACATCCCTTTCACTCCGGGCCGCAATGTGATAAGACATTCTGCTCGATGTAGCGGCGGATTCCTTATCCGCCAGCCGGAACACTCCGCCGCTGCGCCTACCCAACCAACGGAGGATTGATCATGGCCGAAGAACTTGACCGACGCGAGTTTATGAAGAAGATCGCCACCGGAACAGCCGCGGCGGGAATCGGATTCCCTGCCCTCGGCAAAGCGGCGCAGGCCGCACCCAGCGACCGCGTGCGAGTGGGTGTCGTCGGCACGGGCCGACAGGGACGCGGCGACCTCCAGGCATTTCGTCGCCAGCCGGACGTTGAAATCGTGGCCGTCTGCGACGTTTACAAACCTAACCTGGACCTGGCAGTGAAGGATTCCGGCGGCAACGTCCAGACCTGCAGCGATTTCCGCCAGGTGCTCGACCGCAAAGATATTGACGCGGTCATCGTCGGCGCGCCCGACCACTGGCACCCCATTTTGATGGTGGAAGCCTGCAAGGCCGGCAAGGATGTTTATGTCGAAAAGCCCATCTGCCACACCATCGACGAAGGCATTCTGATGGTAGAGGCCGCGCGCAAGTACAATCGCGTGGTGCAGGTAGGAACGCAGCAGCGTTCCGGCATCCACTTCCAGAAAGCCGTCAAGCTGGTGCAGGACGGCTTTATCGGCAAGGTCACCTTTGTGCGCACCTGGAACTACGCTAATCAGTATCCCGAAGGCATCGGCAATCCCGCCGATTCCAACCCGCCGTCTGATCTCGACTGGGACGCCTGGCTCGGCCCGGCGCCCAATGTTCCCTTCAACTGGAACCGTTTCGGGCCCGACCCCAACATCCCTCCTCGATGGTCAACCTTCCGTTATTTCTGGGACTACGCCGGCGGTTACATGACCGACTGGGGCGTGCACCTCATCGACATCGTCCAGTGGGCCATGCAGGTTGAGGCGCCATCGGTGATCGCCAGCATGGGCGGGAGATACTACATCAAAGACAATGCCGAAACGCCCGACACGCTGCAGGTGACCTGCGAGTACCGCAATCCCGACTTCGTCTGCGTCTATGAAAACCGTTGGGACAATGCCAATTCCATGTACGGCAAAGGCTATGGCATCGAGTTCCACGGCACCGATGGAACACTGTTTATCGACCGCAGCGGCTTCGAGGTGTTTCCGGAAGAACTCCAGGACCTCCCGCACCATGAAGTTGCTCGAACCGCCTCCGTTAAGATGAAGTCCGTGAACAATTCGCACGCCGACCACGTGCGCAATTTTCTCGATTGCATGAAGTCGCGCAAGCGGCCGATTTCCGACATTGAAATCGGGCATCGCTCCACCAGCGCCTGCCTGCTGGGCAACGTCGCCTTCCGCAGCAAGGAACGGATTGTGTGGGATGTGAAAAACCAGAAGCTCGCTTCCGGCGGCAGCAGAGCGGAGCAATTCGTCACTCGCAATTACCGCGCGCCATGGAAGCTGGCGGTTTAGGAGTGCACACTATTACTCAGTTATGTATTGCTCACATCAGAAATAACAGAAACGGCATGGCAAGAATCGGATTTAAATTACGAATTACAGAACCCGCCGTGCGCCTGGTAAGCGTTGGCGCCAACGGTGGAACCGCATCGACCAGCGCCGCGAGATGTGAAAATTCGGCCTATGAGCGCATCAGGCCACGGCGGACTTGATTGGCCGCACTTCGCGCTCGACCCTGGCCTGTTCCCTGTCGCGGGTAATTTCCAGCTCGTGACGGGCCTGAAGGTTGACCCGGAATTCCGGGGAAGTTCCGAAGAATCTGCCCAGGCGCAGCGCCGTGCCTGCGGTGATGGCCCGCCGCTCATGCACAATTTCGGCGATCCGCGTCACGGGCACGCGCAGATCCAGCGCCAGCCTGTTCATGCTCAGGCCGAGCGGCCCCATGAACTCTTCGCGGAGAATCTCTCCGGGATGGACCGGCTTCAATTTTGCAGTCATGTTTTGGTCCTCTCTGATGACCGGGCAAGAATCAGGTTTAAATTACGAATTACGAATTACGAGTTACCGAACCCGTTCTGCGTCCGCCTTCCGCCTGGTAATTCGTAACTCGTAATTCGTAATTTGCCTTCATCACCGCGTATCGCAAACAAAGATGGCGGTGGCGACCGGCTGCGCTCCCACGGGAGCTACGAGCGCCACGGTCCCATGGCCGTCCCCGGCAAAGGACGTAATGGGCCGGCCGCCCAGCTTGTTGAGCAGCAGCCCAAAATCCGAGGGCGTGGTTAAACGGACCACCTGGCCTCCGCAAAAACAGAAGAGGCCGAAATCGTCCGCCTGGCCTGACGGCTCTCCGGCAAAGATAATGCTGCCGCTGCTGCGGCCCGCCGCCTGTCCCTGAATGGCCGAAAAAGCGGCGTTGGCGCTTGCACCAGGATCTTTCTGCGCCATCACGGGCTGCGAGGGATCGCCGGAGAGTTCCGCAGTTTCCGCATTGTTCCCCTGCAAAAGCACCAGCAACATCTGGATCGGTTTCTGGCTCGATCGTGCCGGAAGCACCTGGACCGTGTCTGGCGGTTTGGGCGCCGGATTGAGCTGCTGGAAAGTCCTCGTCGCGACAGCGCGGAAGAACTGCTCCCGGGCCTCCGCCAGGTCGGCGCCGTGCCTCACAAAAACTGCTTCATCATGGCTGGCAAAAATCGGCTCGAGAAGATTGGACGAGCCCAGCTGAAAATCTTTGGGCAGTGATACCTGGCGCATGCCTCCGCCTGACCAGATGTACAATCCCGAATGAGGATTTGGGCCGCCCGAACGGGCGGCAAACAGCACTTCGCCCTGGGAGCCCATCACCGGCGCCGAAAATTCCTTGAAGATCTGTCCAGAGCTGTTTCCCCCGCCACCACCGTTATCGGCCACCAGGACGGCGGCTGAACCCTTGATGAGGATGATAGCCTCTGTGGGTTTACCGGCTTCCTCGGCTTTCAATTTCGCCTTGAAGGTCACATCACCGGCGCTGTTGATGCTGGGGGCGCTGAAAGACTCATACTGTTCGTGCGATGCCGGTGAAATCAGCCCCTCAAAGGCCACCACCGTGAACGAGACTCCCTGCGACCGCACCACGGCCTGCAGGCTGCTGCGAGGGCTTTCAAGAGTGGAACGAAACACAATCTGGTCGTTGCCGCTCATGGCCAGGTCCTGAAACGGGCCGAACGTGAATCCGGGATGACCGGGGACCGCCGAGCCGCTCACCAGCACCAGGCGCGCATTCACCTGTGCAGAGGCAGGACGCGCGCCCGGGCAGAGCAAGAAGGCAGCGCACAATCCTGTCGCGGCAAAATGTCTCAGGCGAATCTTCCTCATACGATTTTTTCCTGCCACAGCTCCGATCGCCAACTTTGTGGTCTGCAACCTTCCCGGTTTCCCGGGCTGCGCCGGGCACATCAGCATTATAGGGCAAGGATGCGGAAATGGACTTCGAAAGCGCGATAAAAGGGTGGATTGCTGATTCCAGGACATTGGTTGAGATACTCTAAAGGCAGGGGCAAGCTTGCACTGAAAGCTGATTACCGTTTCTCCAACGCCATGGAAGTCGATTTAAAGAATGGGAGAGGCGACTCGCGACCTATTTCACGTAGCAGACGCCATAAAAGCGCCCGGTTTCCGTCAACCGCGTCCAGACAACTCTGGCGGGGGTTTCAACGGGCGTCTGATTGTCGGCAAAGGGCAGAGTAATGAAGAGTTCGTCTTCCACATTAAAAACCTTGGTGCTCACAAAGCAGAGGCCCCCTTTGGAGACGTTGCGCGTCTGCGCAATGTCCGTCACACCCCAACTGTTGCGGACCCTCAGCCGCATCACCAGGTTCAGACGCCGTGATCTGCGGCGCTCCGTGGATGGAGGCGGCGTCCGCGCGCTTTCCCTGATCATTTCAGAAGTGACAGGCTGGTCGCTGGGTTTCCACCGCGTCGTTTCATTGCAGCGGTTGCAGTGGCGCGAAATCAGCCCGGTGGCCAGCAGCACGTCATATTCAATGGTAGAAAGCGGGCTCTGTGTGGCGTTTTTGCAGGCGGCGCATTCAATCAGCACCTTGGGCTGAAGTCCTTCCGAAGGCGGCGTATAGTCGATTCCCCAGATTCCGCTTTCCGGATTCAGCGCCTCAACTCCCCACTCCCGGCGGTCGCCGAAAACCTGCTGGAAAGCGCCGACAACCCGGAACTCCTCCTCGATGTCATTCGCCAGGTTCTTGATGAGGATGATGTCGTCCGGCAGGAGAGGATGGGTAAGGCTAATGCGCGCACCGCCGGCGCTGAAGCTGACGGTTACACTTTCCTCACTGAAGGACACGCCGGAAACGTCGTTCCCAATGACCCGTATGCGTACGGGCGCCAGCACGCGATCTGTCCGTCGTCTTTGCTCTTCCGGCATGAGTAAGTTCAGGCAACCTCCGCTCCCTTGTTCAGGTGAATCCCGCGATTTCAGACCCGTTTCCCCGCTGTAAATGAAAATCGGTCGATTCGGGAAAAAAGATTAATTAATGAGCGGACGGGAAGGCCTTGTGGAGGGTATGGGTTTACAAGGTCATCATTCGGGAAGAAATTTTCGGACCACCCGGCCAATCAAGTCGCGGCCATCCCGCTGAGCCGGGCGATGCCGCCAGCTTCGTCTTCAGCAATCACAAAATGCTCGGTGAGTTTCACTTCGTCCAGCACCCGCCGGACGCGCTCGCCCAGCGAGACGAGAACCAGCCTGGCGCCGCCCTTCAGCACTGCGGCGCGGCAGCCGGCCAGGAAACCCAGGCCTGTTGAATCGATGTACGGCACCCCGGAAAAATCAAACAACAGCTTCCGGCATCCGGAATCGATCAGTTCCTGCACTTTCTGGCGGCACTGCGGGCCGTCCCGGCCTGCGATGAACCTTCCCTGCAACCGGAAAATTGTCACGCCGTCGCGCGACTCAATGGTGATGTCCATAAAGTTCAGTCCTGCAACCCGCTCAAACCCATGCTATGGAACTCCGGAAGGAGTGTCAAGATACCCCGTGAAGTGCCGGCACACGCGCCCGTTGATAACAGGGCCGGGGTATCTGCGCGGCGCCCCGCAAGTTCCCTCTGTGATCTCTGTGTCTTCAAAAGATTGAACACAGAGGTCGCGAAGTCTCTATGCCCTCCGTGTTGCGAATTTCTTTGGGCCACAGAGGTCAAGGAGAAAACCTCACACAAAGTAATACGAGCGTGACGCGCCGGATGTTCCCAACGGCTGCGGCAGCCCTTTGGCGTCTCTGTGATCTCTGTGTCTTCAAAAGATTGCACACAGAGGTCGCGGAGTTTCTGTGCCCTCTGTGTTGCGAATTTCTTCAGGCCACAGAGGTCGCGGAGAAAATCCCACAAAAATAATACGCGCACCGTGCTCTAAATGTTTTCGCCGCGTTCGATTTCCTGAAAGCGACGGCCTCAACGCAGGCAGCCAGCGTGGCAAACATGGCGCATTAGAAAAAAAACTGCCGGCGAGAAGGATCCATTCTCTCGCCGGCAGACACGGGAAAAAACCGTTGATGGGCGGCCGTCCGGAGACGTCCGTTTAGTTTTCTTTGCCCGCCTTCTGCCGCTGCTCGCGCAGGACGGCCTTGCGGGAAAGCCGGATCTTGTTGCCGTCGATCGAAATCACCTTCACCAGCAACTGGTCGCCTTCCTTCAGCTCGTCGCGAATATCGCGAATGCGATGTTCCGCCACTTCGCTGATGTGCAGCAATCCGTCGGTGCCGGGGAAGATTTCGACAAAGGCGCCGAAATCCGCCAGGCGGACCACTTTGCCGAGGTATGTCTTGTTCAACTCCGCCTCCGCCATCATCTCCTTGATGATCTTCAGCGCTTTGTTGGCGGAAGATTCATCCACCGCCGCCACGTTTACGCGACCATCGTTTTCCACGTCGATCTTGGCGCCGGTCTGCTCCACGATGCCGCGGATCACCTTGCCACCGGGCCCGATCAGCTCGCCGATCTTGGCCGGATTGATGTGAATGGTGTGGATGTGCGGAGCGTAGGCGGAAATCTTGGCGCGTGACTCCGGCAAAGCAGCCAGCATCTTCTCCAGAATGTGCAGCCGCGCGGCCTTGGCCTGCGCCAGGGCTTCCGCCATGATTTGCGGCGTGATGCCGCTCACCTTGATGTCCATCTGCAGCGCCGTGATGCCGTCTTTGGTGCCGGCCACTTTGAAGTCCATGTCGCCATAGTGGTCTTCGGCGCCGGCAATGTCGGTGAGGATGGCATACTTGTCGCCCTCCTTCACCAGTCCCATGGCGATGCCGGCCACCGGCGACTTGATGGGAACTCCGGCGTCCATCAGGGCCAGGCAGCCTCCGCAGACGCTCGCCATCGAGGACGATCCGTTGGACTCCAGAATGTCAGAAACCACTCGGACCGTGTAAGGGAAAGTGGCTTCGTCGGGAACCACCATGGAAAGCGCCCGCTCCGCCAGCGCGCCGTGACCGATTTCGCGCCGGCCGGGGCCGCGCAGAAATCCCGTTTCGCCCACGCTGAAGGGCGGAAAGTTGTAGTGCAGCATGAAGCGCTTGAACGATTCGCCTTCCAGCACGTCCAGCCGCTGCTGGTCTTCGGCCGTGCCCAGGGTCGCCGTCACCAGCGCCTGCGTCTCGCCGCGGGTGAACAGCGCCGAACCGTGCGTGCGGGGCAGCAGTCCCACTTCGCAGCTGATGGGGCGGACCTGGTCAAACGCCCGCCGGTCAGGCCGCTGGCGCTTCTGCAGAGTGTCCTCGCGAAAGACGCGCTCCTCGAGCCGTTCAAAGGCTGCGGCCACTTTGCGCCGCGTTTCCTCGTCCGTTTCCGGATAGCTGGCCACCAGCGCTTCCTTCAGGCCGGAAACTTTCTTCTGGCTTTCCAGCTTGGGATACTTTGAGGTGTCCATGGCCTCGCGGAGGTTGTCCTCCACTTTCTGCCGCACCTCGGTTTCGATGGCCTGGTCCAACTCGGGCGCCGTAAACCCCCGCTTCTTGAGCCCCAGTTTCTGGAACAGCTCCTTTTCCATGGCGATGATCTTTTTGATTTCACCGTGCGCATACTGGATGGCGTCGTTGATGGATTCTTCGGAAACCTCAGTGGCGCCGGCTTCCACCATCACGATGGCGTCTTCGCTGCCCGCCACCACCATGTTGAGAAGGCTTGCCTTCACTTCTGTATAAGTCGGATTGGTGACCAGGTGGCCGTCCACCAGGCCCACGCGCACCGCCGCCACCGGCGTGGGGAACGGAATGTCTGAAAGATAAAGCGCCGCGGCGCCCGCCACCAGCCCGATCACGTCCGGGTTGTTGTCGGAGTCAGCCGAGAGCACCATGGCGATCACCTGCGTCTCATCCTTATAACCGTCCGGAAACATCGGCCGCACAGGACGGTCAATCGCCCGGCTGCTCAGGATCTCTTTTTCCGTGGGGCGCCCTTCGCGCTTGAAAAAACCGCCGGGAATCTTCCCGGCCGCGTACGTATACTCCCGATAATCCACCGTCAGCGGAAAGAAATCGATTCCTTCCCGCGGCTTGCTCGAACATGCCGTTGCCAGCACAACTGTGTCGCCGTAACGCACAAAGGCCGAGCCGTTGGCCTGCTTGGCCACCCTGCCTACCTCTATGGATAATGTGCTTCCTCCCAATGGGATGCTGACTTGTTCCATTAAATTTATCCTCCGAATCTCGCTGGCTCGCCCGCCCCTCTCCACTCTGTGCTCAATGAACAGACCGGATTCGCTTCCGGTTGCCAGCCATTCGCGGCAGGGACTTCAGATAGCCTTGTCATTTGGGTGTGGGAACTACGGACCGAGGCAGGTACTACCATGTCAACTGGCCGCTTCAACAAGCGCAAAAGCCCCCATATGTAAAAAGCGACCCGTAGCACTCCTGCCGGGGGTCGCTCATTCCTGAAGAGGCAGTTTCGCCGAGTATCTTCTCGCTTTTCCTCACAACCGCTTTACTTGCGGATCCCCAACCGATCAATCACCTGCTTGTAATGATTGGCGTTGTGCCGCCTCAGATACTCCAGCAGGCGCTTCCGTTTGCTGACCATGGTCAGCAAACCTCTTCGCGAAGCGTGATCTTTCCGATGTACTCGAAAGTGTTCTGTCAGGTAAGAGATGCGCTCTGTCAGGACTGCAATCTGCACCTCAGGCGAACCCGTATCCGTATCATGAACCTTGAAGTTCGCAATAATTTGTGACTTTGAATCCCGGGTTAACGCCATCCGCTCATACTCCTCGTTTCCGACAATTTATCCCACATTTTCAGCAAACAGCATAACATTGTTTTCATCGATTTGGCAAAAGTTTAGGCGGGGGCTCAGTTTGAAGATAAAGTGGACTTGGCGCCAGGGTTGGGCTACGATTGGTCCGTTATGCATCCATGGGTACACAGTTTGGCGGTCTGGATTGCGGTCCTCGTCCCGATTTTTACGGCCTTCGTTTTCATCTTCCTGCCGTTATTCACGCAGAAGTCCGACCGGCAGGAGGACTACCTGAAACGCGCTGCCAAAAAGCACAGCGTTCCTCCCCTGAATTTGCGATAGCGCGCCTGATCGCATTCCCCGCTTTTGACGAGCCTCAGCCGTCCCTTGCCCTGCCTCACCGGGAATTTAAATTGCGCCCGCCGCAGGCATCAGCAGCACTTCGTTCACGGCGGTCCGCGTCGGCTGCTGGAGGGCCGCAATCACCGCCTCGGCAACGTCCTGCGGCTGCATCACCCGGCTGCGCTTGACCTCAAACCCGAACTCGTTCAGCATCTCCGTGTCCGTCAGCCCCGGCAGGATGGCCGTCACCCGGATGCCCTTTGGCTGCAACTCTTCCCGCAGCACCCGCGTCAGGCCCAGCGCTCCGAACTTTGCCGCCGTGTATGCCGAGCAGTTGGCAAACGCGTGCCGGCTGGAGGTGGAAAGAATGTTCACCAGGTGCGCGTGCTTGCTGTCTTGCAACAACGGCAACGCTGCCTGTGCCGTCAGAAAAACCGAGGTCAGATTGGTTGCAAGGTTTCGTTGCCAGTCGTCGAGCGAAGTTTCGGTGAACGGCTTGTAGGTAAAAACACCCGCGCAGTTCACCAGAATGTCGAGCCGCCCATGGCGCTTTTTCACCTGCGCGAAAAGGCGAGCGACATCGGCAGGCTTGCCCACATCCGCTACGACAACGCTCGCGCCCGCCCCCAGGGCCTTCCTGGCGGATTCCAGCGCCTTCCGGTTGCGCGACACCAGAACTACGTGTGCGCCCGCGCGCGCCAGCCCCTGCGCAATCGCCAGCCCGATGCCGCGGCTCGCGCCGGTCACAACGGCAACCCTGTTTTTCAGTGTGTCCATGAAAAGTACTGGAAGCAGGAAGTGGGAAATAGCGAATAGCGAGTAGTGAGTAGCGAGTAGGGGAAGAAAATCGGGAGTAGGAAGCAGGAAATAGGAAGTCGGGACGGTCCTTATCTCAATCCCTATTCGCAATTCGCTACTCGCGATTCGCTCTTCCCTACTTCCTGATTCCTATTTCCTACTTCCGCCTTTTCCCCATTCCCGACTCCCGACTCACTATTCGCTATTCGCTACTCACTACTCGCTAACCTCTCTCCCTCACCAGCCTCAAAAACTCCGCTCGCGTCTGATCGCAGTCGCGAAAGACGCCCAGCATCGACGACGTCACCGCAACCGAATTCTGTTTCTCCACGCCGCGCATAATCATGCACAGGTGTTTGGCTTCGATGATGACGCCCACGCCCTGCGGCTTGATGGTTTCCATGATGGTCTCGGCAATCTGGGTCGTCAGCCGCTCCTGGATTTGCAGCCGGCGCGCGAAAACGTCCACCAGCCGCGGGATCTTGCTCAGCCCGATCACTTTCTGCGTGGGCACATAGGCCACGTGGCAGCGCCCGAAAAACGGCAGCAAGTGGTGCTCGCACATGCTGAAAACTTCGATGTCTTTTACGATCACCATCTGGTCATAGGCCACGGAAAAAATGGCGCCGTTCAGCACCTTTCTTACGTCCTTGGCGTAGCCGCTGGTCAGGAACCTTAACGATTCCGCAACGCGCTGGGGCGTTTTCAGAATTCCTTCGCGCCCGGTATCTTCTCCCAGCTCGCGCAGCATGGTGCGCACCGCTTCTTCCAGCGGGTCCTGCCTCGTGGCCGGGTCGGGTTCTAATGTCGTCGATCCATGGTTTGTCTTCATTTCTTATCTCTCATTGCCTCCGCACGATTCTCTGCCGGCGCGCCTGTGTACTCAAATGAATTTGAGCTCGTCTCTTCCAGGCGTACTTTCGCAAGCCGCCCGTTTCCCTGCCCGGCGTCGAGTTTTGGCCGAAGCAGGTTGTAAATCTCCACGCAAAGGTTTTCCGTGGTCGGCACCTTTCCTTCAAAATTGGGAACGTCCAGGTTCAGGTAGGTATGGTCAAATCGTTCCAGGACTTCCTGCTCGACGGCCCGGTCGAGCAGGCCCAGGTCCATCACCATTCCGGTTGATGGGTCCACCGGCCCGCGCACCGTGACTTCCACAATGTAATTGTGGCCGTGGCCGTAAGGGCTGTTGCACTTGCCGAACACGCGGCTGTTTTGCTCTGCGCTCAGCGCTTCGTTGTGCAGGCGGTGCGAGGCAGAAAAACGGTATCGCTTGGTAAGTGAAACCATCATTCCCCGTAGTAATCCACAAATAGGTCCCCGGTTTCGTACAGACGGATTCGATGCAGGCGGCCGCTGGGAAGTTTCGCCGCCAGCAGGTTCCAGATTTCCACGGCAATGTTCTCCGTGGTTGGAATCTTTGACGCAAACACGGGCACTTCCTTGTTCAGAAACTTGTGGTCCATCCGTTGCAGCACTTCGGCCTCGAGCACGGCCTTCAGGTCTTTCAGGTCAAGGACCATGCCGGTGGTTTCGTCCACCTCGCCCGCCACCGTCACCTCCACCGTGTAGTTGTGACCGTGCCCGTGCGGGTTGTTGCACTTGCCAAAGATGCGCCGGTTCTCTTCCGCGCTGAAGGCCGGATTGTGGTAGTAGTGCGAGGCTGAAAATTCAGCCCGCCGCGTCAGATAGATCATTCCGTTCTCCCGTCCCTTCCCTGTCCAGCGATCCTCATTCCTATCCCGTCATTCCCATCCTCGCCACGTCATCCTGAGCGTAGCGAAGGACCCCGGCATTTATTTTTTCAAGCAAATTCGCGGGCGTTTCGCGGAGCTTTCTCCCAGTCAATTACCGTGGTCATTCCCCTCGCTCACGGTGCCAAATCAAAGCGCCCGATACTCCCGTCCCTTCCACCGCACGCCGCCCGCCAGGCGATACGCCCGCACGGAATTCAGCAGCAGGAGCAGAAACAGGCCGGCGCCTGTGAACTGGTAAATGTCAAGCCTCCGATCAAAACCCAGCCCCTTCAGGCGGCGTCCATAATTCCATTGTCGCAGAATCGCGCCGGCAAAGCATAAGAGCGCCGCCAGAAACATCCAGCCTGTCACCCCCACCAGGGCAATCAGCAATGCCAGAATCACAAAGCCCAGCGGAGCCAGCAAGTCCAGGCAGAGCACGGAGGCCAGCGCCTTCACAATCCGCCGCAGGTCGCGCCCATAGAGCAGGTAGAGGTTCTTGCTCCAGCCCTGCCACATGCTGCGGAAGCTTGAGTACATGCGCGTGCGCACCCATTCCGCGCCCGGCAGGAAAATCAGCCGCCCTCCGCGCTGCTTGACCAGTCGCGCCAGGGCCACGTCATCCAGAATTTCGCCCCGCACGGCCTCAAACCCGCCGGCTTCATTGTAAACGCTTCGGCGCACCAGCAGGTATTGCCCGTTGGCAGCAGCCCGCGGAGATGCCGGGTCCGAGACTTCCTCAAACGGAAAAAGCCGCGCCAGTTGCACAAACACATAAGGGATAATCGACTTTTCCCACCAGGTCAGCGTCTGCTGGCCGGGCGAGAGCGACAGGAGATCAGCGTTTGCCTCCGTTGCCCGCCGCAGCATGGCTTCCAGGCTGCCCGGCAGGTGTTCAGTGTCGGCGTCGGTAAAAAGCAGCCACTCGCCCGTGGCCTGCTTCGCCCCGGCTGCCGCGGCGTGGCTCTTGCCGGTCCACCCCTCAGGAAGCGTGTCCAGCCGGATGGTGCGCAGCAGCGGAATCTCGCGGCCCAATCCGGCAAGGATTTCCGGCGTGCGGTCCGCGGATGCATCGTCCACCACAATCATTTCCCGCACGTTCTCCTGCAGCGCAACCGATCGCACCACGCGCTCAATGTTCGTCTCTTCGTTGCGGGCGGGGATAATAACGGAAACCGCGCCCTGGTCGCGCTCAGGCATCGTGCGGCATTTCGCTTTCTGTCTGAATACGATCTTCGTGCAGTAAGGAACAGGTTCGGTGCGGAGTGCGAAAGGGCACGGCTTTTAGCTGTGCCAAACGGACAGGCGCGAGTAACATGGCTTTAGCAATTGAAACGGCGGCTGAACCCGCACCAAGACCGCTCCAACCGGCGGCATGATTGGAGCCATTCCCTTTCGGCCCGGTCCTTCACCCGTCCGCACTCGATCCACTCCTTGTAGCCGGCTACTTTGGGCCATCACAGGAATTTCTGGTCTGCTGGATGCTGGGACACGGACGATCCGCATATGAGCAGAATACGCAACAATCACCGGGCTTTGGCCTCATTAATACATGACAGCCCATACATTCATAGAAAAACACGCAGCGGTCCGTCGGCATAGTTTCGATTATCACTTGGCCGCAGTTAGGACAGGTTATTGTTGCGTTCAGCTCCATCATGCTCACCACGCTCCTTCTAACCACCGCCCTTCCCTCTCCCAAAGTGCACTCTTTGCACCATGATCCAACCATGCGATTATAATGGATGTTTGAATGATGCGTAGAATCACGATTGCCAAATGGGTTGTTGTGGCGGTTGCGACCGCGGCGCTGGTGTGGCTGGTGGTGCGCCCGCGTCCGCGCGGGCCTGTCAAGATGGGCGAGAGCGCGCCGGGGTTCACGCTGTCGCAATTGCCTTCAGGAAAGTTGTCGCTCTCCGAGTTCAAGGGCCACGTGGTGGTGCTCAACTTCTGGGCCACCTGGTGCCCGCCCTGCGTGATGGAAACACCCAGCCTGGAGAAGTTCGCCAGCGAGATGAAACCCCAGGGCGTCGCCGTCCTCGGCGTCAGCGTGGATGAGAACGAGAACCAGCTGAAGCAATTTGTCCAGCAATATCACCTCAGCTATCCCGTGGCGCGCGACCCCAGCGCAGCGCTCGCCAACAGCTACGGCACCTACAAGCTGCCGGAAAGTTACATCATCGGGCGCGATGGCCGCGTGGCTGATAAGATCATCGGCGCCACCAACTGGACCGACCCCCGCATGATTGCCTTCGTCAAATCCCTCGCCGGCGCCAACACCCAGGCATCGCGATAAACACGTCCCACACTCGACACGTCATCCTGTGCAACGCGAAGGATCTGCTTCATCGTCTTTGAATAAGCACAAAGCAGATTCCTCACTGCGTTCGGAATGACGGTTTGCCGCGGGCCGCGTGCGGCGCGTCTTCAGGAGGGTGCAGCTTCACCCGCGCCAACCACCGCGCCTCAAAAAACCCAAGCCCTCTCCCGCGGGGAGAGGGTGGCCGCGCATTGCGGCCGGGTGAGGGGCGTTTTGAATTGGCGATTGAGTGATTTGCGATTGGGTGATTGGAAACCTTGGCTGATGGAGTGAATTGCGATTGTCTGATTGAAAGAACAGGGCCCTCGTAGCGCTCGCGCCAGCAACCGCGCCCCCATAACTCATAATTCATAATTGCCTTCGTCCGTCGTCATTGCTTTTTTATCCTTCATCCCGAGGCCTACCGCCTTCTGCCAACCGCCTGCTAAAATTTTCTTTCGCCCCTCCGGAGCTGGTTGGGCCGCGATTGCGCTTCGTTTTCCCATGGCTTGCGCCATGGGCTATTTTCTTCCGCCCCCTCCGGGGGCCGCGTTCACGCTCACCATTTTGCAGGGTTGGTTTTGTAGGGGAGCCCTCCGGGCTCCCGTGCGTGAGAAAGAACCGCGGGCCCAAACCCGAAGGTCCGCGCCACCAGCTAGCTACGTGTGAGAGGCGAACTATAAATTCAGCTTTCCCCGGAGGGCTTCTACTGATGCGGAAGACAGAAGAAAGGTGTTAGCAATGTAGAAACGATACAAGTAAGGTCGTCCGCGTTCGCAGATAAATTCCAGCAAATTAATTCCGAGGTCGTTCAGTTCCTTTTCCCTTAAGGCCGACCCGTCAAGGTCAACTTGACTCGGTCGCGTACACGTATATCTACCAGGGTCCGGGTTTGGATGGTTGTGAAAGATAAGCAAGGATGAGTACTCATTGGCCTGTGCTATATCGGCCAGCCGTTCGAATGGTAAAGCCAGACACACCCGAGTCCCATTTTCGCCCTTATTGAGCCACAGGAGCGTGATCTGGCGTTCCTTTTCCAACCCAACAACGAACCATTCGTGCTTCTTGTACTTGAGCAACGAAGCAGCCACGCAAGGAAAGCTCGAGAGGTCCTCCCGGATGTTGTAGAATCGCCCGTCTGGAGCCATCTTGTGCTTAAAGTGTCCGTTGGGCTTGACTGCCAATTCAGGAAAAGTAAAGTAGGTATCAATCTGTTGAAGCCGAACAATATCACGTCCGAGTTGTAGGTTATCTGGCTTCAGCTGCGACGCCCATCGTCCCACCTCCGCTACTAACCAGTCAACCCTACGCTGCAACTTCGGCACGCAATCAAGGCAACGTTTCACAAAAACTTCATTTTCTTTAGTTCCGTGAAAATTTGTTCGAAATTTGCAAATGGGCGTCGTGAATTGCTGAAGATTCTGCGCCGCTAATGAACGAAGCGACTCCACGCTCTTGAGGCAATCGATCCTCGGTTTTGGTGGAAAGCCTTCTTTCTCGAGGGCTGCAAGCTGATCGAGAAGGGATATGCGCTTTTCGCATATCTGATGAAAGGTCTTTCTGCCCTGCGCAATTCGGTCACGGGCTGAAGCCAGCGTCCGAACTGCCTTGCGACGGCGGGGGTAATCCAGCAGGTTCCAAATCCAGCTCGGTAAATCCATGAACGGCACACGCCCTTCCACACTGGACTGCTTGCTCCGCGCCATTATAGGTGCAGGGTAAGAACATGGCAACCACCATACAGGTTCGAACGAGCGGGTAGCGCACCACCGCCTTTGCGGTCTACTGCTTTTGTAAGTGGAGAAGAACCGAGCGCCTCAAGGCCGGAGGGCCGCGGGTTCTATAAAAGGGGATGTCAAGTAGAAACACTGGC
>DATEKC010000180.1:0-3364 GCA_035277665.1 Terriglobia bacterium
AGGGTGATTTCACCGGTCATTGCGATATCACGATCTACTGGAATTTTGGTAAGCGCGCTGACCATGGCTGTGGCCAGAGTGATGCCCGCCGAAGGACCGTCTTTCGGGATAGCACCTTCCGGAATATGGATGTGGATGTCCACGCGGCGGTAAAAATCCGGCGGCAGGCCAAGCCGCGATGCCCTCGAACGCACATAGCTGAGGGCCGCCTGGGCAGATTCCTGCATCACATCGCCCAGTTTGCCGGTCAGGGTCAGCTTGCCTTTGCCGGTCATCACAGTGGCTTCGATGTTCAGGATCTGGCCGCCTACCTCCGTCCAGGCCAGGCCGGTGGTCAAGCCGACTTCATTCTTTTCTTCGGCCTTGGTATCGCGGAACTTGATGACGCCCAGATACTCGTGAAGGTCTTCATGGTTGACGGTGATCTTGAGGTCCTTGCTGTCCTGCACAACCTTCCGCGCAACCTTGCGGCTGATGTTGGCGATTTCGCGTTCCAGGTTCCGGACGCCCGCTTCCCGGGTGTAATTCCGGATGATGCCGACAATAGCCTCATCCTCAAACTTCAGGTTCTGCTCTTTCAGGCCATTGGCCTCGCGCTGCTTGGGAACCAGGAAGCGCTTGGCGATTTCCAGCTTTTCGGGTTCCGTGTAGCCGGAAAGCCGCAGGATTTCCATGCGGTCCTGCAACGGCTGCGGGATGGTGTGAATCACGTTCGCGGTGGTGATAAAGAACACCTTTGAGAGGTCGTACTCGACGTCCAGGTAATGGTCCGCAAAAGTGTCGTTCTGTTCAGGGTCCAGAACTTCCAGAAGGGCCGCAGACGGGTCGCCGCGAAAATCCATGCTCATCTTGTCCACTTCGTCCAGCAGGAACACAGGATTGACCGTGCCGCTCTTCTTCATCATCTGGAGGATCTGGCCGGGCAGCGCCCCGATATAAGTCCTGCGATGCCCGCGGATCTCGGCTTCGTCCCGGACTCCGCCGAGCGACAGCCGCACAAACTTCCGGCCTGTGGCGCGCGCAATGGAACGCCCCAGTGAAGTTTTCCCCACGCCCGGAGGCCCCACAAAGCAGAGGATCGATCCTCGCGGAGTTTTCACCAGTTGCCGCACCGCCAGGAACTCCAGAATGCGCTCCTTGATCTTCTCAAGGCCGTAGTGGTCTTCGTTCAGGATTTTTTCAGCGCGCCGGATGTCCCGGATCTCCTTCGATTTCTTCTTCCAGGGCACGGCCAGCAGCCAGTCAAGATAATTGCGGGAGACGGTGGACTCGGCGGACATGGGAGGCATCAGTTCCAGGCGTTTGATTTCGCCCATCGCCTTCTCGTAGGCATCCTTGGTCATGCCCGCGGATTCGATCTTTTTCTTCAGCTCGTCGATCTCGCTCTTTTCGTTCCGGCCCAGTTCCTTCTGGATGGCCTTGATCTTCTCATTCAGGTAATACTCGCGCTGCGCGCGCTCCATCTGGCGCTTCACTCGCCCCTGGATGGAACGGTCCACGTTCAGCTTCTCAATTTCAATGTCCAGAATGTCTGCCAGGCGCGTAAGGCGGTCAACCGGATCGAACAGTTCCAGCAGTTCCTGCTTTTCCTCGATGCTGATGCTCAGGTTGGCGGCCACCGTGTCGGTAAACTTGCTGATCTCCTCCACCTTGGCGGCGGCAATCATCGTTTCATAATTCAGGCTCTGGGAAAGCTTGACGTACTGCTCGAAAAGCGAGATTACGCGCTGGACCAACTGCTCCAGGCTGGGCGTGCTCACAATCCGGAAAGTGGCGGTCTTGACGCTGGCGCGGAAGTAGCCTTCCTCGCTCGAAACCTTCAGGACCTTACCGCGCTCGCTGCCTTCTACCAGCACCTTGATGTTGCCATCGGGCAACTTCAGGCTCTGGATGATGTTCGCGATGGTCCCCACCTGATAAATGTCATTCGGTTTGGGATCGTCCACCGAGGCGTCATGCTGCGTGGCCAGGAAGATCTTCTTGTCGCCAGCCAGCGCCTCCTCCAGCGCCCGGATGGAACTCTCGCGCCCCACCACGAACGGCGTCATCATATATGGAAAGATGACCACGTCGCGGATGGGCATCATGGGCAGAATGCGGGTGTCACCTTTTTCTCGGCCTGAAAACATAGCTGAATCCATTAACTTGCCTTTTCGAATAGAGATGGGTCAAATAGAATTTCGTGATTCTGAACCATTTCCTCTGTCACCACAAACTCGCGCACGGTGCGCTGGCTGGGTAAATGATACATCAAGTCGAGCATCAGGTCTTCGAGGATCATGCGAAGGCCCCGTGCTCCCAGCTTGCGCAGCAGCGCCTGAGAGGCGATTGCCCTCAGGGCGCCGTCAGTAAACCTCAATTTGACATTCTCATATTCAAAGAGCCGCTGGTATTGCCGGACCAGCGCATTCTTGGGTTCGGTCAGAATTTCAACCAGCGCCTTCTCGTCCAGGTCGCTCAGCACGCTCACCACGGGGAGCCGGCCCACAAATTCCGGAATCAACCCGAATTGAATGAGGTCCACGGGCTGCACCTGCTCCAGTATTTCGATGTTGCGGCGCCCTGAAATCACTTCCGGCGACTCTTCCGGACTGTGGAATCCCAGCGACTTTTTCCCGGTCCGGCGCTCGATGATCTTCTCGAGCCCCACAAACGCTCCTCCGCAAATAAAGAGGATGTTGGTGGTGTCAACCGCGGTAAATTCCTGGTGCGGGTGCTTGCGCCCGCCCTGCGGCGGCACATTGGCCACGGTCCCTTCCAGAATCTTGAGCAGCGCCTGCTGGACACCCTCGCCGGAGACGTCGCGCGTAATCGACGGGTTTTCGTCCTTGCGGGAAACCTTGTCGATTTCATCAATATAAATGATGCCCTGCTGCGCGCGCTGAACATCGCCCTGCGCGTTCTGAAGCAGTTTCAGGATGATGTTCTCAACGTCTTCGCCCACGTAGCCCGCTTCGGTCAGCGTGGTGGCGTCAACAATGGCAAAGGGCACTTCCAGGAGCCGGGCCAGGGTCTGGGCAAGCAGCGTCTTGCCGGTCCCGGTGGGCCCGATCAGCAGGATGTTGGACTTGGTGAGTTCAACATCATTGCGCACCTTGGCCAGCATGATGCGCTTGTAATGGTTGTAAACCGCAACAGCCAGCTTCTTTTTCGCCTTGTCCTGGCCGATAACGTATTCGTCAAGAAATCGTTTGACTTCCGCCGGACGGGGCAGCTTGGCCTCAACCGTCGGCACACGTTCTGCCTGGTCTTCTTCAAGAATGGTGTTGCAAATCGCTACGCATTCGTCACAGATATAAGCACGGGGATGATCACCGGGGGAAGAGATAAGCTTGCCAACTGCGTCCTGGGTTTTCTGACAGAA
>DATEKC010000181.1:0-15960 GCA_035277665.1 Terriglobia bacterium
CGGGATTCTGGAAAACGAGCCCGACGCGCCGGCGGAAATCCAGTCCGAAACCGTCGTTCTGGATGCTCTCTTCGGTCAGCGGCCTGCCGTAGAAGCGCACCGTCCCTTCGTCCGGGAAGCAGAGGCCATTCAGTATGCGCAGCAGGGTGGATTTGCCCGAACCGTTCGCTCCCAGCAGGGCAATCCGGCGGCCCGCGTTGACTGTCAAATCGAGATGGTTGAGCGCTGTTACGTCACGGTAGCGATAGGTGACATCCGAAACTTCAAAAACCGGGGCCAGACCTTCGCCGTTTGGATTCGTTGCAATCATTGTCCCAACCAGAAAGCAGCGATGGAAACCAGGGCGAATGCCGCCAGCATCGCCCAGTCGAGGCGCCGAACCTGGAATTCATCCAGAATGGAAACGTCGCCGCGATAGCCACGCGACTGCATGGCCAGAAAAACCTCATTGCTGAGGTCGAAGGTTTTTGACAGCAGCACGCCGGCGCTTGCGGCCGCCACTCTGCGTCGTTCGCGGCCCGTGAGTTCGCCGATCATGCGGCTGCGGCGCGATTCAAACATATCGTGGGCGCTCTCGAGCACCAGGAAAAGGTAGCGATAAGTCATGCCGAGGATGGTGACCATCACCGCCGGCACGTGAAACACGCGCAGCGCCTTGAGAACATGATTCCAGGGGGTGGTAAGGACCAGCAGCACGCACAAGGTCGCCGCAGTTTCCACCCGCAGCACCAGGTAGCCCGCGCTCGCCACGCCCTGCGCAGTCACGTTCCATCCAAGCCCGGGAAGATGATAGACCACCCGCCCTGG
This sequence comes from Terriglobia bacterium, assembly GCA_035277665.1. Classification (GTDB taxonomy): domain Bacteria; phylum Acidobacteriota; class Terriglobia; order UBA7540; family UBA7540; genus SCRD01. Next base: position 808 of record DATEKC010000181.1, read on the forward strand.
AGTGACAAACGGGGCCGGCAGCGCAATCACGCCCGTGAACAGCAGCACCGCAATCCATACCCTTTTCAGCAGAACGCCGAATGGCACGTGGGAGAGTGCGGCGAGCGCGACGGCTATGACAAAAAGCGCCGCGATCACCATAAAGCTGCGGCTGGCTGCGGCGGGCACGACGAGGGCGAGGATTCCCACCAGCTTGACGCGCGGGTCGAGGCGCTGCAGCAGGCCGTCCGCGCGCGCCATCTGCTCGGCGTAGAAGGCGTGCTCCATGGCATCCACAAAGCTGGATGTGGTGCGTTCCAGAAAGCCTCGTTTTCCGCTGCGCTTTGCTGCCATCGTCTAGGTTTCCTCCGTGCGCGCCGGAGCGCGGGTAGGCCCCGGGCGCGCCTTTTGCGCAATCCAGCCGGCCAGAATGGAAAGAAGGATGATAATGCCAATTCCGAACATGGCGGAAAGGATGTAACCGAAAGCGGCGCTGTGAACAAACGGCGGGGAATAATCGGGAAAAGGCGCCGTCCACACTCTGGCGAGGCGCGCCAGGCCGCCCGGAGCGGCGGCAGGCGGCGCGACGTTCTGTGAAGCCTGGGCAATCTTCTTGCGGGCGGCGGCAGCGGAGAAATCATGAACGCTCCATTCGCCCCAGGCCGTTCCCGCCGCCAGCAACCCCAGCGGCACCAGCGCCATCAGCAGGCCGACGGCGGTCCACAGAGGTTTTGCGGCCCGCCACCCGCTCGTAGCCGGCGGTTGCGCTTCACCCTGCGGCATGGGGACGCCGGGAGCGGTGAAGCGAAGTAGCGCGGGATTCGCCCTTTGCAGATAAGCCACGATGCCGCCGGTCACCATGAGTTCGGCAAGGCCGGCAAAAGTGAGATGGCCGATCATGATGGCCGGAATGGCAATGCCCAGCGGATAAGGGGCATAAAGCGGCGCGCCCGCGGCGCTTTTGAAAAAGTGTGGCTGCATGCCCAGTTCGACAGCGGCGCACAGGGCCGCGCCGTTAATGGCCAGATAACCGCCCAGGGCGGCGGCCACAACGCGCCGGGATGAGGTGATGGAGGACCTGCCCGCCACCCCGCGGTAAACCAGCCAGGCGACCAGGGACCCTACAATGGCCATGTTGAAGCAGTTGGCCCCCAGGGCCGTGACGCCACCGTCGCCAAAAAAGAAAGCCTGGATGAACAGGGCCGTGGAAAGGGCCAGAATTGATGCCCATGGCCCCAGCACGATTCCGGCGATGCCCACGCCCAGCGGGTGCGCCGTGGTGCCGCCCGGGATGGGAATGTTGAACATCATGATGACAAACGAAAACGCGGCAAAAACGGAGATCAGCGGGACCAGGCGGGTGAACAGCAGTTTGCGCGTCTTGCGCAGGGCCACGTACCAGAACGGCGCGGCGCCCCCATAAAGGACCGCGCAAGTGGCCGGGCTCAAATATCCGTCAGGAATATGCATCCGAGTGTTACCGTGCAGAGGGCCTGTGACGCCTTTGAGAAACGCGACACTCAATTATAGATCAGATTCCGGCAAGGCGGCCTTGAAGCCTCCAAACCGAGAGCCTGTGCCCGCTACGGCAGGCCATAACATACCTTTTCCACCTGGTCGCAGGTGCGGTACACTTTTCGCGCAGGTATCCGAAGACCAGTGTAAGGGTGGGACGATGACGAAAGCGGGTGTTTTTTATGTGGGAGTGGACTTGGGCGGCACGAGCCTGAGGGCGCTTGTGGCGGATGATCAATTCAAGACTCTTGGCATGAAAAAGATCCGCACGCTCACCTCGGGCGGCCCGGCGCGGCTGATCCATCGCATTGCGTCTCTGGTGGAAAGCACCCTTAAGGACGCGGGAATCAGCCGGTCACGCGTGCGTGCGGTAAGCGTGGGTGCTCCGGGGCCGATCGACCACGCCCGTGGAATTGTGGAGGAAGCGCCAAATCTGGGCTGGCGACGGGTGCCGTTGCGCTCGGAGCTTCGCCAGTTGCTGCGCGTTCCGGTTTTTGTCGAGAACGACGTCAACGTGGGCCTGGCGGGAGAACACGCGCTGGGTGCCGGGCGAGGCGCGAAGAATCTGGTGGGAATCTTTGTAGGCACGGGAATCGGAGGCGCGCTGATCATGAATGGCGTGCTTTATGAAGGCAGCCGTGGAGGCGCGGGAGAGATTGGCCACACCGTCCTGATGGTGAACGGGCCGCCGTGCGGTTGCGGGCGCCGGGGATGCGCTGAGGCCCTGGCCAGCCGCACGGCGATGGAGCGCGACGTGCGGGCGGCCATCAAAGCGGGACGCAAGAGCAACGTGCTGAGGATTATGGCGAAGAAAAACAAAGAACGCATGACCAGCAGTATTATCAGCACGGCCCTGAAGAAGAACGATTCGCTGATGAACGAAGTGCTGCACCGGGCACAATTCCACCTGGGAATTCTGTGCTCGAATGCCGTCAATCTGCTGGACCCGGAGTGCGTGGTGATCGGAGGCGGAATCGCCGAGAGATTGAAGGACAGTTATGTTGATCCCATCCGTGAAACGGCCTATGAATATTTTTTGCGGCGTGCCGACCGCGACCGGGTGAGGATTGTGCCGGGAAAGCTGGGCGACAACGCCGGCGCGCTAGGCGCCATCGTGCTGGCCAAACAGCGGCTGATGTGAGTGGCGGAGCGGATTGCCGCATGATCCGGCATGCCGAGCAGCGCCGTCATGGCCCTGGCCCTTACCCGACAAGGGCGCGACGGATTCTCGTCAAACCTGCTACAAAGAATCCATAAAGATAAAGTACGCTGCGCGCCGCAGGCCGGCGGGGAGGGATTCGGGCGGCTGGTCCGTCAGAACGACTTGAAAGCAATCCGCCTGCTGGGAGGGATCGCCGAACAGCGGGTCCGGCGAATGCCCGGCTGCAGGCGTGGGCTCGACGAGCGCAAGCTTTTCGAGAATGGGGTAAAGCGTCTGCCCGGCGGGAGCCATAGGCGTTTCAAAGCCCGCCGTGGCGAAGCTCAGGGTGGCGCCCGTCTCGTAAAAACGCCAGGCCAGGCAGGCGCAGAGCTGGACGGCTTTCTCAAACCTTTCCAGCGTCTCCGGCTGCAGGTCGGGAACACGAGGGTCAAACACCAGCCGCATGCGGCATTCATCTTCGCGCGTGAATTCACGGACCTTCAACTGCCGCACCCTGGCCGTCGCTTTCCAGTCCACGTGGCGGGCAGAGTCATTTTGCTCGTAGTCGCGGATGGCGTAGAGGTCATGGCTGCGCCCTTTCAGGCAACTGTCCAGCTCATTCCCGAGCTGCGGCAGGAGCTCAAAAAATTTCCGACCAGGCTGGACGTTGGGCAGCACTAGTACGTCCTGCGAGCAGGGAATGGTCTGGGTTATGCGAATGAAGCCGAAAGGAAACCTAGTGCTGATGCGCAGGCTCGTCTGCGAGTAATTGCCCCGCCTTGGAAACGTCAGCGTGACGTTCTGGCTGGTGGAATAGCGGCGGGGGATGTAGGGAAAGTAAACATCCTGGCTGAGAACCGACGGTGCGGCGATTGCCGGCCGCGTGCGCCTGCGCCGCGCAACCGAGCGGCCTGAAATAGTAACGGAAAACGTGGGCCAGAACCGCTTGTGGTTTTCAAGCCGGAGGCGCGCCAGGACCGACCGTCCGGAAAAGATGTGGTCGGGAACCGCCAGGTCGATTTCCAGCCGCCGGAGGACAATTCTGGAGAGTACTCCGGAAGCCAAAACGGCGGCCAGCAGGCAAGACAAAATGATAAACAACAGGTTGTTTCCCGTATTCAGCACCGACACCGTGATCACCGCGATCATGGCCAGGAAAACCAGGCCCTCGCGAGTGAACTCATATTCGACTTTGGCCATCCAGTAGTTGAGCGCCGTCCGGCGCGCCAGGCCGGGAACAATGCGGACGGCAACCAGCGCCGTGAGCACTAACGAAATGGCCGCCACAACCGCCGCCAGCTTGTATTGGCCCGACTGGCCGAGGCCGGTGGCATAAAGCGCCAGGAAGAGCGCGAGCGTGAGCGCGAAGATCGCCAGGAAAAACCGGCGCCACGCCGCGTGGTCAATGCTCGCAAACCATACCCGGGCCGCGGAATGGCCCTCAGTGGAAAGCCAGCCGGATTGCGCCTTAACGGTCATCACAGCGCCTAAAGTCTATTTTACGGCACATTCAGGCCCAGGCTTGAGCGGACAGGGCCGTCCCCGGCACCTTCGAGTTATTTAACCGTTTATTTAATTTGTTTTGCGAACCACGAAACGTCCTGGCCGATTTCTGCGTCTAATCAGATGTGTGGTGGGATGCAAAGGAATGGGGCAAAACACCACAGAAAGCGAGGTGACAAGCTATGACCAGGGAGGATGTGTACAACACAAGGTTCTTTCAAAGAGCTCTTTCCATCGGAAGTTGTCTCGCATTGGCTTCGGTGATGGTCTTCTTGACGCCGGCTGCCAGCCGGGCTGACGTGGGGCATTCCAATGCTGAGATTACGGCAGGGGTTCAGGGCAGGCTTTATCACGCGGGGATTTTCAAGCATGGCCAGGTGAACGTTCAGGTCAAGGACGGCACAGCAACCCTGACCGGCTCGGTTGATAGTTACGGGCAGGAGATGCGCGCCGTGAATGCAGCCCGCCATCAGCACGGGGTAAAAAATGTGGTGGACAACATTCACGTGAACGCCGATGACGTGGGCCCGCAGCAAATCATTCAGAAAGCGCGGCATGAAGTCCTGATGTACCCGCACTACACGGTTTTTGACCACATTGCCTTCTCGACCGAAGGAAACCAGTTGACCGTCGAGGGTGAAGTTACTCAGCCCTACAAGAAGTCTGACTTGGGCAACATTCTGGCTGGCATCAAGGGCGTGACCAACCTGAAGAACAACCTCAAGGTTTTGCCGTTGTCTAATTTCGACGACCAGATCCGTTTGGCGGTTGCGGAAAGGATCTACGGCGACCCTGCGTTCTCGAATTACGCCAACCAGTCTAACCCGCCGATCCACATTATTGTGGATAACGGGAACGTAACGCTCTACGGCGTCGTGAACAGCAAAGTCGAACGGCAGAGGGCAGAGATTGATGCCCGGTTCGCAACCACATATCTGGGATTGACAAACAATTTGCGCGTTGGGTCTTAAGCGCCTAAACCATAACACCTAAGCCCGCGGAAAGCCACTGGCTGCCGCGGGCTTTTTTTGTCCGGTTAATGCTTGGATGAACAGCGCGTGACGTTCTTTCCGAGTCGATGCTGTCCAGGCCGATCTTCTCCAGGCACTCACGCCGTTCACTCTTGACAGGTTCTTCTTGCTTGGGATAGGGTTCGGCGTTTGGATATGAGCCCTTGCGGCTGCCTGGCGTTGCCTGCGCGGCGGAGCCCGTGCGGGTGATTAACTTGCAGCAACAGCTCGCAGCCGCGTGGCGAGCCGGATAAAGGGGAGAAATCAATTGGATCGCGAACATTCTCGTCGGGATTTTCTGTGCGCCGCCTTCGGCGTGACCTTTCTTGGAAGTACTACGCGGATATTGGGACAATCATCGGCTTTTGCCGAAGCTGCTCCGGAGGGCCCCGGTTCGCTGCAAGTGGCGCGAGTGGCGCTCGATCAGGACGTTTACGACGCGGGCGGGGTGCTGGATGGTTAAATCAGTTTCCATCAGCCTCCAGCTGGTCCAATCCAGGTCAACTGGCTAGATTGCTTTGACCGCAAGGTCGCACAACTAAAAATTCCCGCTCCGGGCTCGAACGCTAACCCGCTGCCCTTCTCATTTAACCTTGGTCCCGGGCTCGCCTACGCAAACTGGATCCGCGTCCAGGTGAATGGAGTCCCGCAGGTAAATGGAGCAAGTTTCCTGCTTTCGCCGCCGCCTGATACGTGGCGCCATTGCCACATCATCACCTGGGCGCATTACCCCGACCGCTTTTACGGGCAGTTGCGGCAGGCAGGAAGTGACAGCACGATTGCCGGGCGCTATGGCGATTTCCAGTACATTCTCAATAATAATTTCCGCTTTTATGTCGAACAGATGGCCTGGGAAGTCTTTTCGATCTACATCAAGCGGCATGAGCACTGGTACGGCGTTGTCAACAATTATCGGACCGAACAAGACAACCTGAAGCTATGGGTTCGGAACCCGTGCATTAACGATCCGAAGACTGATGAATATCTCCGCGAGCGCCTGACGCGCTATACGCAGATGCACCGAGCTTTCCGCCCTCTGTATTACAACGTAGCCGATGAGCTGGGAGAAGGCTGGCAAATCAAGGCCAACGATTTCTGCCATTCTGAACACTGCACGGCGAAGTTTGCAGAATATCTGCGCCGGATGTACGGCGATCCGAAGCAGCTAAGCCAGGCATGGGATGTGGGCGAGCTCAGCGATTGGGATGACGCCGCGCGTGCGGGCCTGCGATTTATTGACCGGACATGTGGAGGAGGCGTCCTTTCATGTCGTCTGACCCGGCTGCCCCGTTAGGCCTGAATAAGCAGGCGATCAATGCGGTTGCTGACATCGCGCAGGTAAGTCTTCCCGCCCGTCTCTAATTCGCAGATCGCAGACCCGGAATACCCGGTGTCAATCAGCGCCTGGCGAACCGCCGGCCACATCACATCGCCATCCCCAAGGTTCACCCACTCGTACCGGCCCTGGTTTCGCTCATTCTTAAAATCCTTCAGGTGGAGCTTGACCGTGCGTTTCCCCAGCGTGTGAATCCAGTCCTGCGGATAGCCGTAGAACACCACGTTGCCCACATCAAACCAAGCCTTCACCCACGGGCTGTGAAACTCGTCGATGTAACGATTCATCGAAACCGGGTCGAGCAGAAACTTGTTCCACACTTCCTCGATGGCGATCACCACTTTCAGTTCCTCCGCCAGCGGAAGCAGCTTTCGAATCTGCTTCTGCGAGCGCACCCAGGCCTCGTGGTAACCGGTTTCAGGATTGACCACCGCCGGGACCAGCAGCACGGCGTCGGCCCCCCACAGCTTCGCGTTGTGCAGCGAAGTCCGCATCCCTTCCATGCTCTTCGCCACAACGGAAGGATCGGAAGACGAAAGCGGATACTCCCAGTGCGCCATGTTCATCACCGAGTCAATCCGCACGCCTGCCGCATCGGCCGCCGTCTTCAGTTCTTCCGCCTCTTTCCGGCCCGGCGTGGTTGGCGCCTGCACAACCTTGAAGCCCGTATCCCGCGCCAGCTTGAAACGATCGGCCACGCTCAAGTTCTTGGGCAGCATGCTGTACACCAGCCCTTTGTCGAGTAACAGCTTTCCACCCGCCGGCGCAGGCTTGGCGCCCATTGAAGCCGGCAGCGCACCCAGCGCTGCCGTCCCCGCCACCGCAAGTTTCAGAAATTCCCGCCTTGAAGTTTCGTTGCTCATCGGTCTTTCCCTTTCCGCCGTTTCTCAGGCAAACTGGCTGAGATCGATGTCATCATGCCAGCGCTCCCCGGAGGTGGCCACGGCCTCATAGCTCGCCTCTTCGCCGGTATACGCAGATTGACGCGCCATTATGCAGCTCAGTGCCGATTCCACGCCCTGCTCAGCCTGGTTGTGGAACTGGTTGTTCAGAATGCTGTCCACAAAGGACATCTTCTTCATCGGGTCCGCCTCATCTAGGTTGCCGTGGAAAACTCCGGCCGCGGAAAATTGACCTCCGCCGGCCTGCGAAGCGCTCTCACCGTACTTCCAGGCGTTGTCTCCGTAGATGGCTACCGGGCCGTTGTAGTGCGTCTCTGAAACGCCCTTGGTGCCGAAAAACTGCCATCCCACGTCCCACCAGCCCTTGTTGAACTGCGTGGAACCGAACATCATGCTGACACCGTTGGGATACTCGAAGACCACGCTGTAGTTCGTGTAGGCGTCACCATGATCGGGCCTGTGAAGATTGCTGCCGGAGGCGGAGGCTTTGATCGGATGCCCCTGCAGGGTCCAGTTGCAGCAGTCAATCACGTGAATGTTCTGCTCCACGATGATGTCGCCCGACAGAATGCGATAATGGACCCAGTTGCGCAGCCGGTGTTCGTCCACCGATGCGCCCGGCCAGCTGGGCCGGTCAATATACGACGAAAAGTAGTGTCCCGCGCCGGACACAATGGTTCCCAGCGCGCCGGCGTGAATCCTCTTCACCTGCTCCACGTAGGGCGGTGCGTTGCGAAGCTGGAATCCAACCTCCAGGCTCAGCCGCCCCTCCGCCCGCCTGCCGGAATCAAGGACAGAGGTGCAACCTGCGGGGTCCACCGCCACCGGCTTCTCGCAATAAACGTGCTTGTCGGCCGTCACCACTTCCGCCAGATGCTCCGGGTGGAAATAAGGCGGCGTAGTAATCACAATCACGTCCACCTCCTTCGAGTTCGCGATCTCCTTGTAGGCGTCCGGGCCGCGGAACATCAGCCGCTTTTCAATCGCCGCGTACCCCTTCTTCTGCTGGTACTGGTCAAAGTGCGACTTGGCCTTGTCCAGTTGGTCCTGAAAAATATCCGCCAGCGCCACCAGGCGCGCTTTGCCCGTATCGATCAGGTACTGGGCATCCGCCGTTCCGCGCCCTCCGCAACCCAGCAATCCCACCCGCAACGCCGAGTTCGCCGCCGTCCCGCGCACCAGTTGCGGGGCCATGATCATGAAGCCCGCCGCGGCCGCAGCCGTGCCCATAAATTCCCTTCGCCCTACCTTCTTGCCGGAATCTTCACTCACGTTCTTTCCCTCCTTAAGATTTTCCATCCCGCATTCGCCCCGCGAACCGGTTTACGACTCGATCAGCTTCTTCAGGTAGTCTCTCTCCCGCTTCACATCTTCCATCTGTTGAGGCCCTGAAATCTCCCGCTCAATCGTGATCGGTCCCTGATAGTTCAATTCCTTCAGTTTCGCGATGACCTTCGGGAAATCCACCTTCCCATGCGGGATCGCCACTTCTTTGCCCAATTCACGCGTGCCCGTCGGATACAAGCCGTCCTTGGCATGCGTGTTCTTCACGTAGGGGCCGATCACGTCCAGCGCGTCCAGCGGGTTTGCCTTGTCATACAGAATCAGGTTGGCAGTATCCAGGTTCGCGCCCTGGTTGCTGAGTTCGCCATCCAGGCCAACATCCTTCATCGCGCGCAGCAACGTCGTCGGGCTTTCGGTCCCTGTTTCGTACAGAAAGTCCTGCCCATTCCCTTTGCAGTGGCTGACGATGTCCCGCAGCGCTTCCACCGATTCCCAGTACAATTCGGCGCTGGGGTCTTCGGGAATAAATCCCGCGTGAATGCGGATGGCCGGCACGTTCAGTTTCTTCACCTGGTCCGAATACGTCTTCAGTTTCACCAGCCTCTGCCCCCGATACGTCCGCGGGATCAGCCCCAGCGTCAACGGCCCGTCATAGAAGTTGTAGATATAGGGCCCCGGCCCGTCGGTTCCCATCGCCGTCACAACGATGTTGTACTTGTTCAACGCATCGCCCAGGCGGTCAAGCATCTCTTCGCTCAGCAGGTCCGAATCAATCTGGCAGGTCTGCATTCCCAGGCTGTGGACCTTGGCCATGGCCGCTTCCGGATCATTGCCGATGCCGGTGATAATCCCCAGCGCAAATGGCTCATACCTGCGCGGTGGAGCAGGAACGGGCATGGGCGCGGCGGAAGGCATGGGGACGGGCAAAGACCCCGGCGCAGCCAGCGCCTCCCCTGCCCCTCCCAGTCCGGCCGCAGCCAGAGCGGCCCCTGTTGATAGCTTCAGAAAATCCCTTCGATTCTTCTTCATCACCCTGTCCTTTGTCTTTGAAGTAGCTCCTCAGGGGAGCGGCGTCATCGTTCATTCAGCTAGGGAAGCGTACGGATTTCAATCTCCTTGAAATGGATCCTGAACCCGTGTTCGCCCGTGTGGATCTGTAGTGCAATATGCCCGTCAGTGTACTTTGCCGGTGTGTACCGGTAGTCCACAATCTGCATGCCATTCAGGTGCGTCACGATGTGGTTGCCTTCCACGCGGACTTCCATGCTGTTCCACTCGCCCACCGGCTTGATCGCCTTTTCACCCTCTGCCGTGGGCAGGGCCACCCAACCTCGGCCGCCGCTCTCGTAGATGCCGCCGGTGTGCCGCGCCGGATCAATCTCCGCCTGCAATCCCACTATGTCCGGTCCCCATTTGGGGTTCTCGCCCGTGATCTTCGAGTGGAAGAAAAGACCGCTGTTACCTTCCAGCGAGCAGTTGAACTTCAGACGGACCTCGAAATTCTTGTACGTCTTGTCGGTCACCAGATAGCCATATTTTCCGCTGGTGCTCTCACCGAAAATGGTTCCGTGCTCAGCAACCCACTTTTCAGTCCCGTAGGCCTTCCAGCCATTCAGGTTTTTACCGTTAAACAGGGGAATCCACTTTCCGGCGCGCGGAGGCTGCGCATAGATGCCGGCAGCCCAGAAGGACGTCATCGCAAGCAGCAACGCGAATCCCCACGCCAACACACTTGACCGCTTCATCTTTAACCTCTCGTTGATATTGAATGCAGATTCTAACGTCAAGAAACTACCACAACCTTTGTTCTTTAGGGAAGGATTTCTTGCGTTTATCTTCTGTTTTCGATCTGAGGAGCAATCGTCCAACGCTTGTGTGTCGGGATTCGCCTGATTTCCACCAGAAAGAAACATTAGTTTCTTAAAATCTGGTAGCTACGGGATTGGGGTTTCAGAAAAAGATCGCCGAAGTACCAAGTGTAAGAACGCCCTGCTTGATGGTTGACAAGGTAAAGCCGGCGAAATTAAAGGTAAGCCGTGCTGAAGCATTCCCAGTCAAAAAGCCCGGAGAAAACCTGATTTTATGGCAGGTGCAGACCGAAATTTGGTAAGGTATTAGCAGGAATAATACACATTGCCATTAAATGAGCTTTGCCTGCCGGCGCTCATGCAGGGGAAGAAGAAGCGAATCAACTTTTGTGGGCAGCATATCTGACGCGTATTGCAAGGCAGGACCGCCTGGCTTGGGAATGCAGAGATGAATCATGTTTGCTGGCGTTAACCGCCTGGATGTTCGCGAGGGGTTCGGCCATGCCGCAGGCCGGAAAGCCTTCGTATTTGCGCTTGGTGTGGCGCTGCGCAGTAAAGTCGCAGCTCACGGGGTCTGAGGGTCCATGTCTACGATGAAGTAAGCCCGTTGATTCAACGGAAGCGAGTAGGCGGATGGACAGAAGAAGCTCTCCGATCAACGACCTGTACGGAACATCGCCGGAGGATCGTTCTCCTCAGCACAAAAGTCACGCCTGGCTGTACGTCCTGCTCACAGTGGCGGGATTCTTTGTCTTCGAATCGGTTCAGCCGGTCATGCGATTGCGCCCGGATCCGCCGCCTTCGGTCATAGGAACCAGCCTCGACCCCAGTGAAGCCTCTCACGACTCCCAGATTCAAATGGCCAGAGTTTGCTGGGACTACGCCATTGCCTCAGTCGAAAATGTCTATCCCTACGGCAGGGAACTGCCACGAAATCCGCCCATCGGACCCAAAAGCAAATCCGGAAAGCCTACCGCCATGAGCGCGCTATGCTGGCCAAGGTTAAGAAATGCCTGGAGCCGGCGGGAGTCATGGGTGCGCTCGTACCGGTGGGACACCGACTGGCTCACAAATTCCAACAGCCCTTTTCAGCGAACCATATTCGACATTTTGAACAAGCTCAGCATCGTTTTTTAAGAAAGCCGCGGCTACTGCTATCAGCGCCCAATGCTGGCCAAGGTTAAGAAATGCCTCAGGGCGGTCCGGATCCCAAGAGATAACGGGGGCGTGACCAGCAGCGGCACGGCCAGCGCCAAAGGCTGTGCTGACCGGTAGGGCGAGAAATCAATCCTACCTCGCAGCTCGAATCTGAGCTTTCAATTCCTGCCTGCTGTCTTCACTTGACACGAAGGCGGAAGGCCCTTTAGATAGAGGCTCGGGCCAGCCATTCCGTCCGGGCGCTCGACGGGACTCATCCTTTTCTTGGGAGGGACAGTGCGTCGCCTGATCTCGCTCCTTTTCGGCCTTTCCATTGCCGTAAGCCTTTTTGGTCAATCACAGGCCTCCACGGTCACCATTGACGGAAAACTGAACGACTCCCTGTGGCGGCATGTCCGTCCGCAGGCCCTGGCGCCGACCGAGGCGGGAGTTCCAGACGGCGCGGGAGGGACTGTGCGGGCGATCATCGCGGGGGGTTATTTGTATCTTGCCGCGCAGATGCCCGAGCCCGGAGGCCGGGTGTTTGCGCGCTCCGTCGGATTTGATCCTGTCTGGGAAGGCGGCGAAGCAGCCCGCAATACTAAGTCCCCGCGCCGCTACGTTTACGGTTCGCCCGACGGCGAGGACTTCGTTCGCTTCATCATTCGCGTTTACAACGAAAACGATTGGATGCTGCAGGTCGGTCCGTTTGGCGCTTACTCGGTGAAGTGGCGCTGGACCGGCGAGCATACATGGTTCAACAGCCTGCCGTACAAGTGCGATGGCTTCATGGCGGCCGCTTCTGTCAGCAAGGACGGCTGGACCGTTGAGGCTGCGATTCCGCTTAACCAGATCGGGACGCCACAGCCGGGCTACATCCAGGTACGGGCAGAGAGGAACCGCGCCACGCGTCCAACCGTTCCGGAAGAATGGTGGAGTTGGCCAAAAAATCAGGTGACTTCAGAAGTAGCTACGATGCCACCCGGCCACCTTCGCCTATCGAATCCCGTACTCCGCCCTGCCGTATTGTGCAATCACCAGCCGCCGATCCCTGTGGGGCACGTTGGGTCCGTGCCGCCTCTCCATGTCGGCTGGACGGACCTCGTCTGGCGCGAGGTGCCGGCGTGGTCTCTCCGCCGCAATGAAGCGGCGGGAAGGCTGCCCTTGTTTCCAACGCAAGTGAAGCTCGTGCAGGACGGAAACACCCTGGCCGTGCTGGCCCGCTGCGTGGAAAGCCACCAGTTGATCTCCAGAGCCCGTAACCGGGACGGGAGGGTCACAGCGGATGACAGTTTCCAGGTCTATCTGGCAACCTCGGGCTCGTCATATCTGGAGTACGCCATCAATCCCGCGGGTACTATCTTCGATGCCGCAGGCCACCAGGGAGGCCCACGGGTCTCAACACCATATCCGGATTGGAACAGCCCCGTGCGGGGAGTGGCATGGAAAACGGACGGAGCCTGGCTGGCTCGGCTCGACTTGCCGCTTGACGCCATTGCGCAGGCGCTCGGGGAGGTCCGGGTCCCGAGGGAATGGCGGGTCCTGCTGGTGCGCTCGCGTCCGGGTCGTGATGGCGAACCGGAAGAAACCAGCGTTTTGCCGGTCACTCAAACCTCCCGGAATGTCTGCCCCGCGCGCTACCGGCGCATGGAATTGAGTGAGCAGTCTCCTTCGCAACTGCCGCACCCAGAATTCACGCCGCGCACCGGGAATCTGGCCTTCCTGCCAGACCGCGTTTTTTCTGCCGAGCAGCGCAAGCAGATGGACCTGGCCGATATGCTGGACCGCTACACCGAAAAGCGTGGCGAAGAAATGATCCAGGCAGAAGCAAAAGCTTGGGAGAAAGTGCACACGCTGGCCGACTGGGAGAGGTTTCGAGATTCACGGCTGAAGGCGCTGAAGGATTCGCTCCAACCATTCCCGGAGCGTGCTCCGCTCGACGTGCATGTAACCTCGGAATATCGTGGCGATGGTTACCGGCGGCAGAACATTGTTTACCAGTCGCAGCCGGGAATCTGGGTAACCGCGAACCTTTATCTACCCGCAGAACCCAGGGAAAAAATGCCGGGCATCATCATCATTCACAGCCTGCACGGGCCCAAGGCGCAATTCGAGATGCAGGATATGGGCATCCTGTGGGCCCGTGAAGGCTGCGCGGTCCTGGAGATGGACCAGATTGGCTACGGGGAACGCATCCAGACTTACCCATGGGACCGGTCGAATTACCACTCTCGCTATACCATGGGAGAGCAATTGTACCTGACCGGAAGCTCGCTGATGACCTGGATGTACTGGGATATTGACCGCGGCGTCGATCTGCTGTGGCAGCGGCCGGACATCGACCAGAAACAGATTATCATGCTCGGCGGAGTGGCCGGCGGCGGCGACCCGGCCGCAGTGGTTGCCGCGCTTGATCCCAGGATCACTGCTGATGTGCCGTTCAATTTCGGCGTGGTGAACCCCATGCACAGCGGCGAATTCGGCGACTGGTCGTCGATCCGGGCGCTGCGGCTGAGCCTGGCCGGCCAGTTTCTCCCCTGGTTCATCTGCGCGTCGGTGGCGCCGCGCTATTTCGTCTTCTCGCATGAAATCGAGTGGGCTATCGGCCGAGGCTCTGGAGTTGCCCCGGGCATTGGGCTGATGGGGATAGCCCTGGCGGACAATCCCGCCTGGATTCGTTACCAAAAGGTCTGGGGACTTTATCATGCTACGGACCACCTGGCAGAGGCACACGGTTTTGGACTGTTTCCGGGTCCGGGCGAGGCGTGGACCATCGGGCCGTCGCAGAGGAGGTCGCTGGGGCCGACTCTCGAAAAGTGGTTTGGCATCCCGGTTTCGTGGGAAGACCAGGAAAGCACCCGATACGAAAACCTGGCCAAACGTCCGTCGCCCAACCGCCAGCCTGTAAGCGATCTCGCGGTGCTGACTCCTGCTGTCGCCGCGGAATTGCACGAGAAGACGGTTGCCGAGGTCACGCTTGCTCAGGGTTCCGAACAGGTAAAGGCCGCCCGCGACAGGCTGGCAGCTCTCGCACCCGGTGAGCGGTCCGACTGGCTGCGGGCAAATTGGAAGAAAAAGATGGGCGGGGATATCGAACCCAACCCGCATCCCGAAGCTACGGTCGAGTGGACAAAAGAAATGCCTGAGGCAAAAGTCGAGGCCATATCACTCGTAACCGAGCCGGGAATTGTGGCGCCTCTTTTCCTGATGCTGCCGCATTCTCACGATCGGGCGCGCCTGCCCGTGGTTGTGGGGGTGTCAGAAGAAGGCAAAGACCTCTTTCTCGACAAGCGCGGCCCACAGATTGAAGCGTTGCTGGAATCCGGCTACGCCGTTTGCCTGCCAGACGTCCGGGGGACAGGCGAAACTTCGCCCGGCGGCCTGCACGAGCCTGACGGGGCGGAAATCATTATCGGTGCCGCTGACTATATGCTGGGTGAAACGTTGCTCGGCCAGCGACTGAAGGACCTGCGCACCGTCCTGGCTTATCTTCGACTCCGTACAGAACTGGACCCGCGCAGAATTGGGCTCTGGGGCG
>DATEKC010000182.1:0-13220 GCA_035277665.1 Terriglobia bacterium
CGCGTCTTTCAAGTCAAAGTGCGCCTTGCCGACTTTTATCCGCGGTCCGGCCAGCGACACGAACGGAAGGAGAAGGCCCGTCAACAGAGCGCCGGAGATTCGGCGCATAGAAACACCTCCAGAAACAACTTCAGTAAAAAACCCTCTTCGCAGCAACTAACCAACAGTTCGCAATGCCGCAAACTTCAGCCACGGATGTGGCCTGCCAGCCTTTGGGTCCACTCAGGCGAAGTCTCAATTTCACTGGTGATCAGTTCGCACTCCACGGAGCCATCCTTCATCTGGACAATCCGGTCCGCGCGCAGTGCTACCTCCGGATTGTGCGTCACCATTACAATCGTCAGGCCCAGGTCCGTTTTCAGCCGAAGGATCAGGTCCAGCACCGCTTCCGCGTTGTGCGAATCCAAATTCCCCGTTGGCTCATCCGCCAGCAGAATGTCCGGACCATTGATCAGCGCCCGCGCAATGGCCACCCGCTGCTGCTCGCCTGAAGACAATTCACTCACTTTCTTAAGGCGTTTTTTCTCGAGCCCCACCGCTGCCAGCAGGCTGTCGATTGACCGGGGTGGGCGCCTCTGCTTCCACCCCAGCAGGCGCGGGGCGTCAATGTTATCCCTGGCGGAGAGAAAACCCAGCAAATTAAACCGCTGGAAAACAAAACCAATCCGGATGTTGCGCATGCGCGCGCGCGCTTTGTCCCCCAGCGAGGAGATTGAAATGCCATCGATCAGCACTTCGCCGGAGGTCGGTTCCGCGAGCCCTGCAATCAGATAAAGCAGCGTCGATTTGCCGGACCCGGAAGGACCCATGATAGCCGTAAACTGGCCCGCCGGAATCTTCAGGCTCAACGAATCGACGGCAGGAGGGGACCCCGACGCACTGTCATAGACCTTGCTGAGCGCACGAGTCTCAATCATGACTTTTGCCGGGTCTTTGCCTGCCTTAGTCTCGTTATTCATAAGCAAGTGCAGCAATCGGCTCGCTGGCACTGGCGCGGTAGGCAGGGTAGGCCCCACCCAGCACAGCGCTGGCCAGCGCGATTACAGCCACCCACAGCACCGACTCCGTAGGCAGCAGAAAATGAAGCGACGGATAAATCGACAGAACGATCGAATTGGTCACGAAATACAGTACCAGGGAAAGTCCTCCGCCAAACAGGCAAAGCAGGCAGGCCTCACCCAGAAACAACCTCAGCATGTAACGCCGGCTGGCCCCCAGCGCGCGCAGGATCCCCAGTTCCCGCGTCTGGCCCAGCACCTGAACGTAGAGCGCCAGAAAAATAACCAGAAAATTGATAACTCCCGCAAACATCACGATCACCAGCAGAAACTGCTGCAATCCCAGGAACGATGAAGGCGTGATCAAGGTGGCAAGATCGCTCATCCGGGTGATCTGGTAATCCTTCAGGGCCCCGCCTGCAAACTCACGCAGTTTTCCCTCCACGACCCCTTCCCGGCTCCCGGGCGCGAGTTTCACAAAGATCACCGCGCACTTGCCCGGGGCCAGCAGCCCCTGAAGCGTCTGCAGCGGCACGAAGACCCGCGCCCCCTTGCCATGCTCAACCACTCCGCAGACAGTGAAGTCATGGCCCAGAATGTTCAGCTTGCTGCCCATATGCACATGATGGGTACGGGTGTAGATATCATCCACTAGGGCCGTATAGGGCCCGGAAAACGGGCCACCCTGAAGGTATTCAAATCCCCCTGTCACGCGTTTAAAGCCGGAAAGGTCAATACCGAAGATGGCTTCCAGACGATTGGTGAAGCTGATGTTGGTGGCGGTGGGCGTTGCAGCCTCGACGCCGTCAATTTCCGCGATCTTTTGAGCCAGCGCAACGGGCATCACGTTCTCGCCCAGGCCCAGAATATAAGAAGAGTGCGGCGGCTGAATCATCAGGTCCGCTCCAATCCCTTCCGTCCGGTGAATCTTTTCCTGCATGACGCCGTTCGACAATCCCTTGATCACTAGTCCCAGCAACAGCGCCACTCCAATCATGATCATGGACAGCAGCATCCTTACCGGATGGTGCAGGAGTTGTCGCAGCATCAGTTTGAGCACAGTCTCTCTCCACCGCCAACAGAATGCTTCTCCATATCCACTCTATTTATCTTAAGGCATTTGGATGAGTTTTTTCGAGGCGGGGTTGTGATGGGAGGCCAAGGCCGCATTAGCGTGGGTCTCTGGTCCGGTATGGCTTCGCTACACGAGTACCCGGGGCGGGGCAATCCGTGCAAAGGATACCTTCTTTATAAGAAATTTTAAAAGGTAGATTGAAGAAGGAAGGATGAGCGGTGGGTGCTCAAATGCGGAAGCGATCCGCCGGGAATCGCTTACCAACGGAGGTGGCCGCAACCACCGCCGCTGGTTGTGATTCCCACGCGCCTTAACGGACTGCGGGTATCGGTCGCTCGGCCAGTTTCTTGGCAAGCGTCAACAATACGTCCCGATCTGTCGGGGAAAGCCGCGGCTGCAGGCTTCTCAATTTCAGCAGAAATCGTGCTTCCGCGCCGGCGGCGCCGCCCTCCTGGGCAAGACGCTCGAGGGTCATGTCGGATTCCGCATAGTCGCACTCCTCAGGCACCCCTTCGTCGTAATAAAAAAGCTTATAGAGAGGGACATCCAAAGCGCCTGCAAACCTTTCCAGCGTTTCCAGAGAGGGAACCGTGTGGCCATTCTCCACCCGCGAGATGTAGCATCGCAGAAGCCCTGTTCTCTCCTCAATGTCACCCTGCGAAAGATGTTTCTGCTCTCTCAGCTCCTTGATTCGTTCACCGATCCCCATTGTATCTTGCCTCCGTTGTCTCTACAGTGAGTACCCCTTGGTCTCGCTGCGCCAAGCGTACTGGATATTAACTAGGTCAGACAAGGGTACGGCAGTACTAGCACCTCAGTTCCACGCCCGAAAGATAACAGCGCGGTAAGGAGGCAAGTTACTGAAAATATTATAGGAAATTGGATTCCAGGCCCATCTGTCCTGTATCAACCGGGAGGCGCGAAGCCAGCCTTCCTGCCGCGGGCAGTGTCCCGGCCAAAACCTGCTTTCAGCAACGTTTTTTATTGAAGAGATGAAATATTGGCGGCTTGTGGCCCTTGAAACCGGAAGACTTCGAGGTACCTTCGCCAATTTATTTGGGCAACAGAACCGTCAGCAGCGCCATGCGGACAAACAACCCGTTCTGGGCCTGGCGAAAATAGGCCGCACGGCGGTCCTGGTCCACTTCCATTGAAATTTCCTCAAGGCGCGGAAGAGGATGCATGATGATGGCATTCGGCTTCATTAACCGGAGGGAATCCCGGTTGATAACGTAGATTCCCCTGCAACTTTCATAGTCGGCAATCCTGTCGCCGAAGCGTTCTTTCTGCACCCGTGTCTGGTAGACAACATCGACCTCCGGAAGCACTCGATCAAGTGTCGTTTCCTCGGTAAACCACGATCCGCGCTCCCGCAAGTATTCCAGAATGTCTTCCTTCATCTTCAGCAGCGGCGGCGCGACAAAATACATTTTGGTGTCCTTGAACTTGCCCAGAAGGTAGGCCAGAGAACGGACGGTGCGTCCCTGAGCAAGGTCCCCCACCATGGCGATCTTCAGCCCGTCAACAGAACCAATCTCTTTGTGGATCGTGTAGAGGTCAAGCAAGGCCTGGGTGGGATGCTGGCCCACACCGTCGCCGGCATTAACGATGGGAACCCGTGAAACGGCCGAGGCGCGCTTGGCTGTGCCCACTTCACTATGGCGCAGGACAATTACATCCACATAACCATTCATGATGCGGATGGTATCCTCCAGCGTTTCTCCTTTCGCCACTGAGGAAAACTCAGCGGCGTTTTCGGTGGAAATCACCCGCCCGCCGAGCCGGTGCATTGCGGCTTCAAAAGAAAACCGGGTGCGCGTGGAAGGTTCGTAAAAGAGCGTGGCCATCAACCGGCTGCGATATTCGTCTGTTCCGCCGCGCGCCACAAGCTTTTCCATCTCCTCGGCAACGTTGAACAGATGGCTGATCATCGGCAGGTCAAACTGCTGCGCTTCAATCACATGGTGCAGTTTCATCGTTCACATCCTCCAGCTCCCGGCTGCGGCAGATAGTAAATTCTGAATGAAAACAAGTTAACTCCAGAACATAGCCCCAACCGACGCCGGGCGTCAACTCAACCGCATCAGGCGGCAACAGATATTAGGGGTGCCGGAAGCATTGTGCTCCCGCCAGGAAAACCCGCCTGTTTCCATTCTGGAATGATCGTTCCCCTGGGCACCGCTACACTGGGGAAAAACCGGCCAAGGCAAGGCGCAGTCACGCAGCCGCAGCCCGAGAAAATCGCATTAGCCCTTTTTATCAATGGATTAGGAGCTCATCCTTAGATGCTGAGGTCTTCAGGCTCACGGCTTGCACCCTTCGCAAAAACGGGTGGATCACCCTAACGCTCTGAAGGGAGGTCTCCGATAGAAAGCAGATGAGAACGGATCGGCCTGGAGCATCGTGGCGGCAAGACCGTTGGCTTCGCCAAAGCGAGGACGTATGGGTTGGTCTGGCGGCAAATTCAGGTCGATCGCATAGGAACTGTTAAACCCTGACCTGCTCCAGGGCTTCACGCCGAAAGGATGAGTGCGCGGGAGCGGGGCCTCGGAATGATGGGAGAATCCTGATGAGCGAAGAAAACACCAAACCCCGGGTGCTGCTGGTGGATGACGAGAACCCCGTCTGGCAGGTCCTGGGGGAAAAGCTCGGTAGAAGCGGATTTGAATGGTGCGGGCGGTCCAGCGCTGAAGATGCCCTCGTTTGCCTTGAACAGGAAAGTTTTGACGCGGTTGTTTCAGACCTGAAAATGCCGGGAATGTCAGGCCTCGAACTCCTGGAAAAAGTACACAGGAATTACCCTCATCTTGCCTTCGTGATTGCCACGGGTGAAGATGATATTCGAGTGGCCGTCGATGCGATGAAGCATGGGGCGGATGATTACCTGGTGAAGCCGCTTCATCTCGACGCGGCGGTAGAATCGGTGCGCCGCGCCGTGCAAAAAAAGTATATGGAAGCTGAATTGGAGAAGTACCGCCATCAACTGGAAGAGATGGTTGAACAGCGGACACGCCAACTCCAGGCGGCCATGAAGCGCATCGAGCACGCTTACGACGAAACACTCGAGGCGCTGGGCGCCGCGCTGGATCTTCGAGACACTGAAACGGCCGGCCACTCGCTTCGGGTCAGCCGTTACTGCCTTGAAATCGCCCGGGCAATGGGCTGCACCCACGAGCATCTCAAAACCATTGCCCGCGGCTCCTTCCTGCACGATATCGGCAAAATAGGCATCCCGGATTCGATCCTGCTGAAGCAGGGCAAGCTCACTCCTGACGAAATGGCCATCATGCAGACGCATGTCCGCATCGGCTATGAACTGCTCGCCCGCATCCCTTTCCTTTCCTCAGCTTCAAAAATTGTCCTGGCCCACCAGGAACGCTACGACGGGGCGGGTTACCCTCAGGGACTCGCCGGAGATGCGATTCCCTTGGGTGCCAGGATTTTTGCTGTGGCGGACACTCTGGACGCCATGACCTCAGACAGGCCCTATCGGCACGCCCTGGCCTTTTCAACCGCTCGTGAAGAGATTATTCGCGAGTCCGGGAAACAGTTCGACCCGGATGTGGTTCGCGTTTTTCTCTCTCTGCCGGAGCAAACCTGGGAAGGCATCCGGCGGCAGGTGTCCAGGGGGCGAGGAAGCGTGAACCGCTCCGGGCCTGACGAGCCAGAAACGTCAGTAAGAGAAATGCTGGTGAATTAAATCTGCGACCGACCCGGTGGCGCCCCAATCGGTGTCTCTCTCGAGGCGTGTTCGCAGCAGGCAAAATGCCACGCCTGCCCACCACCGCTTACTGCTCGATGTAGCCGAGAATTTCCGCCGTGCATCCCGCCAGGGTCCTCCCCTGCCGCCCCTCCCGATGGTCCACCTTGGTTGCAAAAGCCACCTTTTGAATCATTATCCTGTATTTCTGGAATTCGCATTCATCGGCCAGCACCAGATGGTCGCTGTCGAGGACCTCATCGAAACGGATTTCCCTGGCATCCAGGTCCACATCCGGCTCCACAACGTGCGCCACAATTTTTCCGTTCTGATAGATTGCGTCCTGCTCCCGGTTCCCGGAACCGGACACCCCCGCCTGGCCCATGCCCTCAGCAGCATCAGACTTATCACTCACCACTCCTTCATCCTCCATTTACAGGTAGCCACATTCCACACCCTGCCGGCTGTGGCTTCTCGATCCGTGGGTAAGCCGGGAGGCCACCCAATCAAATTTTTAATCGAATTTCACGCCGCTGGTCAAGGCCCCAGCAGCCGCGAAAATCTCCAATGCGCTTCGCTCTGTCGTGGGTTTGGGTTGCCATCAGCGCGCGGAACGATTACTCTTGCCCAGAGCAGGCGCCGCTGAGACCTGTTTTATCGACCGGGAAGCCCGGCGGCCGGAAGTCTGGCGCTGCGCCGCATGACACAGACACATTTCCGTCTCAGGGGAGTATTTCTGATGCGTCTCATTTCCTGCCGTCATTCCCGTTTTGCAATTCTCTGCGCCTCATTTTTATTTTTCGCAGCCTTTGCATTGTGCGCGCCGCAGCAGCGCCGCACGCCTATCGGCAGCCAGTTGGCGGCCATTGCCTCGCGCTTTGGCGGCAAGGTCGCCTTCGCCGCCGCGGACCTGAAGACCGGCGAGCGCTTTGGCCTCGCCCCCGACCGGCCCGTCGCGACGGCCTCGGTGATCAAACTTCCGGTGATGGTGGAAGCGTTCTACCAGATGCAGGAGGGCAAGCTGCAATGGTCGCAGCCCGTGAAGGAGACAACATTTGATCGCGTCCGGGGCTCCGGAATTCTGCAGGACCTGCATCAGCAAATCGGACTTACGCTCGGCGATGCCATCACGCTGATGATCGACCTGAGTGACAACACTGCCTCCAACATCGTCATCCGCACCGTCGGCATCAGTGCCGTCAACAATCGCATGAAAGGCCTGGGACTGAAACACACCAAGTTGTTCGGATACGTCTTCCATGAAAAGGATTCCTCGGATCCCGAAGCAAAACAGTTCGGCCTGGGCGAAACCACTGCTGATGACATGGTCCAACTGCTCACCCTGATCCGGCAGTACCACATCCTGACACCGACAGCCTGCAACCATATGCTTGAAATTTTGAGCAAGCAGCGCGACCTCGACGCCTTTCCGCGTTACACAAGTGACATCCCCGGCGTCACCTGGGAGCGCAAAACCGGCGCGCTCGACGATCTTCGCAATGACGTGGGCATTGCTGAAACGCCCGCCGGTCCCATCGTCATGGCAGGCTTTGCCTACGACTCTCCCGATCATCAGTGGACGGCCGACAACGCTGCCCTGCTGGTCCTGGCCCGCCTGGCCAAGGCCACGCTGGCCCACTTCCTGCCCGCACAGGCAGCAGCCAAGCCGGCAAAGTAGATCAGCCTGCTCCGTCCGCTACTGCCATTTACGCCTGCCGGCTACGGGTTTGGTACAATCTTCAATAGGATGCCTGTCCAGTGGGGAACCCCAACTCGTCCGATTCTTCGCGTGCTCCGGCCCCAGAAGCGCCTGAAGCTTGTGATCTTCTTTATCACTTCGGTCTGTAACGCCAGGTGCCGTACGTGTTTTTACTGGGAGGAACTCAACCAGCGCGGCGACCTCACCTGGGAAGAAATCCAGAGGCTCTCCCGAACGATGCCGCCTTTCACGGACTTGTGGCTTTCCGGCGGCGAGCCCATGCTGCGCCGCGAACTCGCCGGCATCCTGCATCTGTTTTACGAGAACAATGGAATCCGATGGGTGAACCTGCCTACTAACGGCCTGCTTCCGGATCGCACCGCCGCACAGGTGGCAGAAATCTGCACCGACAACCCAAAGCTCCAGCTTGACCTGAACGTGGCCATGGATGGGCTTTACGAAGTGCAGGATTCCATCCGGTCCGTGCCCGGCAATTTTGAAAAGACGCTGAAGACTATCGAAGCCCTCCAGCCCTGCCGGCAGAAATTCGCCAACCTGCGGGTGAACATCAACACGGTAATCTGCGCGGAAAATTTTGACAGCGTGCTGGAAATCGCCCGCTTTGTCCGGCAGAACTGCCGCGTCGACGGCCACTACTTCAACATCATTCGTGGCAGCGCCAAAGACCCATCGCTCAAGCGAATTCCCACCCAGCGGCTACCCGCGCTTTACGGTGAAATCCGAAAGATCTACGCCCACTATGCGCGCATTGCAACCCGGAACTCCGGCGGGCTGGCCGGCAGAATCGGCCGGGCCTACTATGAAGGGGTACTCGCCTTTCACAACAAGGTGCAGCTTGAAAACATGGAGTCGCCGCATGCCTGGCCCATGCCCTGCACGGCCAGTGAAACTTCCATCGTCATCGATTACAACGGCGACGTTCGCGCCTGCGAACTGCGCGGAAAGCTTGGCAACTTGCGCGATTTTGAATGCGACTTCCAGAAATTCTGGCAGACCGATGCGCGCAGGAATGAGCCCGCCGCCATCGTTCATGACCAGTGCTGGTGCACGCACGTCTGTTTTATTCATGAGAGCCTGCGCCAATCGCCGAAAGCGCTGCTGTATGACGTTCCGCTGAGCTATCTGCAATCAAAGTTGACGGGAATTTCGAGCAGCCGTCATTCCCGGAATGGCCAATGAACTCCCGTCCGGCGGCCAAGCAGCCGCCCCGCCTGCCATTCTGAGGCCGGCTTCCGGCCGGAGAATCTGCTTCTCCTTCCTGGCAGGCTGCATGCAAAAAACGCTCGTTCATCGGCGAAAATTCTCTACACTGCCCATCAAACTCCTTTTCAGGGTCTCTCAGCTTCCACATTCTGAAGGCCGTTGCACGCAGGACGATTGGCAACTCTCCTGCTTGTGACTTAGTTGAGCCAAGGGTGTAAAGGAGCATCGGCAACTGACCGCAAGCCGGTTGGATTGCGGTATAACTCTGTGCAAAGGCTTGCAAGCGCTTCAGGAAAACCGGCGATCCTCAAATTTCCCCAGGCTGCGATTTAAAGCCCCGATTTCATACTCACGGTGAATATCGAAATCATATGAGTAAGGATACGGATGAAAAGCCAACGGACTCTCTTAATTTCGATCCCTATGCCCGGAAGATGCACCACCATTTTCCCGGCCGTATTCCCCGGCGCAGGTTTCTGCTGGCCAGTCTGGGCGCCGCGGCGAGCTTTTTGAGTTGCGGTGGTTCCAACACTCCAGGCGGCGGTTCGGGAAGCAATCCGACTGTCGAGGAAAACAATAAAGCAGGCAATGCTTCATGGAAACTCCACAATGCATCGAGTAATCATGAGATTGAAGGTTTCGCCTCCGCCACCAGTGTGAACCGTGGCGACACAATCAGCTTTTTTGTGAATACAACGGATTCCACATACACTTTGGCCATTTACCGCATGGGCTGGTACGGAGGGGCTGGGGCCAGGCTGGTCGCATCACCGGTGACTCTTAACGGCATTCAGCAACCTCTCCCGGCTCCCGCTGCAAACACGAACCTGGTCGAGTGTAAATGGGAGAGCAATCACCAGGTAACTACATCCAGCAGCGACCCGACGGATTGGGCCAGTGGCTTCTACCTCGCCAAACTGACGGCAAAGACGAGCGGCAAGGAAGCTTACATCGTTTTTGTTGTACGGGATGACGAGCGCCAGTCCGATCTGCTTTTTAACTCCTGCGTCAATACTTATCAGGCCTATAACACCTGGGGAGGATATTCCCTTTACACGATTCCGCGGGCTTACGAAGTTTCTTTCAACCGCCCCTATCAGGTCTGGTATGGAGCTCAGGATTTCCTGCAGTTCGAGTACAACATGGTCCGTTTTCTGGAACGCGAAGGCTATGATGTTACGTATTGCACCGACGTAGACATCCACGAAAACGGCAACACAATCATCCCCGGCCATAAGGGATATTTCCTGGCCGGACACGGTGAGTATTGGACCTGGCAGATGCGGGACAGTGTGGAAGGGGCCAGGGACTCGAATGTGAACCTGGCATTTTTCGGCTCCAACACCTCATATTGGCAGGTCCGGTATGCGCCCAGCAGCATTACAGGAGACAAGGACCGGACGATCATTTGCTACAAGTATGAGGCCATGAAGCTGGATCCCTACGCGCTTGACGGCGACCCAGGCAACGATTATCTGATTACAACCCAGTTCCGGCTGCCTCCCGTGAACCGCCCTGAGGACCAGATGTGCGGCGCCATGTACAATGAACCCATCGGGACCACGCCGATCAACACCGACATCATCGTGACAGACGCTTCAAGCTGGGTCTTCCAGGGTTCCAACGTGCAAAACGGGACGCACCTCCATGGGCTGCTCGGATCCGAAGTGGACCAGATGTTCACCGATGTTCCTTCAGGCGTGGCCAGCATTGCCCACTCTCCTTATTTTGATTCCGCCGCCGGGAAGACCCTGTATGCTGACATGACGGTTTATACGGCCTCTTCGGGAAGCACGGTTTTCGATGCCGGCACAAAGTGGTGGAATTGGGGCCTCGACTCTTTTACGCCGGGCACGGTCCACCCTGACCTGACAAACCCCATCGTTCAGCAGGCTACCAAAAACATTCTAAGTAAGTTCGGCGCTGTTCCGGGGACGCCGTAGGAATTACCGGCGGCGCGGCCGTTATCGCCTGGCAGCAACAATCACGCCGGTGGCCCAGCCAAGCGGCGCAATGGCAAAGCGATGGTCGCCGGCCAGTTGATTCACCAGAAGAGCGACTCTTTCCACGTGCGCCCTGGGCCACTTGGGAAGAGGAGACATGTCATCCACCACGTAAACGCCGCCGGGCTTCACCACTTTCAGGCACTCCTCCAGACCCTCGTATTTGCCGGGAATGGCATCCGCAAAAACAAAGTCATAGCTTGCTGCGGGCTGGCGCCGCAGGAACCCGAGCGCGTCTTCCAGCACCAGCGCCAGACGGCCGTCGTTTCCCAGGCACTCCCGCGCCACCTGCTGATGATGGGGGTCGGAATCCACACTGGCCAGCGTGGAACTCGCATCCATTCCGGCCAGGATCCATGCGGTCGCCACGCCTGTGCCCGTTCCCAGTTCCAGCAGCCGGCCGCCGGGCTTGGTGGCCGCAAGCGCACGTAGCAGCGCTCCCGTGCGCGGCTCTGACGCCATGTCAAACCCCATGGCGCGCGTGCGGGCCTCGATTTCTGCAAGCGCGGCAGGCCGCGCGATCAGGTTGAGATCATTCAATCCATTCGTTTCAGATGCCATGCCGCCCATTGTATCCACCACGGTTGAAAACTGCAAAAGCCATTCCCGGGCAGAGGGCCCGACCAAAAAAACAAGGCAAAATACCAGGAGGGAGGCAGGCTATACTTTACGGTTGGGCACAGCATCGAAGATTCGATACCCATAGCCGCCATACGGGGGCGCGGTATCACGGGCACATCGAGCAAACGACCAATCGTTGAGCGGAAATTGATAGCAAATAGGCTATAATTACGTCGTAATGGAGCAACTGATGGCGCACCGCTACACCGTCATTTTCGAGAAGGAAGCAGAAGGCGGGTATCACGTTTTTTGCCCTGTCCTGCCCGGTTGCCATACCCAAAGTGAGACCATCGAAGAGGGCGTTCAAAAGATACGCGAGGCAATCGAGCTCTACCTTGAAACTCTGGTGGAAGACGGATTGCCGATCCCCCAAGAGGATATTCTGATCAAGCCCGTTGAGGTCACGGCTTGAGCGCGGAACTGCCCGCCGTCTCCTCAAAACAGGCGGCGCGTGTCGCGCAACGCCTCGGGTTCGAGCTTCGCCGCCAACGCGGAAGCCATGCTATTTACGTCCGGGCCCTCGACGGTGCGCGGGTGGTGATACCTGTTCACCCCGGCGATCTGAAGCGGAAAACCTTGCGCGCAATCATCGCCGACCTCAGGGTCAGCATTGAGGAATTTCGAAAGATGCTGTGAACTGCCTCTTCCGGGATTACCTTGCGGGGCGAGGTATATCGAGCGCATCGAGCAAACGACCCGCCGCTGACGTGCAGGAATCGAGTTTCGGGTTGCACGCCAGCCACGGAGGCCGTGCACGCAAGGCAAACAACTATTAGCGTCAACGAAAGGGGTTCATTATGGAAGTCAGGAGATGCGGTTCACAACCCTCCGGAAAAGGGCCTGCCGAATGGTTTACCGGCACCGTACGGATTGACCCGCTCTTCCAGCCGCAGGACCCCGCGCGCACGATGGGCGTCAGCGTCACCTTCGAGCCCGGCGCTCGGACGGCATGGCACACGCATCCGTTCGGCCAGACGCTCATCATCACGTCCGGTTGCGGCTGGGTGCAGCGATGGGAAGGCCCGGTCGAGGAAGTCCGGCCGGGTGACGTGGTTTGGATCCAGCCGGGCGAGAAGCACTGGCACGGCGCCGCACCTGCCACGGCCATGACGCACATTGCCGTTCATGAAAAGAAGGACGGCAAGGCGGTCGAGTGGATGGAGCACGTCAGCGACCAGCAATACCGCAAGTGAACGCGGCCGCCTTGCGCCGGCAACCGGGACATCTCTTTTATGCCCAGGGATTCCCGTGCTCCGGTTGCCATGTTCCATCGGCCGTGCCATAAGGGCTGGCTACCACCACGGTATATCCGTCGGGATCGCGCATCCAGCACTCCCAATGGTTCGGGCCGCCGTCGCCATCGGGAGGGTTTCGATGCCTGGCCAGCACAATTTTCACGCCCATCTCAGCGGCGCGTTGCATCACCGCGTCAAAGTCGTCCACTTCAAACCAAAGCAGCACGCCGTTTCCGTAGGGCTTGTCATTGCGGTCACCAATCGGGCCATGGTGATGTTCAACCTCGAAGCTGTGCAACTGCAGGACTAGTTGGCCATTTGAAACCAGTTGCTCGTATTGTGGGCCTCCGTGGCAGCTCCGGCAGCCCAGCAGGCGCTGGTACCACCGGCTGCTGGCTTCGACGTCGGTTACGGCAATGAGAGGTTGTGGGCGCATGGCAGCACTATAACACGTCCGCAACTGGCTGGCGGCGCATCGAGTAGTGCGGGTCATCGTCGCGCAATAATTCAAAGGAGCGAACCATGCCTCACGTTATCGTCAAGCTTTATCCCGGAAGGTCGGAAGAACTGAAGGCCCGCCTCGCCGTGGAGGTCGCCAGGGGCGTCATGGACGTTTTGAACTTCCGCGAAGAGGCGGTTTCAGTGGCGATCGAAGAAATCGACCC
>DATEKC010000183.1:0-40392 GCA_035277665.1 Terriglobia bacterium
ATGAGTTTCACCCGCCCGTTCGCACGTTATGGCAGCCTGATGCCGCGGCACGACATTGCGCCCACAAGCTCATCTTTGTTCCTCACCTGGGCGGCCCGGAAACCCAAATCAAGTGCTGCGTCAACGTAACTTTTAATGTCATCGGCATAAAAAACTTCACTTGCATCCACCTGCGCCATCTTCAACGCGGCAGAGTAAATTTCCCTGGCGGGTTTTGCCGCGCCAACCTGGAACGAAAGCGCAAAGCGGTGGAAAGCGCGAAGAACCGGGTACTGTTGCTGCATAAAATCAAAGTGAATTTCATTCGTGTTTGACACCAGAACCAGGACATAATCCCGCGCGAGCGAAGACAAAAAAGGCAGGTCAACGGTCGAATCAAGGTCAAAAATCGACGACCATTCCGCACAAAAGCTCTGGTACGGCAATGTGATTTTGAGAAGCGAGGACATTTCCCTATAGAAGCTCCCGGACGACAGCTTTCCGGATTCATAGAGTGTAGAGAGCGTTGATTCCTGAAACCGCCGGGCCATCTCCAACTCAGAGAGCGACGAGCACGGCGCAAGGCCCCGCCAGAGGCGCTGATAGTCAAAAGGAACTAGGACGTTGCCAAAATCCAGACAAATGGCGCGAATCCTCGTATCCTGCCTGTCTCCCCTTTCCAGCGCGCGTCCCAGAGCAGTTACCGCCTTTCAATGTTTTCAATCCGTTTCAACACCACGGCAATGTCACGGTCCGGCAGGATGGCGCTCATTCGCGGGCCAACAGATCCGGTCGATCCAATGGATCAGGCTTGAACGGTCCCAAAATAATCGGCGCCGTCGGAATTGCCTTCAAAAACATACGGCGAAATGCCGGAATGTTCTTTGTACCGCTCGACGACGCGGGTAAACGCTTCCGCGGCGTCCTTCCGCCCGAGCACTGCAACCGTGCCGCCGGCCCCGCCGCCCGTGATCTTGGCGCCAAACAATCCATTCGCAACTCCCTCTTCGCGAACAAGATCAACCAGCATGTCGGTAGCTTCAGATCCCAAACCACACTCGGTGTAGGAATAATGCGACTGGTACATCAATTCGCCCAGGAGCGCAAAGGCCGATTCCGTTGCGGTTCCGCAGGATGTGCGAACCAGTTCCACAAAAGTCTGGATGCGGTGATTTTCTTCGACGGCATAGCGCATGCACGCCCGAATGCGATATGCAACGTCCTTCCTCACCTGCGTGTAAGGGTCGATGTGGAAATCGGCTTTCTGAAGATACTCCGCGCCCGTCCATACTTCCGGAAGGCGTTGTTCATACGACGAACGAAATTCCGAGGGCGAAATATTTGAAGGGTAGCCGACCCAATGCGTGTCGACATACCGCGAAATCCCGTCGCATTCTTCGATCTGCAACTTCAGCCCGTTCCAATCGCAAATCAATTTGTAACCCATGAAACAGGCAGCGCGGGCGGCTTCATACTCAATGCCCGTGACAGCATGCCGGACTCCGGAATCGATTCCCCAGACGGTTAAATCGGCGGGCATTTTCACCAGTGGAAACGGCAGGCACGGCTGGCAAAGCAACGGGAGGCAGTACCCCGCCCGCCCCAGAACGATCGCAGCCTGGTCCATAATGCCGCATGCAGATTCTGCGATGGTGTTTTCCACCCATTGGCAAGCCCGCGCCAATTCGATCCCCTGGAGCGGAATCCGGTATGCCTGGCAGGCGGTTTTCATGGCTGCGACTTCCACCGCGGCGGACGAGCTTACGCCTTTATTGAGAGGGACGTTTGATTCGAGGTAAAGGTTGATTCCGGTCCGGGTCTCGGATGGAAACCACTTTCGCAAGTAGCAGAAC
Source organism: Terriglobia bacterium (assembly GCA_035277665.1). Lineage (GTDB taxonomy): Bacteria > Acidobacteriota > Terriglobia > UBA7540 > UBA7540 > SCRD01. The sequence continues at coordinate 1,833 of DATEKC010000183.1, forward strand.
ACGCCCAGAACGTAGGCTGTCCAGCGCACTTCCGGCGATTTATTCACAAAAGTGCGGACCACCGCTTCATCATTCAGGTCTTCCAGGCGGAATTCAACATCCGGCTTCCAGCCGTGCTCGCGCATCTGCGGATTGCGCAAAACGATCCGGCTGTCATGGCGCAATTGCGCGCCGGCCCATGTTGCTTCGCGGATGGTCATCTCGAAAACCAGCCCGCCGGTGTAATCCACATTTCCACCCATCAGGTCCATCCGGCCCGGCGCCCTGCCAATGCAGACAGGCTCCGCGCGGTCAAAGAACCCGCCTGACTCATGCATGCGCCGGACTTTATCCTTAAACTGACACATGCGCCACTTCCCGGATACTTCGCGTGAGATAATCAATCGCTTCCTGCGTCAGGCGAGGATGGATCGGCAGGCTGACATACCGCGTATACATCTCTTCCGCGACAGGACATTCCCCTGGTTTGTGCCCCAAATTACGATAGGCGGTGCTCAAATGAATTGGCGTGTAATGCGACCAGACTTTGATCCGCCGGTGTGCATACAGTTCCCACATAAAATCTTCTTTGCTCAGCGGGAAATCGTCCTCGAGGCAAACACAATAGATATGGAACACGTGCTTGACGTTTGGGCCGGCAACGGGAAGTCGCAAACCCCCAATGCCTGAGAGGCGCCGGCCGTACTCTCCAGCGAGAGCGATCCTTCGATCATTCCAACCGTCGAGCTTGCCCAGTTGCACAAGCCCCGCCGCAGCTTGCATATCGGTCATGCGGAAATTAAAACCTACGTCTTCAAAGTCGAGATACCAATATCTCTTGCCCATCGGCTCGCGGTCCGGATCAAAGCCCAGGTATTTTCCCTTGGGATCGTAAGACCGGCAACACAGGGAACGGAATGAAAGGAGCCTCTCAAACAAGCGGCTGTCGCTGGTTGTAATCATTCCCCCTTCGCCAAGCGTCGTCATGTTCTTCTGCTGATGAAAACTGAAAACGCCGATGTCTCCGAGCGTGCCCGTCTTGCGGCCTTTATACTCGGCTCCGGGAGCATGCGCGCAGTCTTCAATAATTTTGATACCACGCGGCCGCGCCAAAGCTGTCAGACTATCCATATCACAGGGTTGGCCGTAAAGATGAACAACCACAATCGCCCTGGTTTTTGGAGTAATCCGTGTTGCAACACTCTCCGGGTCGATATTCAGCGAGACGGGGTCGACATCAGCAAAAACAACAGACGCTCCCGTTAGCGCGATCGCGTTTGCGGTTGAAACCCAACTGACCGGGGTTGTTATAACTTCATCCCCCGGGCCAAGCCCGGCAGCAACAGCCGCCAGGTGCAGGCCTGCGGTTGCAGACGATACGGCAAGGCCGTACTTGCACTTGCAATAAGCAGCAAAGGCCTCCTCAAATTGCTTGACCCTGGCTCCGCAGGATGGAGCAGAGTGTTTCAGCACCTCGAGAAGCGCCCTGGCTTCTTCGTCGCCATACACTGACCCATGGCTGTATTCGAGTTCGTATTCAGCCTTTGGCAAATTCACTCAAAGACCTCCTTACAACTTCTTCGATTGTTCCAGGCGTGATATGGCAAGTCTCTCGAATCCGGTCGGTCAGAAGGAAGTGATCACGTCCGCGAGGCGCACGGCCCGGCAAAGGTTCCTTTTGCGGAATAATCAAGGATGGTGAATACCCTGACGCCTTAGCAACTTTTTGAGCGAGCTCGAATCTCGAGGCTGAATCCAGGGAACCTGCATGGAAAGTCCCGTTGGCGCCTGGATGCTCCGCGAGGCAAAGGATTATCCTCGCCAGCGTCCCGGCATCTATCGGATTGCGGTACTCTTCTGTTGGCACCTTCACAGGCTTCCCTTGACGCCAGGAATCAACCCACTTATTCAGCAACGCGTTCGTGCCCTGAACACAGCTAAAACCCAGTACAAGCGCGGGGCGCACGATTTTCACGGAAGGGAGGATCGCTTTGATGGCCTTCTCCGCCTCCAATTTCGTCTGGCCATAAACACTGAGCGGATTGGGCGGATCATCCTCCTTGTATCCGTGTTTAAGCCCATCAAATACCGCCGCGGAAGAGAGAAAAACCAGGCGCGACCCTTGCGCGGCGCACGCCTCGGCCACATTTGCGGCCCCAAGAACGTTTACGGCCCTGGCATGTGTCTGCTCATGTTCACACCGGTCAATGTCCGAGATTGCGGCAAGGTTCACAACAGCATCCGGCATGATCTTTCCGCACAGGCCGCGGACACCTTCGGCATCGCATACGTCCAGTCGATAACAGTTGCCGGCGCACTCCTGCGATGTCTGGTCCGCGATGTAAACTGTCCAGGAAGCCTGCGCAATTTCAGCGAGATGTTGGCCGATAAATCCATTTCCCCCAATAATAAGCAAAGAACGGGCAGTTGCCATATGCTCTAACCGAATGCCGGGCTGGTCTTTTTCTGCCAAAAGGGCGTGGCCGCTTCTCGCATTTTTTTGACGAGCGGGCTTCTGCAAACCTGCAACTCCCGCCAGAAAGCTTCTCTGGGCTGCACGCAAGGTCCGCCGGCAGATGGCCAGCAATCACAGCAGACAATCGGCATACCTGCCGGCCCGATCGGCATGCCTGGATTGGCTGCCGGGCATGTTACCTTGCCGCAGACGAGGTACAGGATCAAAAGCTCAATCGCAGACCCAATTGAATAATTCTTGGACTCACCGAGGTGCTCGTCACTGTCCCAAATGCGCCGGTATCGAGTGTGCTGTTCGGGATACCAAAATTAGGGTGATTGAACAGATTGTCGAAATCGGCCCGGAATTGCAGGTTGACGCGTTCCATCATTGAAAAGTTCTTTTCCAGAGAGAAGTTCACCTGCTGTTCTCCATCGGCCCTCAGCAAATTGGTCCCTTCGTTGCCGTAGGCGCCTGGAACCAGTTGGTCCGCGAAGCAGCCCGTGTTAAACCAGCGATCCAGGGTTCGATCGCTGCCCGAAAGGTTCGGGTCGCAGGTTATGTTCGGGCGATTGCCCTGACCGTTGTTGAGGAGGCTGACGGACGTCCCGACCGTAAACCGCGGTCCACTTTGAACATGGATGAGTGTGCTTGCCCTCCATCCGCCGACGATAGCGTCAACAATGGGGTTGGCATTCGAAAGGAAATTCATTCCACGGCCGAAGGGCAAGGGGGAAACGAGTTCCAAAGTGAAATTGTGGGGAATATCCTGAGTCGTCGGCCCGTAGTACTGGTTGACATTCGTCTGGTCAATGTTGTTCCCATTGGAGAAGTTTCTTCCGTACGCATACGTCCCAAGGACCTGAAGGTATCGGGTCAGGTTTCCGCGAACGCTGGCAACCAGCGCGTTGTAGTCGCTGAGGCCAATGGATTCCGATATTGGGACATCACCCAGTTGCGGATACGAACCATAAAGCGGGCGGTTCAGGTTGTAATCGATCCCGTTGATCGTGCTGGGCGGGGCCTGATTGATATTGATCGTGACGGGGTTATATTTACCAATCACGCGCAGATACCCGATGTCCACGACGAGCCCGCCAACCTGCCGCTGCACGTCAAAGCTGTATTGGGACACCTTCTGGTTTCGATAATCATACTGGACTCCTCGGATCAACGCCCCTGGAGGGATCAGCAAACTGCCCTGGCTGTCATATACAGGCGAGGCGATGGGAATGCCGTCATTAGCCAGAGAGACAGAAGGCGTGAGGTTGTTTGGAGTGAGGAACGCCTGCTTGACGTAGAAAGGATAGGTCGCCCCCAACACTGTCAGGATCGACTGAGCTCCGTTCCAGTAATTCTGCCAGTAGGAAACACCCCATCCGCCACGGATGCTGGTCTTGCCGTGGTCAGGCGACCAGGCAAACCCCAGCCGGGGTTCCCAATCGTGATGGTCTGTCGCGATAGCTGGACTGCGGTCATTGGATGTCGCCACCGCCAATTGGTTTGTTCTTGTGTCCCAGTTGGCTTGCCGGTTGTCCCGCTCGATGGGCAACGTGTACAACTCCCAGCGAAGGCCCAGATTTAACGTCAGTGAGGAACTGACGTGGAAGTTATCCTGACCATAAAAACCGTCTTCCCAATAAGTTTGATACGGAAATCCCTGGCTAAACCGCGTCCGTGTAGACGAAACGGGGGCTCCCAAAAGGAAAGCCGGGTAACCATAATCTAAACCGCTTCCATCATAACTCGTCATAGCCGAATCAAAGCTGATCAGGCCGCGAGGATCGTCGCCTCCGATCGTGTCAGCTGAGGTGTCTTCGACATGGTTGAACATGGCCCCGACCTTGAGCGTGTGTTTCCCTTTGACCCAGGTAAAGTTGTCACTTGCTGAAATCGTGTTGGAAATGATGAAGGCGACCCAGTCGGGCGTTCCCACAGGGTTGAATGGGTCCACGAAGATTTCAGCCAGGCCTTGAGTATCGCCACCGATGTTTCCGTTCGCGATGCCAAACGTATTGTTATAGTTTTGATCGTTGCTGTTGTTCGAGGTGGCGACGTTGCTCCGGTTGTAGCCAATGCGGAATTCGTTCATCTTCGTGGAACTGAAGATGCGGTCGAAAGTCAATCCCAAATTCTGGTTGAGGCTGCTGGAGTTCGCGGCAAAATCGTTGATGAACTTATTGATGGTTGTGCTGGCAAGGATCGGCGCGTGAAGGACCGAATACCGGAAAAACAATTTCGAGTTTTCCGAGATGGAATAATCGATACGTCCATCACCCTGCTCCGGCGTCTGATTGAGCCGGTCCAGGTAATACATGTTATTCACGATTCCGGAAGCATTCGCCGCCCCAAAGATTTGCGCAGAGTTCATGTTCTTCGCAGCCGTGTCCCACATCGATTGCGGGATGATGTTTCCTGCGAACGGCTGCACGGAAGTCTGGTTTCCCTGCGAGTCGAAAACTCGGGTGGAAGGATTGTAAATCTGCCCGCAGACATTGCCCGCTGCGTCTGTGCAGCCGGGAGTGTAGAGCTCCGAAAAATCACCGTTGTACATTTTTGTGGTGGGGGCCGTGGCGATCGCCGGATTCGATTGGACCATGCGCGTGGATTGAAAATCACCAAAGAAGAATAATTTGTCCTTCAGAATGGGCCCGCCAACAGAGCCTCCAAACTGATTTCTCTTAAAAGGGGTGTTGGATTCGGCGAAAAATGGCCGGGCATTTAAAGCATCATTTTCAAGGTACTCGAACACGTCACCGTGGAACTTGTTCGTTCCGGACTTTGTGACCACATTGATAGCCCCTGTGGCTGTAAAGCCGTATTCCACGTCATACTTTCCCGTCCCTACGTTCAACTGCTCCACCGCGTCCGGAGGGGGCACCAGGCTGATGTAGGCGTTTTGGGGCTCTCTGGTGGGGATGCCCTCGATGTAGACGCTGTTTGCATTTGCATCCAGTCCGCCGAAGGAAGACAGTTGCGGGTTGAGTTGTGCCGCGGCCGAGCCATTCTCATTGCCATTGGTGAAGTAATTCCCGCTGCCCGCGCCCGAGTTCGCCCCCGGCAGCAGACTGAGCCCATAAAGAGGGTTCCGGTCGATATTGGGAAGGTCATCCAGCGTTTGATGACTGAAATTCCAGGTCTCCTGTGCGTTTTCGGTGTTAACCGCCACAGGGTTGGCCTTGACCTGGACGATGTTACGCACTTGTCCCACCTTTAACGTAATGTCCAGGCGGGTCGCCTGTCCGGCCGTAACCCGAATAGCGGTTTCGATATCAGTCGTGAAACCCGACTGCGTTACTTCGATCCGGTATAAGCCCGGGACAAGGTAGTTCGAAAGATAGCTTCCGGTTGCGGTCGACTTGGTCGTCGTAATGACGTTTGTCGCCTCGTTCGTCACCCGAATGGACGCGCCGGGGACGGACGCGTGCGACGGGTCGTAGACATAACCCGTGATTTGCCCGGTATTAACCTGGGCCTGGAGGCTCAAACACACCGATAGCGCCACACCCAGCGCGCATATTGCAAGAATGACCTTTGCCGATGCCCCGTGATCAGATTCGGTCTTCATCGCCTCATCTCCTTTCAGATGGGCCAACCTCACCGTGCCAACGCACTTGGACCGCCGGCCCACAAGGAAGCATTTTGAGTATTATTAACACAGGTTTGGCTATGTTAGGTTACTTTTATTCTATTTTTATGATAATAATTAACATTTCGGGGAAAACGCTCCCCGCCCCGAACCATTTGCACCGTTATGACTCTCGTTGGAGAAGCTCCCCGAACCTGCTGGCGCCCCCGCGTCCAGTGTTCCGAATCCTGCACGCACGAATTTACATCTGCCGCAAAACTATGTTATTGTCCGGCCACTGTCAAGGCCAAACATGCAGCATGTTCAGCGTATTGGACAGAGCTTAAAGGTGTTTTCGATGCCGGCTTCACGAAATTTATTGCCGGCATCCAAATTCTTGTGTGCTTTGCGAGTGGACTTTCTCTTTAAGGAACGCCCGGCCACGGGTTCCTTGGTTGAAACATAAATGTCGAAGCTCGGGCGCCCGCTGCGTGGTCATATTAGCGCTCCTTTGTTGACAGGCAGACCAGAGAGGGTAAGGAAAAGAACGAACCGGCGCCACGAATGGTCCGCTTCGTTCTGAGAAACCTATGAAATCAAAGCTTCGCAGTGAGAAATGGTTCGGCCCCGAAACGGATACGGGATTTCAGCACCGCGCCGCCCTGCGTTCCATGGGATTTACCAGAAGCTCTTTTGCCGGACGCCCTGTTATCGGCATTTGTAATTCCTGGAGCGAACTGAACAATTGCAACGTCCATCTTCGCGTCGTTGCCGATGCTGTAAAGCGCGGAGTATTGGCTGCGGGCGGGTTGCCGCTCGAGTTCATGACGATCTCCCTCGGCGAAGAGCTGACTATGCCGACTACGATGCTTTATCGCAACCTGATGGCAATGGACGTCGAAGAGATGATCCGCTCAAACCCCATCGACGGCGTCGTGCTCCTGTGCGGTTGCGATAAAACGACACCAGCTCAATTGATGGGCGCTGCCAGTATGGACGTCCCGGCCATCATGCAGCCTGTTGGTCCGATGCTCAGCGGCCGGTGGCGGGGTCAGGAGATTGGGTCCGGAACCGACCTGTGGAAATTCTGGGATGAGCGCAGAAGCGGCAAGTTGAGCGAAAGGGAGTGGGAGGAGCTTGAAAGCTGCTATTCCCGGAGCCCGGGGACCTGTAACACGATGGGCACCGCTTCAACCATGACGGGCCTGGCAGAGGTGTTAGGCATGATGCTGCCCAATGGGGCAAGCATCCCCGCTGCGGATTCCCGCCGGCTGGCGTCCGCGGAAGCCACCGGCCGCCGGATCGTCAAAATGGTGGAAGAAGACCTGCGGCCTTCAAAGATCCTTACCGAAGCAGCATTCGAGAACGCCGTTCGAGCACTGGCTGCTCTTGGGGGATCGACCAACGCGGTGATCCACCTCATTGCCATAGCAGGCCGGCGCGGGATTCGCCTTCCGCTTGACCTTTTTGACAGGCTGGCCCGTTCCACACCCGTCATCGCAAATCTCCAACCGATCGGGACTTACCTGATGGAAGATCTTTTTTATGCGGGAGGCTTCCAGGCCGTCATAAAAGAGATGTTGCCTCTGCTTCACCGGGATGCCCTGACCGCTACGGGAAAAACAATCGAACAAAATTCCGCTGATGCGCAATGCAACAATCCGGATGTTATTCGGCCGCTGGACCGCCCGGTGCGGCCCGAAGCGTCGCTTGCCGTTCTGTACGGTAACCTTGCGCCTCACGGGGCCATTATCAAGGCTTCGGCTGCGTCGCCCAGCCTCCTCCAGCACAGCGGGCGCGCCATCGTGTTCGACAGCTACGAAGAAATGCTTGAGAAGGTTGAAGACCCCGATCTTGATGTTGATGAGTCCTGCACGCTGGTCCTTCGCAACGCAGGCCCGATCGGCGGGCCGGGAATGCCTGAATGGGGAATGATTCCTCTGCCCACCAAATTGCTGAAGCGCGGCGTTAAAGACATGGTGAGGGTGAGTGATGCGCGGATGAGCGGCACCAGCTTCGGGACCGTCGTCCTGCACGTGTCTCCTGAATCAGCAAAAGGCGGGCCACTGGCTGCGCTCAGGACTGGCGATACGGTTTGCCTGGATGTTCCGAATCGCCGGATTGATGTCCTGATTTCCGACAGCGAACTCAAAAAGAGAATGGAGGACTGGAAACCCGCGCCGTGCCGTTTTAGCCGCGGCTACTACACCATGTTCCTGGACCACGTCCTCCAGGCGCACGAAGGGTGTGACTTTGATTTCCTTTGCGCTGCCGGCGATGACAAGCCCTACGAGCCTCAGATGGGCCGGACTTAAAGGAGGTTTGTTGCGAGCTTCCGCTCAAATTTCACATGTCGTGCGCGGATTAAAGGCCGTCGAGCTCGAAAACGACTGGTTTTGGCTGACTATTCTGCCTGAGGTTGGCGCCAAGATTTACGACCTGGTCTGGAAACCCACGGGGAGAAATTATTTGTGGCACAACCCGCGAATCGCTCCGCGGTCTTATCCACTCGATGCAAATTTCGATAACTATTGGTGTGGGGGCTGGGATGATGCCTTCCCCACTTGCGATGAATGCGATGTCCGCGGTGACCATTACCCGAATTTGGGAGAGTTGAGGTCCGTTGAATGGGAAACATGCTTTCTTGGTGAGGACAACGGCAACGGCGTGGCGGAAATGACCAGCTTCGGCCCGATAACGCCGGTGCAGGCAAAGAAGAGGGTGACACTGCGCAAGGAAATGCCTGTCATTCAGGTACATTATGAACTCTCAAACATTGGACCTTTGCCATTTGACTTTATCTGGGGCACACATCCTGCAATGGATACCACGGAGTCAGCGGTGCTGCGGATACCTGCCAAAACCGGAATCGTCGACCAGGCCTCGGACCAGCGATTGGGTAGTCCCGGCCAACGCTATCCGTGGCCGCATCTTCCCGTTCAAGGCAAAACAACTGACATGAGCCAAACGCGGGGAAATGAAGAGGGTATCTTCTGCCGTCACTTTGCCACGGACTTGCAGGAGGATTGGTTTGCCGTCGAGGATGGCGATGCGACCAGTGGATTTCTTCTCAACTTCCCTCACGATATTTGTACTTGTTTACAATTGTGGCTTGTGTACGGCGGTTGGAGAGGATATCGCAACGTAATTGTGGAACCGTTTACAAGTCTGCACATAAATCTGGCGGAGGCAATTCGAAATCGAACGGCGCGCAGTCTTGCTCCCGGCAAAAAATTTGAGATCGACATGTTCGCAACCATCTATCAAAAGCCCCAAACATACGTTGACGCCGTCAAAATGACTGCGAAGTTCAGAGCGAGCAAATGAAACACACGAGCTGCAGATTTCAACCGGCGGATTTTCGGATTAGCAATAAGGGCGAAGGTAGCCAGATTAATTTCGTGATGGCCTCGTTTCAAAGGGGGAAAATATGAAGCTGCAGGACCGCGTAATTGTCACAACAGGTTCCGGCCAGGGAATCGGCCGCGCCACTGCCATGGAATTTGCAAAAGAGGGCGCCCGGATCGTTATTGCCGATATCGACTTCGTTTCTGCCGATGAAACAGCAAGAAAGATCGAAGCCAGTGGCGGGGAAGCCATTGCGGTCGCGACCGATGTTTCCGAACCTGGCGCAGTCAAGAATCTGCTCAGTGTCACCCTCGAAAAGTTTTCGCGCATCGACGTCCTGTTCAACAACGCGGCAATTCAGGTCAACAAAACCGTCGAAGATACTACGGTGGAAGAATGGAACCGCGAGATCGCGGTCAATTTAGGCGGGGTATTCCTCTGCTCAAAGTTCTGCATACCGGAACTGCGCAAAACCAGGGGATCAATTATCAGCATGTCATCGGTCAATGGATATTTTGTCGAGCCGATGTGCGCCGGTTACTGCGCGACAAAGGCAGCCATCATCGGCCTCACCAAAGCGATGGCTATCGATCATGGCAAAGACGGCATCCGCGTCAACTGCATCTGCCCTGGTTATATCGATGCCGGCCTGGCGGCGGGTTACTTCGAAGCCCAGCCGAATCCTGCTGCTGCACGAAGCAGCGCAGGAAAGCTTCACGCCCTGGGGCGCATCGGGAAGCCTGAAGAGGTTGGCCGGGTTGCCGTATTTCTGGCGAGCGACGATTCGGGGTTCATGACGGGATCAGCGGTGGTTGTTGATGGGGGTTTCGGTTCCGGACTGCCTCCATCGAATTGAAAGCCTCCATTCGCAGAACCTGACGGTTTGTTGGCAGCTTCAGCGGAATCGACCCCGCTTCCGCAGGCCAGGCAACGGCGGAACAGCGCCGCAACTGCTTGCTAGCCAGCCCACTCAGGGAACGCTGCCATTGCATCCAGGTAGTTATGAACTTTGTCGGTGTGGGCGTCTTCCTGCCAGCCGCCGCGCCCGGGCCGCAAGGAATTGTCGCGAGGGCACCCGTCATCATTCGTGGCGTAAAGCCCGTAATTAAGCGCCTGCCAGGCCAATCCCTTATACTCTTCTGAACCAGTAATAGCAGAATACATCGCCAGCACTGCTCCATAAGTTGATAACGCCCCACCCCACGGATTCATGTCGTGTGTCTGCTCGCCGCACACGGGCACGCCCTGCCTGATGCTGGTAAAGTTCCGGATGACGAATTCGATCAGGGAATGCGCGTGCTGCTTCCAGTCAGGGTCGAGGTTTTCTTTTTTCTCGAGCAGATATCGAGCCAGATTATTCGGAGACCAGGAGTTTCGATTGTCCAACTCCTGATGGTCCTCAAAGAACTGGACCCACAGCGAGCCGTCTTGAGTAACATTAGGAATCTGGTAGTCACGGATCCAACCCCACAATTTTTGACGGGGCTCCCCAAATTCTCCTCTATCGTGTTCTAAAAGTTTATCGAACAGGCGAAGGTTGAATGACATGTTTGCTGAAACAGGTCCACGGCCCCCTCCCGTTCTATAATCCACTCGAAAGGGCCAGGGGGATTTGTCCGTGGTTCCCATTCCCATATTGGACGCGAGCACCTGCGCATTTTGCAGCGCCTGTTGCAGGTACCGTTTATCCTTGGTCTCTTCGTAGAGAAGCATCAGGGCATAGCCCGCGGTTCCACCCTTATCCGGCTCGATCTCGTAGGGATGGTCGCCCTGGCAGCCGCAGCCGGGTGGTTGAGGGAACCGCTCGCGGATCCCCGTCGAGCGCGTGAAACGGGGCCATTTCCCGGTGTCTGGCGTAAGGCTCTCGTTCACCAGGTAATCGCCCATGTAACGCGCGACTCGAAGCCATTTAGGGTCTCGGGAGCCCCGGGATTTGTAGTATTTGAGATAGGAGATGATACCCATGCCATTCTGCATGGAAGGAATGAAGTCCTTTCTCCTTTCAATTGGGCGGAAATTCCCATCCATGAAGGTCACAGAGACAAACAGCGGATATTCGTGTTCCATTGGGCACTTCAAATACCATTGCATTTCGCGGTCAATGGCATCGCCCCACGATGTCCAGGGCAATAAGACTCCACCTGAGTCGTACCGCGCCTTGTGGTTGCCAATCATCACATCTCCATCAGTCCCCCCAAGGTCTGCGAATGGAAATGAGAGATTCCCCCGCGCGTTCGATGGAAGGCTACCCAGGATCATGGAAGCCGGTTTTGCTAAACATACCCCAGCAATCGAGGACAACAGTCCGCGACGCGTTAGCCTTTCGAATAACATGAAGTGCTCCTCTGAAGTTGTCCCTTGGCGTGAGAAAAAGAGTTACGACACTGCCTCCCTTTCGCTGGAATTCGAGGCTAGGGAAGGGACGAATGAATGGTGCCGCGGGACGGAGTTGAACCGCCGACGCCAGCCTTTTCAGGGCTGCGCTCTACCACCTGAGCTACCGCGGCAGGCAATCCAACATTTTCAGATGGATTGGCTGTTCTGTCAAGAAAGGCAGGAGTATGGAATTGGAAAGGTACATCGTATCCCCCCTGTGGAGTTGAAGTGTGTGAGCCAGAAGCGGTGGCGGGAGATGGCGGGCTTGCTGGGGGCAGAACAAGCCCGCCGCCCGATGCATCAGTCGCTCGGAAAGTTTGAATCCCCGGAGACCTTGACCGCCAGGGCCCGGGTGGCTTCGCGTTCGGACGAAACCGGGACCAGTGCTGTTTGCGCGGCGGCCGCAGGCGCAGCGCTCACCAGCGCTCCCTGTTCCTCGCGCATGAAGACCAGCTTTGATACGTCCGGCTCGACATCGACGGTGATGACGTCACCCAGGCACACCTGCTTGGTGGCCATCAGGTTTGAAAGCGGGAAAACCAGGTGCCGTTCGATCGCCCGCTTCAGATGGCGCGCGCCGCTCTTGGGGTCAGTCCCCTCGCGCAGCAGCAGGTCGCGGGCCGGGCGCGTGCACTTGAACACAAACTGGTTTCCGGGCGCCGCGGAAATAATCCGCTCCTGCACTTTGGCCAGTTCGATATCGAGAATTTCTTCCAGATGTTCCTTCCGCAATGACCGGAAGACGATGACCTTGTCGATGCGGTTCATGAACTCCGGAGAAAATTTTCGCCGGGCGGCTTCCACAGCCACGCGGTAGATCTTCTGGTCCAGTTCTTCGTCGTCCGACTTGGATTCAGCCGAAAACCCCATCCCGCCCCGCATGAGCCTTGAAACCTCGTGCGAGCCCAGGTTGGAGGTCATAAAGATGATGGAGTGGGAAAAATCTACCCGGCGATTGTCACCCAGCGTCAGCGTGGCCTTGTCCAGAATGCCCAGCAGCAGGTGCCACAGGGCGTCTGAGGCCTTTTCAATTTCGTCAAAAAGGACAAAGGAAAGCCTTACCGTTTCGGTGTAGTGCGCCTCCAGCGCCTCCTGTGTAATCAGCGGCTGCGTCTCGCGATGGCCCAGGTATCCCGGCGGCGAGCCAATCAGCTTGGCGATTTCGTGGCTGTGCTGGAATTCTGCGCAGTCGATCTTGAGGATCGGGTGGCTGCTGCCAAACAGCACCTCGCCCGCCGCTTCCACCAGGCGCGTTTTGCCCGAGCCGGTCGGCCCCAGGAAGAGAAGGTTTGCCAGCGGGCGCCCCGCCACCGCCAGCCCGGCTTTGTAGACCTGGTAAATCCTTGCCAGCCGCCGGATGGCCCGGTCCTGGCCGACCACGCGCCTCATCAATGCCCGCTCAAAATCTTTCACCTCGGGACTGTGAAGCGTTGGATCCAGCAGCGTTTGAAATTGAGACATTCCCTTGCCCTCCCCGCCTTACCTCGAGTAAGGCTGTGCTTTCCCCCGACGCAGTTGATTCAACTTAACGTCCAGCGTGCTGCGAAGCAGTTTCAGGCTTGAAGTCAATCGCCCCACCAGTTCACGATCGTGCGTCATAGCCAGAACCGGCAAATGGAGGTCACCAATGTCAAGATGGAGGTTGCGGATGCTGGCAAGCAGCTCGCGCAATTGGCGCGAGTCATTCTCAAAGGGTTGAACCAGTTCCCGGGAAGCCTTCTCTCTCAGGCCCTTCCAGTCAATTTCCATGAAAGGATGCCGGGAGCTGACTCCCTGGATCAATTCGTCGCTGATGCGCGGCCTGCGGCCTAGTTTGGCCAGATGGACCTGGCGGACGCGTCCGTCCTGCCGCACATTGTGAACCAGGTAATACGACTGTCCTCTCTTCCTGATAAAAGCCATGCCGTATCTCCCTTGCCACGTAGTGGACACTCTACCACTACATATACCTTTAGACGCAAGCAAAAAATTGTGGTTACACCTATAAGAAATTTTTTGGCTGGATTGGTTACAGCCTTGATTGGCGCGCTTAACGCAATTCGCTGTAGGCCAGCCAGTTAGACCTTCGTGCAATCTTTTGCCCTCTTGCCAAGCCGTCTTCAAGGCCAGGGTTAGGACTGGCATCTTGCGCCTCCACAGCCGGCAACGGTTCGTCTACCCGGCTTTTCACCGCCCCGCCGGGCCTTGCCCGCAATATGTCTATGCACATTCTGTGCCAAATCCAAGCCTGCGCCCGTTTCTAAGTAATCCTACGCAGCGGCAGCGCCCAGCATGGCTCCGGGCGGGTTCCCTGAGCCAACCCTGCCGCAGTGTGACACAAGTCACATCAGGAAATTGAACTAACTATTAAACTTTCCCCTTACGGAGGCGGTATGGGAGTCCAAGTCCAGGCGGGAAGCACTCTGCCCCTTCTGCCCGTGGAAGAAAGGCCTGCGGGGCTGCAGCCGGCAATCCGAAAACCGAAGAAGAAGCTGGTGCGAAAACGATTGCGCGACCACTCGCAGCAGTTGCGTCACGGTTTTCAGGTGGCATTTCTGGTGCTCAACGTCTGGCTGGGCGGTCAATTCTATTTCTGGGTGCGGCAGTTTGAAGCGCCTGCAACCCAAATCTCCATCGGCCGGCCGGCCGGCGTGGAAGGCTGGCTGCCGATTGCCGGAATGATGAACCTGAAGGATTGGCTCGTTACCGGGCGCATCCCATCCATCCACCCTGCGGCAATGTTTCTGCTGCTGGCGTTTCTCTCCGTGGCCTTCCTGTTTCGCAAGGCCTTTTGCAGTTGGCTCTGCCCGGTGGGAACGGTTTCGGAATATCTCTGGCGCGCAGGCCGGAAAATGTTCGGACGCAATTTCCGAATTCCCCGCTGGCTGGATGTTCCCGTGCGGGGCCTCAAGTATCTGCTGCTGGGATTTTTTGTCTGGGCTGTGGCCGGCATGTCGGCAGAGGCCATCGAGAGCTTTATGCATTCGTCGTACGGGCTGATCGCTGCCGTCAAGATGCTCGACTTTTTCCGGTTCATGAGCCTTACAGGCCTGGTTGTGATGGCCGTGCTGGTGGCGGCTTCGCTCATTATCGAGAACTTCTGGTGCCGGTACCTTTGCCCTTACGGAGCCCTGCTCGGCCTGGTGTCACTGGCCAGCCCGCACCGCATCCGGCGTGATGCTGAGGCGTGCATCGATTGCACCAAGTGCGCCCGGGCCTGCCCTTCATCGCTGCCCGTGGACCGACTCGCCAGCGTCCGCTCGGCTGAATGCACCGGCTGCATGGCCTGCGTGGCCGCCTGCCCCGCTGAGGGCGCGCTCACTATGTCCTTGCCGCGAATGCTGGAGTTTAAAAGGAAGCGAAAGGGGCTTTCAGCCTGGGCCATGGCCGCAGGCATCGCACTGCTTTTCCTCGGCCTGGCCGGATTCGCCAAAGTCACTGGCCACTGGAATTCACCCGTGCCCGACTCCGTATACCACCAGCTCATCCCGAACGCCAACTCCGTCGCCCACCCCATGCCATAGCAACCTTTTGAAAAAGACTGTAGCGGCGGCTTTACGCCGCCAAATCACGTTGGAAGCATTGGCCTGATGGCGGCCTCGCCTGGGCGGGACGCCGCTACGCCCTCACTACGGGATATTTCGACAGTCGGATAGAGCGAAATGCTCCGACAAATCGCTAAAAGTGTGCAGGCATGGGCAGGGTGCGCTCGTAGACGAGTTTAAGGCCCCAGTCGATGTTGGAGGGAAAGTCCGGCAAGCGGATCTCGCCAACAATGTCAGACTCGACTGTGCCGTTACCCACATCCGACCAGGTCCCGTGCCGGGGATCGAACCATTGCGCGCGATAGATACTTCTCAGCAGCGCTCCGCGCACGAGGCTGCGCGGGCACTCTTTTTCAAAGTAGGCGAGAAAAATCTTCTTGTCGGGCGTACGCGCGGCGTAAGCCCAGCCCTCGTAACCTTTGATGGTGTGCGTCTGGTTGGGGACCACCAGCCCGGCGTCGGGTTCGAGCTCCTGGTATTGCCGGCCGATTGAAAACATGAACGTCCGCAGGTGCTGCATCTGGGTGGCGGAATTCCACTGGAAGGCGTCCCACATTTTGATGGGCGCGCTGGCTTCGATATCGGCGCCCCAGATGCCTTCCGCGCCGTAAACGTGCCCTGCCAGCCCGCCGGAAAGCACCTCGCCATACATGGCGGAGCGGACGAACTGGTCGTCCTTTGGAGTCCCGCCCGGCGCGCCGTATTTGTAACCGCCGTTCAGCCCGCGCGCATCCACGTAGCCGGAATAATAAGGTTCGCCGTCGAGCGCCGGCCGCGGAGGATGCGCCTCGCGGAAGATCTGTGTCATATACCAGTAGTACTCATGTTCGCGTTCGTTTCCCGTCTGGTGGAGCGTCACCCAAGAGTTGTCTCCCCAGTTGACCAGCGTCGACGGGTCAGCGTTCGCTGAGAGCAGCGTCCCGAAGGGCGGCGGGCCGAATTTATCGAGCACCATGTTGATGGCTTCCATAAAATCGGGGACCGTGATGCTCTCATCGAGGATGTCCAGGTGGATGGGGCTCAGCACGGTGCTGTTGGCCTGATAGCGCGACCAGATGTACTGGATGAACCGTGCGTAGGAATCGGGCCAGTCGTAATACTTTTTCCAGCACTCGCTCGAGTCGCGCCTCGAGACTTCAATGAACGGAATAAAACCCTGCGCGTTGAGATAATCAACCTTGCGGTCCACGTACTTGAAATATTCGGGATTGACGCGGTCGACGTCCGCAAAAACATGTTCGTACCCGGGCACCTTGCCGGGAAACAGGAACGGCCGTCCGCCTTCATTGTCCATGTTCTTGGCGCTGCCCGTGCCGAACTCAAGCCAGGCTGACCGCACAGTGGTCCCGTCTTTCATCCTGATGTGCCAGGGCAGGCCGTCCGTCTCCCAGTTGGGAAACGCGGCGATCATGTTCACCCAGTTGTAGCCCTGCGCCTTCCTGTAACGAACGTAATCCTTGAATCCCGCCTTCGGCCCGATGGGTCGCTCGATGTCGTCGTCGTACCACTTGAAGCGGTTGGTGCCCGCCGAGTACCATGTGTCGCCCAGCACGAAGAAAGGCGTGCCGTCGGCAGTTTCCAGCGCGTGCCGGTTGGCGGAAGGCCGCAGAAATCCCCGACGCAGCGGGTTCTGCCTCTTTTCGTCCTCCGTCCAATCTGCCGCTTCGAAGCTGCCCGTCTTGCCGGTGAGCCCCGGGTCTTCCGGCGTTGAACCGCTGCGCCATTTCCACACGCCCGGAGTCGTCGCCACCACGCGCACCCTGTATGTCTGGCCGCCGTCCCAGAATCCGTAAATGCGCTTGCTGAAGTTGGGGCCGCTGAGATCAACCCATACCGTGACGGTTGTGTAGGCGTTCGAATAAGATCCGGAGGCGGTGAAAGTGAGCTCGTGCTTTTCCCAGACGTGCGCCTTGTCCATTGCGGCGGGTTGCCCGGCTTGTGGAACGCTCGCGGCCGCGGACGCTCCCTTGCTCACGCCCAGCGCTGCCGCGGCAGGCATCAGCACGCTGCCCTGCAAAAATCTTCGCCGGTCCAGCTTGTCGCTCTTTCCCATCTTCACCTCCCGTCGTTTTTTGCCGCAATGGCAGGTCAATCCTGGTTGCCGCCGGTGCGCGCCGCACCGCGGCCGGGAATCGTATCGACCTGCAAAGCGGTAGCGGCGGCAGGCACGAAAGTTTGCGGCAGGTCGAGTTCGCGCCGCACGATGTTGGCGCCCTGGGCAATCGCGCTTGCCTTGTAAAAAGCGATTTCGCGGTTGGCGCCCTGACGGCCAAAGCCGCAGTCGCTCGAGGCAATCAGCCGCTCGGGCGGAATCACTTTCAGCGCTTTGCGGATTTCACCCGCGGCATCTTCAGGGCGGTCGGCCTGCAGGGTCCTGTGGCTGACCACGCCAATGGCAATCTTCTTTTTGAGGTCGTGCTTGAAAGGCTCAAAGAGCTCGAGGTCCTGCTGGTTGCGATCTTTCATCTCCAGCGTCCACACGTCGCCCCGGCAACGCTCGAGATAGATTTCGATTGAGTTGGCGTAACTCGTGTCTTCCCGGATGCGCTGCATGTTGGGATTGCCCCAGCAGGTGTGAATCCAGATTTCGACGTCATCCAACCCCTGCATCTCACGGTTGAACGCCTCGATCATGAACTTGACGTCGTCATGGTCCTTGCCGTAGCTGTTGGCCATAAAGTGAAACGATGGCTCCTCCGTCTGGATGCACCGGCAGCCGGCGGCGCGCAGCGCCAGCAGTTCCTTGTTCATGGCTTCCGCCATGTCCCAGATCAGTTGGCGCCGGTCTTTGTATTTGGGCGTGTGGATATCGAGGAAAAGCGCCGATGCCGCCGAACAACAGGTGCCAAACTTGAGCGGTTTGCGCGTCTTCGCCTGCGCGATCCGCCAGATCTTGGGATAGCCGAGCGGGCGGTGCTCAACTTTATCTACGACGTGCGGCCAGCGCCAGCCGCTATAAATTTCGTGCAGCAGCGTGCCCGGCGCGTAATGGCGCCACGGCGCGGTATCGTCCTCTTTTTGCTGATAGTCGCCTTCAAATCCTTTCCAGCGTTGCAAGGGATAAGCCAGCCAGCAACGGCCCGCCAGGTCCTCATCCAGGTGGAAGTCGCCATGGCCGAGGATGTCCAGCCCCGCGCGTTCCTGGTCACTCACCACCACGGCCAGAGCATCCTGGAATTTCTCGCGGAAGCGCACGTCGAGCATGCAGGCGTCGAGCGGGCGGCCATTCATGGAAACGTCGTACCATCGCGGCCGCGGGAATGATCCCGTGACAGTGGTTGGGAGAATCAAATCCTTTGTTGCAGTAAACACAGGCTCCTCCTGCCCCGGCACTTTACCACAAGAATCCTTCATCAGGGAATGAAGGCGCACGGATTCCGGCACGGGACACATGTAAACAGAGAGCGGAACAAAAGCAGGCGCTTCTCTGTGCAGGGCGAACAGCCTGGAGGTTGAACTCTGCCGCGCGAAAGAGTGCTCAGGCTCGCGCGGGGCGGGCGATGGGTTGGATTCTGGGAACGATCAGATGCACCAGCCCGAGCGCAATGGGATGCATGGTGCCGCAGATAATGAACAGCGGAACGTAGGAATGCGTGAACTGCAGAATGTAGCCCGCCAGCGGCGCTATGATCATGCCACCCACGGCGCCCGCCGCTCCGCCGATCCCCACCACGGAAGCTACGTCGCGCTTGGGAAAAAGATCAGACGCCAGCGTAAAGAGGTTGGCGGACCATCCCTGATGGGCGGAAGTGGAAACGGAAATCAGCGCCAGCGCCAGCCAGATTTTTCCGGTCAGAACGGCCGCGATGCCTGCGGGCATGCTGAAGGCGCACACGGCCATGGCGGTTTTGCGGCCGGCATTCACGCTCCAGCCCTTCCGGATGAGGAAGCCGGAGAGCCAGCCACCGCCCACACTGCCGATGATGGCGGCAATAAACGGGATGGTGCCGAACCATTCAAGCTGCCCAATGCTGAATCCGCGCGCCTGCACCAGATACTTGGGCAGCCAGAAAACGTAGAACCACCAGATGGGATCGGTGAGGAACTTGCCGATGGTAAACCCCCACGCCTGCCGGTAACCCAGCAGCCGGCGCCATTCGATCTTGGTCTCAGGCTCCTCTTCTTCGCCCGGCTCGCGCAGTTCGATCTTTTTCAGTTCTTCCAGCGACAGCCAGCGATGCAGCCTGGGCGTCTGATAAAGCGCGAGCCACACCACCATGAGGCCCAGCGCAAACACGCCCGTCACAAAGAAGGTCGCTTTCCATCCCCAGTGCAACAGAATTACACCCACCACCGGATAGGCGATGACGTTGCCGATGTTCGTTCCGGAATTGAAGATGCCGGTGGCCAGGGCCCGCTCGCGCTTGGGAAACCATTCCGCCACGGCCTTGATGGAGGCCGGGAAGTTGCCCGCCTCGCCCGCTCCCAGCATGAACCGCGCAAACCCAAAGGAAAAAACGCCCCGCGCGAATGCATGGCCGATGGTGGCCAGGCCCCACCATGCCATGGAAATGGCATAGCCGATTTTTGTGCCCAGCCAGTCAATGATGCCGCCCGACACCAACATACCAATGGCATAGGCCCACATGAAGGCAGCGATGATCCAGCCGTAGTCGGCTTCCGTGATGTGAAAAATCTGTTGCAGGTGGGGCGCCAGAATAGCGATGGTGCCGCGGTCAATATAATTAATGGTAGAACCGCAGAAGAGCAGGATGCAGATCCACCATCGGAGATGCGGCAGCGTCGGGCGCGGCTTCCCGGAAGAGGCTGTTGTCTTCGACTGAGTTGTTTCGGCCATGTGGAATCCGGTTGGCGCGGAATGTCAGCGGATTGCCGCGAATGGACACGCCTTGCCCGAGGCGGAAGGCATTCTATGTCCGCTGTGCGCGCTTGTCAAAACAATGCTGGCTCTCAACTGCGCACGGCACTGCCTCAACCGAGCGGAACGGCTACTGCTGCTTCACCCAGGCGTGTTGCGAATCGTCGCTCCAGGCGCCGTAGCGGCGCTCTTCGCCCGCCAGCACCCAGGTGTAATGCAATTCGTAGCCCGGCGCGGCCACCACCGGGTGATAGCCCTTGGGCAGCAGCACGGTATCGCCGTCATGCACCACAAAAACGCTGGAAAAGCCTTCGGGGTCTTCCGGCGCCGTATAGGTCCAGATGAATCCAAAACCCTGCGACGGCTTGATGCGGAAAAAATAAATCTCTTCCAGCACCGCTTCGTTGGGAGGGTTTTTCCGGTCATGCTTGTGCGGAGGATAGCTCGACCAGTTGCCCGGAGGGTTCAGCGTTTCACCCGCCAGCAGCCGCTCAGCTTCGGTGTTCAGATCGAGCGCGGAATAAACGTTTCGCTGCCAGTTGTCGCGGCCCGCCTTGTTGAGCGTGACGTCCGGGCCCTGAAGCAGGCGCGGCGCCGTGGCGGTGGTGGAAGGCGCGGAGAACACGCCAACGTCCACCACGCCGGAAGCGGCCTTGATTTCAAAACTCGATTGCACGGGGACATAAACCATCACCGGTGGGCCTGAAAAGACATCGGCGCGCCCGCCGGCGTTTTCATAAACCTGCTTTTTGCCTTTGCCGGTTTCAATCGAGATGGACGCCGTGCCGGAAAAAATATCCAGCACGTATTCGCGGTCGCGCGTTTTGCCGGAGTGTGTCTCGCCGTTTTTCAGTTGCGCGCGGGCGAAGTCCAGGAACTTCATGGTTCCGGGCGCAACAATCTGCTGGTATTTTCCATCAGCTTTGGCTTTGATGTGGCGTTCCATTGCAAATCTCCTTTCAAAATCGTTGGGGCGCGCAAAAAGTCGGGTGGCGCAGAGTTGTCCCGCCTTGCGGGATTACTCTGCGGTTCTTCTATCGAATCAAAATGCCGCAGAGTTAAAGAACAACTCTGCGCTACCTTGCTGCTCTCACAGGCAGCTTAACGCCCTGCTGCGTAACGTTGCCAGGCTGCCGCCACATCCGCCTGCTTGTCGTCGCCATGATGAATCAGGACGCGATAACGCAGGGTGAGGCTGCCGCCCGCGGGGATGGTGTAGCTGCCATCGAGCTTGGGGTTGTTGAAGAACGTTCTGAGGCCGAAGGGATTGACGGCGAACAGCCCGTAGCCCCTGGTCATCCAGGTGGTGGGATGCCGAAAGTTGTGAGGATTGTCGAAGATGGCGATGCCAACTTCTTCCCCGTCCACTTTGCCGTAGTAATCCACCCAGTTTGCCTTCTTGCCCCAGATCTCTTTTTCGCCCACGCCGCCGTTCGAGTTGACCATGTGCCCCGCCGGCGCATCGAGCGCATGCACCAGGCGAATGGCAAACGTCCCTTCCTTGGTGTCGGCAATCTTCAGCGGGCCGTGGTTGGCGCGCAGAGTGAAGGCGCAATCGATCATCCGGTTGTTCTTGTCGCCTGAAAAAGTGTAGGCCTGATCTTCTTCGCCGATGGCCGTTCCGTCCGGCTTCACCAGATCAAAAGTCGCGCGGACTGCGCCGGAGCGCGCCCCGCCGTGCATTTCCGTGATTCTGCGGATAACCGTCCGCCCCTTGGGCAGGTCTTCGCTGGGGTAATAGATGCCGTTCACCGTCTGCTCGGCCCGGGTCAGGTTCTTTTCCGCCCAGAAATCAATTTTGTTGATGTCGCCGTGGGCAAAATACATGGCGCGCTGATGAGGATGGTCGTGGTCCTCGCCTGGAACATTGGTGACCATCGGCCAGCTGCGCGTCACAATAGTCCCCTGCGCGCTTCGCAGCGGGAACAGATAAGGCTTGGGAGATTCGGTTCCAAAATAGTAAGCGGTGAACGGCGCGCCGCCGATCTCAACGGAAATCTTGTTGCCCGTCCGCGCGATTTTGACAGGTTCCTGCGCGCGCAGGAGCGCTCCGCCCAGCAACATCATCGCACCGGCTGCGGCCAATAAAGTGACAACTTTCATTTTTGTCATGGACTCATCCTGTGTGCTCTCGAAGAGTTCCCGCCCGTCAATAGACAGCGGCCCGATTCCATCGCATGAAATCGCCCATCAGCTTTCATGAAAGTGCGAATTTTAACATCAAAGGTGAGGGAGTTCAAACTTGCGGAACGAGATCCGGAGTTTGCAGCGTCATGCTTCAGCCCGGTGCATACTTGCGGTCTTGCAGCCCAGGCCCTTCCGGCCTGTGGAGTTCGCTTTTCGGCGCGTGAGGCAGAAATTGATTCTAAATACCGGCGATCGGTGAAGCTGCAAAAGGTTGGATGGCGTCAGGGAACGTGCGCCACTGGAGAGGACGGGCCCTGGTTCTCAATTTGAGCGAGCTGGTCGCGGAGGCGTGCAGCTTCGGCGCGATCATTCGCAGCCTGGACATGGAATTTGGCGGCGCCGACGTTTCCCATGACCTTGAAAATTTTGCTGACGGCATCGGTTTTTCCCTTGTTCATATGTTCTAGCTGGCTGGCGATATCCTCTTGATACTGGGCATCGGCCTCCACGCCGTCAATGCGGCGGTGAAGGTCCTGGATGTCCGCCCAGCGCTGGGCCGCGTCGATGGCGGCATCATGGACAGCCGCGGTGGCGCTTTGCGGCAACTGGCCGTCGTCATCCTCCAGATCAGAGGTAAAAGCCTCAAGGTTCCTTTTGCCGTTGATATTGCCCCGGGCGGCAGACAGTTCGTACCAGCTCAAAGCCCTGGCATCGTCTTCCTGCACGCCTTGCGCGAATTGGTACATCCACCCGAGCTGGTTTTCCGCATCGCCGTTGCCTTGCGCGGCAGCTTTGATGAACCATGACATCGCCTGCGCATAGTCGGTTTTCACTCCGGTGCCATGCTGAAAGATGTAGCCGATGTTTTCCTGGGCCTGGTCGCTGCCGTGTTCCGCTGCCTTATAAAACCAAGAAAGGGCCTCCGCGTAACTCTGTGGCTGGCCCCATCCCTGCTCCGCCAGGTAGCCCAGTTGGTTTTCAGCGTTGGCGTTGCCGTGGCCGGCGGCGCGGCGGTACCAGACAATAGCCTGGGCGTAATCGCGCTTCACTCCAAGCCCGCACTGATAGAAATAGCCGACTTCCTCCTCCGCGCCCGAAAGATTCTGGTCGGCCGCTTTGCTGTACCAGGAAAAAGCCTGCTTGTAATCCCGATGGACGGAGAGGCCGGCCTCGTACATCACCGCCAGGTGGTACTGCGCGGGCGCGTAGCCCTGGTCTGCTGCCAGGCGATAATATTTTGCGGCGGTCTTGTAATTCTGTCGCAGACCGATCTCGTTTTCATACATCCCGCCAATCCTGTCCTGCGCAGCCGCAAAGCCCTGGGCAGCGGATTTGCGGTACCACACCAGCGCCTGCGCGTAATTGAGCGTCACATAGCGGGCGTCAAAATAATAATTCCCGAGTTCATACTGCGCCTGTGCATCGCCCGCAGTGGCTGCGGCAAGCAGAGAGCTGGGTTCCGCGCCCGGCGGCGCAGCCGTTTGGGCCGAAGCCGGCGCCGACGCCGGCGCTCCCGCAACGGCAGCCAGCGCAAACATGAAGAACGCCGCTCGCGTAACCCCAGTCCAAAAGCTCATGGAGATTTTTCTCCCCGGCGATTTTGTCAAACCACCTCGCCGCGCTTCCACGCTCGCATTATCCTGCAACCGCCCGCCATCTTCCAGTCCCCTGCCAGATCAAGACCCGCCGTTTCCCTGACGGGGTTCCCCAGGCTCCCACGGGGGGGGGGCACCGGCACGATGCACTGACCTCAAACAAGATTTTCTATTCCGCGATGACAACTGGATTACTATAGGCCCATGGCCAATCCGAAGGATGAGATTGAAGCCCTGAAAGCGCAGATTGCGGCCTTGACGGCGCGGGTCTACCAACTGGAACTGATCAGTGGCGCTGCATCAGACGTGCGCCGGCAATCACCCGTTCCGAGCTCTGTAGAAACAACGCTTCAGCATGCCTCCGCGAAGGCTGTCTCTGGTTCACCCTCACCTGGAGCGAAGCCATCAACTTCGCAGCTCCCACCGGCAGTCGCCGCGCCTGCCCGCTCAAAGGTGGACGGGAACCTTGAGACGAAGATCGGTCAGTATTGGTTAAACCGGATTGGGATTGTGGCCATCCTGATGGGAGTTTCATATTTTCTGAAATACGCGTTCGAGAACAATTGGATTGGCCCGAGCGGGCGCGTGGTGATTGGCCTGCTGGCCGGGATTGGGCTGGTGATTTGGAGCGAGCACCTCCGCAAGCGCGGAATTGTGGCGTTCTCATACTCGCTGAAAGCGGTCGGCATTGGGATCCTTTATTTGTCAGTGTGGGGGGCGTTTCAGGTTTACCATCTGATCCCTTCGGCGGCGGCATTTGTGGCGATGGTGATCATAACCGGAGCCACAATTACCCTGGCCGTGAGCCAGGATGCAGAATTGCTGGCGAGTTTTTCGTTGGTGGGAGGCTTCGCCACTCCGCTTCTGCTATCGACACGGCAAAACCACGAGGCCATCCTGTTCTCTTATGTCGTCCTGCTCGACGTTGCTATTCTTACGATGGCTGTCATCAAGCCCTGGCGGCGCCTGGTCTGGGGAAGTTTTGCGGGCACCATTGTTCTCTATCTTGGCTGGTATGTCACCTATTATTCCAGAAGCGAGCGAGTTCTCACCGTTGCCTTTGCCGCGTTGTTCGCAGCTTTGTTTGCCGCCATTCCGTTGGCGGCCCGTTACCGGGCGTCCACCCGCATGGCCGGACCCTCTGTGACGCTCACCCTTCTTCCGCTGTTGAATGCCGCGGCGTTTTTCCTGGCGGTTTATGCGATGTACTCCGAAGAGCCGGTCACCCTCGCCTGGTTTGCTCTGGTTTTGGCGGCAATTTATCTAGCGCTCGGAGGAGCCTTCAGGAAGTATTTCCCTGACCAGGATACAAGTTTTATCAACCTGCTCCACGTCGCCATCGCCATTGCCTTCATCTCCATCGCCATCCCGTTAAAGCTGCATGCTCAATGGATCACCATGGGGTGGCTGGTTGAATCGGCAGCACTGTTATGGATTTGCGCCAGGACACCAGCCGGCTTTCTGCGATACTTTGGAGTCGCTGTGCTGGTCGCGGGCATTTTCCGGCTGCTGGTCTATGACCGATTTTACCCGGACACGCTGGTGTTCAACATGAGGTTTGCCACCTACGCGGTGGCCATTGCGGTGCTGGGTGGAATTGCGAGATATGGTGAGCGCCACGCCTCAACAAAGGATAGGCCCTTCTTCGATGCGGCGGTGGTCGCCTT
Organism: Terriglobia bacterium; assembly: GCA_035277665.1. Taxonomy (GTDB): domain Bacteria; phylum Acidobacteriota; class Terriglobia; order UBA7540; family UBA7540; genus SCRD01. The sequence goes on from DATEKC010000183.1 coordinate 27,291, forward strand.
GAACCTGCTGGCGCTGATTGCCCTGACCCTTGAAGCTTCGGACTACTTCGCCCGACAATTGGCGGCCAGCAGAAATTACGCCCTTTCTTATCACCAGATTTTGCTGGCCCGGCGTTTCAGCTATTCGGCCATCTGGCTGGTGTATGGCGCGGGCCTCATGGTGGTTGGCTTTCTAAAGCGCTCGGCATTCGTGCGATGGCAGGCGCTGGTCCTGATCGCATTCACCATTGGCAAGGTTTTTCTATCCGACGTTTCCCAGCTTGGAGGAAGTTTCCGAATAGTGAGCTTTATTGCCCTGGGAGCGGTGCTGCTCGGAATTTCGTTTATTTATCAGCGCGACTGGCTGAAGCTTTCTTCGCGCTCCCCGGATAATTCGACCCACGGAACCTCACCATGAAAATAACTTTGGGGTTGCTGGCTGTACTTTTGGGAGCGAGCGCTCGCATTTCTTATTTCAAGTATCAGCGGCCGCTGGCGGCCACAAGTTCCGGCGGCCAGCAATGCGTTGTTGTGGACGAGACCATCTGGCGGCATTCCCGCCCCGATCTGGGTGACCTGCGGTTGTATTCGGCAGGAACAGAGATCCCCTACCGGCTGGAGATTGAAAGGTTACGCGCCGAGGCCGTTCAGCAGAACGTTCAACTGCTGCAGCCGGGGACGATTGGCAAGAAAACGGAATTTCTTCTTGATATGTCGGGCGCGCCCCAGTACAACCGGATCAGCTTGAAGCTGGCCGCCAGGAACTTTGTCGCTCACGCCAGGGTGGAAGGGCAGGATGACGCGCACGGAAAACATTGGGCTGTTCTGGGCACGACCACGCTCTATGACCTGTCGAATGAAAAACTGGGCAACAACACAACTCTCCAGATTCCTCTCACAACTTACAGGTACCTGCGAGTCACCATTGACGGTCCAGTGAAACCTTCGGATGTTGAAAGCGCCACGGCCTGCATGATCAGTGAGCAAAAGGCCACGTGGCAGGACCTCAGCAGCAAACCCCAGGAAACTCAGGCGGGCAAAAACACTGTTTTCACTTTCCTTATTCCGAAGAATGCTCCAGTGGACCGGGTAACTTTTTCGATTGACCAGGCCCAGCAAGGCTTTGAGCGTGCGGTGGAAATTCAGGACGACAAGGAGCGCTACATTGGCTCGGGGGAACTCGCCCGCGTCCATATGCGAAGGAATGGACTAAAGGTTGATGTTGAGCGGACCTCCGTTGACCTTCCCGGAACGGGCGGAGGAACTTTGAGAGTCATCATTCACAATGGCGATGACGCCCCTTTAAAGATCTCCGATGCGCGTCTCCAGCAGTATGAGCGGCGGATCTATTTTGACTCCCGCGCGGGCGCACAATTCACGCTTTATTACGGCGACGAGAAACTCTCAGCGCCGGTCTACGATTACGCCAAACTTTTCCGCAAGGATGCGGGAGCCAGCCGCGTCGAGATGGGCGCCGAAGAGGCCAACGCCGGCTATACCGGACGCCCCGACGACCGGCCCTGGTCAGAGCGTCATCCTGCTCTATTGTGGGTGGCAATCGTCGCGGCCGTCATCATCCTGGGTGGCATTGCGCTGCGCTCGATGAAGACGCATAGATCTTAAATTCTATCGAAAACCAGTTCCAATTTGTCCCGCTCCGGTATCCTCGGGCTACCTTGAGACTTCATTTACCGCAAACGCGGTGCACGGTCAGCAAAGCTGAAAAAGTTTGGAGCGTCCGCTGCCCAGGAGCCGCCAACCGGTTCTCCACGAGAATGCTCGCAATGGACCGAGAGATGCAACGTAGGGGCGGGGCTTGCCCCGCCCAATGAGGGCACGGCGAGCCGTGCCCCTGCGATCGGGGTTGACTCCGACCGGCGGGTCAGTACTTTGCCGACTGAACAACCAGACGGAGACAAAGAAATTTGGCACGAAAAGGGGGAAAAGACAGAAGGTGGTAGGTGGTAGGTGGCGGCGGGCAGAAGGCAGAAAGCAGGAGGCTGTAGGCAGTTGGCAATAGGGAGACGGCGAAAACAAGGGCTGGCCGGTCTGGCGTGGGGCGCGGCGCTTGCCGAGGCCGAAGTCCACATTTCCGCCCTGGCTTCGCCGGCCTGTCTTCTTTGCGTGGCACAGTGGCCGCTTTGGCAGCAAAGAACCCTCTATTATTTCCCTTACCAGAACCGCTTCGGGAAACCTGCCTTCGGGCTTTTGGCAAGAGTTTTAATTTCAATCTAATACACGGATTGACAAGAGCCAAAAGCGTTTGCTAGTCTCATTGAGTATTAGTGCGTCTTAATAATTCTCGCTGGCGGAGGAGGAGTTCAGGTTTCTAAGGCATCCAGGTTCGGGCAAGAACTGGCAAGAAGGGCGTTTACAAACTTCCAATACAAGAGTTGCGTTCAGTCACCGGGAATCGGTGCAAAGTGAGATGAGACCCGCCTGCCGGTGGCCCGAAAGCAGCGTTCAAATGTGCGCAGGGGCCTAAGCATCTGCGACCAGCTATGCAGAGTGCGATGGAAGCAGCGTTAAAGTGCTTCGCCCCTCGGCCCAGGATGGGCCTTTACAATCAGTGGGGTAAGGGGGGATTCCTGCCTGCGGTCCACGCAAATACCAGGCCCGCCAGACATAATCGGTTTCGGTTCGTTTCATCGGCCCTACGGGCTCGATCGGGAACTTTCCCGGCGAGCTCTGCCGCCTGCCACGGAACAACTCCAATTGAAATTGAGAATGAAATTAGAGTGCCTACTAATCACGTGAATCGGAACCTTGCGCCCGGCGGATTAAAACCGCTCGATCGAGGATGAAGGAATTGTATGGAAGAGAATAAGCTTACGCCGATCAATCAGACCCGCGGGTTGGAGCGCCTCAACGGGAATTATCTGCGCGAAGAAAATATCCTGGACATTTCGCCTGAGGAGTCGCCGCGGCTGCTTGACTATTGGAGCGTGATCCTGAAGCGGCGTTGGGCCGTGTTGACGTGCCTGCTGATTGTTTTTACAACCGTGGCCGTCGGAACCTTCAAGGAGAAACCGCTTTACGCCGGCAGGGTCCTCATCGAAATCAACCCGGAAGAGCCCCAGGTGCTCAGCTTTCAGCAGATCGCGCAGACCGGGCCATCGTATGACATCCAGAGCTATCGGGAAACCCAGTACAAGATTTTAAGGAGCCGCACTCTGGCAGAGCGAGTGGTGCGGGACCTTCGCCTTTATCAATATCCCGAGTTTTACCAAAGCCACAGTTATTTTGGTCTGGTCACGAAGGACCCCAGGAAGATTCCCTCTGCTTCAGACCCGAATCCCCCGGATCCAAACTCTGACGCCTACCGCAACAGCGTGTCTAATTTCATGAGGATGCTGGGTGTCAATCCCATTGAGCGCAGCAACCTGGTTGAAGTCTCATTCTATTCACAAAACGCCTCGATGGCCGCGCGCATCGCCAATCAGCTTGGCGAGGACTATATTGACCAGAACCTTCAGGTCAAGTGGAATGAGGCCCTGAAAGCATCGGAATGGCTTTCCGGCCGCCTGGTTGAACTGAAAGCCAAGCTGAAATCTTCTGAGGATGCCCTCGAGTCATATGCTGCCAGGAACTCCATACTTTTCATTCAGAATGCCGTCGGCGCGCAGTCACAAAGCATGGCCAACGCGCGACTGGAGCAGCTTGAGGAGGAATACACCAAGGCCCAGGCTGATCGTGCCCAGAAGGAAGCGCTCTATAGCCTGATCCAGAAAGGAAGAGTGCAAGACCTCCCGGGAACTCTTGAGAACAGGCTCATTCAAAGTCTGGAGCAAAATCTCTCCGACCTGAAGCGCCAGTATTCCGAGCTGACCGCTACTGTGAAGCCCGGATATCCCAAAGCGATGGCCCTCAAGAAACAGATTGACACGCTTCAGGCTAATCTCAACCGCCAGAAACTGGCCCTGACACAGAACATCTCGCAGGAATATGAGGCCGCCCAAACCCGTGAAAAATATCTGCAACAACTGATCAGCGAGCAGGAACAAGTGGTGGATTCCGTTTCGCAAAAAACTATTCAATACAACATCCTGAAGCGCGAGGTCGATACAAACCGCTCGCTGTACGATGGTGTGCTGCAGCGAATGAAGGAAGCTCAGGTGGCCGCAGGATTGAACGCCAGCAACATCATGGTGGTTGATCCGGCGCAGGTTCCCGACGGACCGGCCAAGCCGCGCGTCGTCTTCAATCTTGCCCTTGGCTTAATCCTGGGCCTGAGCCTGGGCGTTGGTCTGGCTTTCTTTCAGGAATATCTCGACAACACGCTCAAGACGCCTGACGAGGTGGAATCTTTATTGCGGTTGCCCTCGCTGGGCCTGATTCCATCCATTCACCTGAATGGGTCCTCGAAATTGCCAACGCAGGGGACCTCGATTGTTGGGAACGGCTCCAACGGTTCTTATGGGCTCGCACTTCAGAGTAACCCTATGGCTGCCGAAGCTTTCCGTTCTCTGCGAACCTCAATCCTGTTGTCGGCGAATCCCATTCCCAAGATTCTGTTGGTCACCAGCGCCCTTCCGGGGGAAGGCAAAACCACCACCACAGTTAACCTGGGCGCCACACTGGCGAGCCTGGGAAGCAGAGTCGTGATTGTGGATTGCGATATGCGGCGTCCTTCCTGTCACCGGGCCGCAGGAGTAAAAAACAGCCCGGGATTTGTGCAATGCCTGACAGGGCGAGTCCAGCTTTCAGAGGCCATTCTGCCGGTGAACGGCGTTCCCAATCTTTCCATCATCCCCTGTGGCCCCATCCCTCCCAATCCAGCGGAGGTCTTGTCGTCTCCGCAGACAGCGGACATGTTGAAGAGGCTCCTTACGGAATTCGAGTATGTGCTCGTTGATTCACCGCCAATCCTGAGCGTGGCGGACAGCCGCATTCTGGCAACATTCACGGATGCGGTGGTCCTCGTGACTCGAGCCTATGAAACACCTTACGAGGTGGTTCGCCGAGCTCGCGCATTGCTCTATGGAGCCGGGGCACGCATCCTTGGCGTGGCCCTGAATGATGTTAATATCCACAAGGAAAGTTACGGGGGCAAGTACGGGTACTACCAGCAGTACGGTTACGGCTACGGCAGTGACTACCAGGCCGAACATCCGGAAGCGTAATCAGGAAATCTCTGGTCAACACTCGGACTACTCAATGTGCTGAAGTGTTGAAAAACGAGGGGGCGCCAAGCCCTCCAGCAAAGCCGTCCACCCGGGCGCAACTTTCGAGCCGCCCCATGACTTTCATATTTGCCTGTGGAACATGGGGTGCGCTGTGTGAAGCGGGATTGCCCGGTTATACTGATTCCAGTGGTGATGGGGTTGAAGTGAAGCGCATTGCGAACGCCGTAAATTATGTGAGGGACTGATGCGAATCGTCATAACGGGGGGGGCCGGTTTCCTGGGCAGGCATTTTTGTGGAAAGCTCCTTTCGCTTGGCCATGAAGTCCTGTGCCTGGACAACCTCCTGACCGGTCGCCGGCAAAACATCGAAGCGTTCGAGCAGGTCCCGGCATTCCGCTTCGTCTCGCAGGACGTGACCGCACCTCTCAAAGTCGACGGCGTTGTGAACGCAGTAATTCATATGGCTTGCCCGGCAAGCCCTCCTGACTACCTCCAGTTCCCGATCCAAACCCTCGAAGTGGGGACTATTGGAACGCGAAATATGCTGGTTCTGGCCCTTGAGAAACAGGCGCGTTTTCTGCTGACGAGCACATCTGAGGTTTACGGCGATCCCAAGGTAAACCCGCAAACTGAAGAGTACTGGGGGAACGTAAATCCTATCGGCCCCCGGAGTGTATACGACGAAGCCAAGCGAGCATCCGAAGCGTTGACCATGGCCTACCATCGGCGGTACGGGCTGGACACTCGGATCGCAAGAATTTTCAACACGTATGGTCCATGGATGCGCGCCGACGACGGCAGGGTGGTTTCCAATTTCATCGTGCAGGCCCTGCAGGGCAATGATTTGACAATCTACGGCGACGGAAATCAGACAAGAAGTTTCTGCTTCGTCAGCGATCTCATTGACGGATTAACCCGCCTATTGATGGTGGAATCGGATTCCGGCGCAACCGCTGCTTCCTCGGGCGAGGAGTGGGGCATCCATTATCCGGTCAACGTGGGCAATCCCCGGGAGGATAAGATAATTGATATTGCAGGAATCATTGCGGAGATGACAGGCAGTTCAAGCTCAATAAAATTTCATCCCCTTCCCACGGACGACCCCAAACTCCGCTGCCCAGACATCTCCCGCGCACGACGCCTGTTGGGGTGGGAGCCCAAGATCCCATTGAAAGAAGGACTGGCTTCAACCATCAGCTACTTTAGAGAAAGTCTTGGCGACCGGAAAACAGAATGACCGGCTCGCGCCTTTCCCGAAATCCGACGACGCGGCGGCAGGTTGAAAATCCCCCTGAGCGGCTGTTTGACACTGATCATAGAAGAGCTACGGCGCCCGAGCGGGGATTCCATGCCATGATAAAATTGGTGCACCAGGATGGCAGAACGCACAAATAACAATCTGATCGTATTGGGCGCGGGCATGACCGGCTTGGGAGCAGGCCTGTCGGGACTTCCTGTCTTTGAAGCTGCGGAAAATCCGGGAGGAATTTGCTCATCTTACTATGTGCGGCCCGGCAGCACTAAAAGGCTTTCCCGTGCTCCGGCAGATGGCGAATGCTACCGTTTTGAAGTGGGCGGCGGTCACTGGATCTTCGGTGGGGACTCCGCCGTACACCGGTTTTTGCGATCGGCTGCCAACCTCCGCTCCTACACAAGGAAGTCCTCAGTGTTTCTTCCGCAGAAAGGTATCCTTGTTCCATATCCCATCCAAAATCACCTGGGATGCCTGGCTGGTGAACTTGTTGGCCGGTGTTTACGTGAAGTGGTTGAGGCTGCGAACGCGCGGGAGAAAGTTCGCACGATGGGTGACTGGCTGCGGGCGAGCTTTGGCCGGACCTTATGCGAACTTTTCTTTTTCCCATTCCATAACCTTTACACCGCGGGCCTCTACGAAGAGCTTGCTCCTCAGGACGCCTATAAGTCCCCTATTAATCTGGATGACGTGATCCGGGGCGCCTTTAGCGCCTCACCGGCTGTGGGATATAACACGAGCTTCATTTATCCCACCGAAGGACTCAATGTGCTCGCCGAGAGGATGGCAACTTCTTGTAATGTTCACTACGGCAAGCGCGCCATTAAGATAAACCCGGGTGACAAGGAAGTAATCTTCGAAGACGGAAGCAGGGTCCGGTACGATGCACTGGTTACCACCCTCCCGCTAAATCGGACCATCGAAATGGCGGGGTTTCGTCTTCAAGCGAAGCCAGACCCTTCGCCCTCTGTGCTGGTGCTCAATATTGGAGCCGCCAGAGGACCGCGTTGCCCCGAAGACCACTGGGTTTATGTGCCCGTCAGCAAGGCCTCGTTTCACCGTGTGGGTTTCTACAGCAACGTGGACGACTCATTCCTTCCAAAGTCGTCACGGGGAAGTGGCGAACGCATCAGCATCTACGTGGAGCGCGCTTACCCGGAAGGCAAGAAGCCGAATGCGGATGAGATATCCGCTTACATCCGGAACGCAATCCAGGAATTGCAGGATTGGGGATGGGCGCGCGATGTGGACGTGGTGGACCCAACCTGGATCGAGGTGGCGTATACCTGGTCGTGGGCAGGGTCCCGATGGAGGCAGCAGGCCATTTCCGCCCTGGAGGCTCACGACATATTCCCCATTGGGCGCTACGCCCGCTGGGTGTTCCAGGGCATTGCGGATTCCATTCGCGACGGGTTGATGGCCGGCGCGGCGATGACAGGACTCCAACGGAGAAGAGCCGAAGAAGCGCATCCACTGCAGGGAAGATCTCAAGGCACCGTCTAGTATGTCCGAAGGCCTCAAGCCACTACTTCGCCGGGCGCTGAAAAGTTCAGTCGGCAAGAACGCATTGTCCCTCTATTCGATCCGTTTTGCAAACTATATCCTTCCGCTCATTATTGTTCCTTACCTTGTGCGCGTCCTGGGGGCTGAGGAATTCGGGTTGCTGGGATTTGCCCAGGGCTTGGTGGCCTACTTTGGCGTGGTTGTGGATTACGGATTTGACTGGTCGGCCACAAGAATGATTTCAGTGGGGAGAAGTGATCCCCACGCCGTGAGTCGCACGGCAGTGAGTGTGTGGGGCGCCAAGTTTTTCCTTCTCGTACTGAGCGTTTGTGCATTACTCCCTATAACCGTGTGCGTCCCTAAAGTGAGAGAGGCTGCGTTGATGGTGTGGATCATTTTTGCATCGCTCGCCGGAAGAGTTCTTTTCCCATCCTGGCTCTACCAGGGCCTCGAGCAGATGACAGGCATTGCCACTATCAACATCTCAGTCAGAGTGGCCGGTTTGATTGCCTTGATTCTATTTGTGAGACAGCCGAGAGACCTGCTGGTTTGCGCAGCGATCCTTACTATTCAATCCCTGCTGGCTGGTTTTATGGGTGTGGCCTGGGCCATCCGGAAGTTTAGGATTCAACTGGCCCTGCCGCGATGGTCTGATGTTTGGAGCAGCCTCAAGAACGGCATGGCGCTTTTCTTATCCGCCAGTGCAACAACACTCTACACGTCAGGCAACGCTTTCGTTCTAGGAATGCTGGTGGGCAACTTTTCAACGGTTGGATATTATGTAGCAGCGGAACGCCTTGTCAGAGCAGCTAATGACGCCCTCGGGCCCATCTCCCAGGCGTTTTTCCCCAGAGTGGCCAGCCTGGCCTCCGCTTCAAAAGAACTTGCTCTCCGCGAAGGCAGGAGGGTGCTAGCAGTTCTCGCTCCCTTGGGAGCTGGGATTTTCGCAGTTACAGTTGTTTTGGCACCCGAGATCGTACGAATTGTTTTCGGGCACAATTTCACTCCGACCATTTCCGTTTTGCGTATCCTCGCTTTTTGTATTCCCAATATCGCGCTGGCTACAGTATGGTCAACATTGATGATGATGTCATTCAAGCGGGACTATGCCGTGATGAAAATACTCTTTGTAGCCGGTTTGTTGAATATTGGGCTGGCGATTGCCATCGCTCCAAGGTGGGGCGCCGACGGGATGGCAATCGGCGTTGTGGCGGCCGAGACATTTGTGAATGCTGCATCATTCATCTACACGCTGAAGCACGGCCTGAATCCCATCAGGCTACGGCCGGCTTACGCCCGGAACACATAACCCAAAGGAGTCTGGATTCGTGCCGATTGGTGAAGAATACGCTGTCTTATCGCCCAGATTAGATGCAGGTGGGGGGCGCTTGACGCACCTGCTGGTGAGGGCTTGCTTTCGTGCCTATCACCTCGTTTATGGAACCCCAGAGCTCCACACTCACACCCGCTGGCGCGCCGTGAAACGACTGCTTATGGCGGCAACGGTTCCGGACTGGGCATCCGTTCTCGAAGTCGGATGCGGGCATGGGATCATGTCGTTCCAGGTGGCACGAAAATACAAACACTGGAAAGTGCTGGGAGTTGATGCTGACCGGCAATCCATAGAACTTGCCGACTTGGCGAAGGCGCGAAACAGGATTGACAATGTCGAGTTCCGTGCACACTCGGCCCCGCGCCTTGAGGTAGTGCCATCAGCCAGCTGCGACGCGGTTTTGCTGATTGATGTGATCGAACACGTAAAGGAAGACACGGCTCTCTTATCCGAGGTGTACCGTGTTTTGAAACCGGGAGGATTTATTCTCTTATCAGTGCCTACACCTAACTACCCCCGAGTCTTCGGCTGGCGTTTCCATAAGGCGGTTGGGCACGTGAGGGATGGCTACAGGCAAGACCAATTAGAATCTATTGTCCGCGAGTGCGGATTCGAGATTCAGTTGTGCAGCCCATACACCTACCCCCCCAGTGCTTCCGGCTGCTTTGTCTTTTATCGGTGGCTCCTGAAAATACGCGGTTTGCCCACGATCCTATCGCCCTTACTTGATCTGGTTTGCAGACTTGACTGTGTATGGCCAATCAGGACCGAACGGTTTGCGTGTTCTATCGCGTTGAAAGCATCAAAGCCAATCAATCCAAGGGTGCCAGCGAACCCGGAGGCAGCGAGGATGACCCCAAGAGAGGCTCGGACTGACCCGAGATGATGCCTCCTTTGCTTTGTCTCAACGGAGAAACTGAGTGAACGATAATTATTCGGAGAGAAACAATCCCGCCAGCAAAACGACCCGGCGGATCTCGTTTTCCTATCCTTCAGGGTGTGGTTCGGTCCCAGCGATAGCGGCCAATCGTAACCGCATGCAGTTTGCCTCATGCTCGTTGAGAGGGATCGTTTATGGAATGTCACTGTAAGGAAGCTCTTATTGCTGCCGTGGTGGTCACGTACAACCGCTGCGCTCTGCTCGAAGGCTGCCTTGACGCTCTCCTTCGGCAGGATCGTCCTCTGGATGAAATTTTGGTGGTCGATAATGCATCCACCGATGGCACGGCAGAAATGTTGGCAAAAAAGTATAATGGCAAAGTTACCTATGTTCGACTGAGGGAGAACGTGGGAGGAGCAGGTGGGTTTTACGAAGGCGTCCGCCTGGCATACGAAAAAGGCCACGAGTGGATCTGGGTAATGGACGATGACGTGGATCCCATGGCTGACGCGCTTAGAGGATTAACCGAGTCCCCCGCGTTTAACGACCCATCTGTGGGTTTCCTGGCGTCACTGGTGCTGGACTCGAATCTGAAAGCTCAAGTTTCATCTTTCAGGCGGTTCAACTGGCTGATGGCGGCATGCCCGGCGTTGGACGAGGATTCTCTGGGCCAATCCCTGGTCTCCATCGAAGCTGCTGGTTTTCTTGGAGGGATGATCCGGCGGAAGGCGATAGATGTGGTGGGGTTGCCGCTCAAGGACCTGTTCATTTACTGGGATGATACAGAGTTTATCCATCGCATTTCCAGGCGATTCAAGGTCTTTCTGGTTCCCGCCAGCAAAGTCATCCACAGATACGTTTGGGTGCCACCTGCCCGGCGCAAAATTCTAGGGATCTTGAGGATACCCGTGGGCGTGCCCATTACCCAGGCCTGGAGGTTTTATTACAATCTTCGTAACTCGATTTTCATCAGGACAAGGTATGCCAGCCCTTGGCTTGCGCCTCTAATACCCGTCGCGGTTCTCGCAAGACCCATTGGGACCACGCTTTTGTTTTACGATCATAAGCTTGCGCGATTAAAATTTATCTGGCAGGCCGCCGTAGATGGGATTCTTGGCCGATTGGGCAGGCGAGTCACCCCGTGATAAAGGAGTTGCCCGCAATTTCTTTTGGATTTCTGGAATTTCACGCGCTACTGGAGTTTTTAGAAAGTCAACATGAATGAATTCGCAGTCTCCCTCGGCGTCGCGGCGATCATCGGCCTGATTGTATGGCGATATAAGACCGTTTTCTGCCTCCCTTTTTTTTGGGCGGCCCTTTTCGCGTGCATATATCTGGGGCTTCTGCAAATCCGCGCTCAGTCCGGAGGGTCCTCATATCTGTACGCAGCCGAGGGGTTCGGAATGTTCTTTCTGGGCCTGCTGGCGGCCGACATTCTTTTTTCCCTTCGCTCCGTGGCCGGAAGGTTAACGAATCGCGGCCGGCATGTTCATCGCGACTCGCCGGTTGCTCAACCCAAGCCTTCTAAAGGGCCCAAACCCACCAGGATCAAACTGCTATTTCCCCCCTTACCCTTGAGTATAGGCTTGTTTGTATCGCTTTCCGCTGCGACGATTATAACCATCATCTTCTTTGGTCAACAGGGATTCCCGATCCTTTCGAGCAATCCAGCCCTCGCCTGGGTCCAGTCCACCAGCGGCATCGTCAATCGGCTCATGAGCGTGTTCGGCCCGGGTTGTTATGCGGTTCTCGGGCTCATGGCCTGGGCCGTTCATCGTGAGACGGGATCGCGCACGGCAAAGTGGATGACGTATCTGGGGCTTGGCCTTTCAATCGTTACCGACGGACTGCTGGGCACCAAGAGCGCGGCCATCATGGTGTTTGTCTGGTTTAATCTTCTGCTTTTCTATATGAATAAGCGACGAGAGTTGTGGAAGACCATATTGCCCCTGATTATCATCGTTTTGCCCGCTTCCGCCGCCATTGTGGCAGTTCGCATGATGTCAACCCAGGGATACTGGCAGGCGGAAAGCATCTATGAAACCTATTTTGACCGGCTGACAACCGTAGCTGCAGAGCCTCTGGATTTCACGTTCAAGTACATGAATCGCTTCGGCGCTATCCACGAACAGGGATTTATTATGGAAGCCAGGAGAATCCGGGAGCAACTGACAGGGGCGCAAAAGACGCCGGTCCTCTCAGAGTATGTTTACAACCTGATGCAGGGTTCGCCTCCTGGTAGCGTGGACTTGTCGGCAACTTTAACAATCGAGGGCACGGGATACGTAGAGTGGGGGATGCTAGGCCTGCTGCTATATTCATTCCTTCAGGGGTTGGGATTTGGCCTGATTCACAGGTACCTTTATAGCCAGGAAACCATGAACATTATCGCGCTTGTTGTATGGGGCGGGATTCTCAGTTATGGTATCCAGCTCAGCAGCACAGGAATCTTCCTGGTTGGCCTTGAAGGCATTTTGTTGCAGATCATTCCTCCTCTGGCCCTTCTTCTCCCATTTGGCGCTCTTTTCCTGTTGCCGATGGCCCGAAGATATCGCAGCGCTGGAGGCGGCAGAATTTCCCGGCTTCCTCAGCTTCACATCCAAGCTGGTCGCGGAGGGGAGCGGTGATTTCCAACCTGCTCGGCAGCTAATCCGGGAACGGTACTACCGATGCGCAAGGTTCTATTTTTCTGTTACGACCTGAAGGACGGAGGATCACCCCAGGTACTCTCGAACATTCTCAACCACCTGAACCGGAATGAATTCGATCCGGTTTTGGTCACCTATTCAGACGCGAGAGTTTTTCCAATCCCGGAGGGGATTACTGAACATATTCTCCAGCTGCGGGGAGGTGGCAGCCTGTTGCAGAAACTGAGAACCAATCTGACAGCCGTGCTCCGCTTGCGGAGAGTGCTTCGCCAGGAAAAGCCTGCGATTGCGACAGGGATGGGCGGAATGACGAATTGGGGGTTGATCCTGGCAGCAAAGACGACGGGGCTGAAGACATCCGTTATTATTGGGGAGCATGGA
>DATEKC010000184.1:0-3760 GCA_035277665.1 Terriglobia bacterium
GCGGGCCGTGGAACTGTGGAACCCCACGGGCGCCGTTCGTTACCTGCGCGAACATCCAGTGGAAGGGCGCATGCTTAACTTTGACGACTGGGGCGGCTATTTGATCGAAAACCTGGGTCGGAAGGTCTTTATCGACGGCCGAGCCGACATCTACGAACCGGGCGGCGTGCTGCTCGATTATCTTCATATTGTTTACCCCCAACCGAAGACGTTGGTTCTGCTGCGGAAATATCGAATCGATTCGTGCCTGATGCCGGCGGATTCTGCTTTAGCCACCATGCTCGGGACCTTGCCCGATTGGAAAGTGGCCTATCGCGGCAGCGGGAGTGTGCTGCTTGTTCGAGCCGCGAACCCGGGCGCGGGAATCTCGACGGCGGACATCCGCACTGCAAAACCGAACCAGGGTGTGGAAAAATAACAGCACAGACTGCTGTTGGGCGAAGGCGAAAGCAATGCAGTCGCGTTATCGGCAAAAATGAGCGAAAAGTAATCGTTGTGTTCTTGCCTTCGGGGGGGCAGTGCCGGGACCGGAGTTGACCTATGTCGTGAGTTGGTGACCGATTTGTCCGTCCCTTCAATGAACCTGAGTCAATCCATCGGCGGCGCTACCGGCCCCGGAGTTCCTGCGGCTCGTGGGGCAGGCGGTCTGGGAGGCGAATTTTTCCGCTACGTCCTCGTTGGCGGATTCGCTTTTGTTTGCGATACATTCACCCTCTTTTCCCTTACTCATTACCTGGAAGTTAACTATCTCGTTTCCGGAGCCGTGGGGTTTCTGGTGGGGACAGCGGTGAATTACGTGCTCAGCAGAAATTGGGTGTTTCAGGGACGGACGCTGCAGAATACGTCGGCCGAGGTGATGATTTTTGCCCTGATCGGGGTTGTGGGAATGGGGCTTAATGAATGGATTCTTTGGCTATTCCAGTCGAAACTGGGAATTTACTACCTTTACGCCAAGGGCGTGAGTGGCGTCACGGTATTCATGTGGAATTTTGGCGCGCGTAAGCTTGCGCTTTTCCGATAGACAACGCTTTTGACGGAGATGCAGTGGCACATTTGGACCCGGCAAACGGGAAATCGGTGGTGATTATAGGAGGCGGGCCCGCGGGCCTGACGGCGGCGCTGGAACTCTCCAGGCATCATGTCCCGGCGAAGGTGCTGGAAGCTGACAAACAGGTTGGCGGTATTTCTCGTACGGTCAACTACAAGGGGTACCTGTTTGATATCGGCGGGCACCGCTTCTTTACCAAATGGGAAGAGGTTAACCAGATCTGGAAGCAGACGATAGGTGACAAGTTCCTGCTGCGGCCGCGCCTCTCACGGATCTACTACCGAAAGAAATTCTTCCTCTATCCGCTGGTGGCGAAGAACGCGCTGTTTGGACTGGGACCCATTGAAAGTTTTCGAATTCTCCTTAGCTACTTTCGCTCGGCACTCTTCCCGACGCCGAAGGAAGACAACCTGGAGGAATGGGTTTCCAATCGTTTTGGAAAACGGCTCTATCAGATTTTCTTCAAGACATACACCGAAAAAGTGTGGGGCGTGCCCTGCACTTCGATCCAGGCGGAGTGGGCGGCCCAGCGCATCCGCGGACTTTCCCTGATGGGCGCGGTAAAAAACGCTCTATTCCCTTCCAAGACGCCAAAAGCAAAGACTCTGATTGACCGGTTCCATTATCCCGAACGAGGCCCCGGACAGATGTGGGAGATGCTGTCCGATCAACTCAACCGGCAGGGCTATCCCGTGCTGATGGAGCGTCGCGTGGTGCGCATCTGCCACGAGGGAGGCGAAGTGACGCGCGCGATTACGCGCGGCCCGCACGGTGAGGAGAGTTTTGAAGGCACACATTTCATCAGTTCCATGCCCATGCGGGACCTGATTGACGCACTCGACCCGCCCCCTCCGGAGGAAGTCCTCCAGGCGGCGAAAAAGATTCGCTACAGGGACTTCCTGATTGTCAGCCTGGTGGCCAACCGCAAGGAAGTTTCGCCTGACAACTGGATCTACGTTCACGAACCGGGAGTCAAGGTGGGACGCATTCAGAACTTCAAGAACTGGTCGCCCGCAATGGTCCCGGACGCCAGCAAGACCTGCCTGGGGATGGAGTATTTCGTCTTTGAAAACGACGAACTCTGGGCAAGCCCGGATGAGAAGCTGATCGAGATGGCGCGGCAGGAGATTGGGCAACTCGGTCTGGTGCGGCCGGAGGAAATTGAAGACGGTACAGTGGTGCGGATGCGGAAGGCCTATCCGATGTACGATCCCGGTTGGGCTGAACGCATTGAAACCATCCGCGCCTGGGCGCAAAGCAGCCTCCGGAACCTCCAGTTTGTTGGTAGAAACGGGATGCACAAGTACAACAATCAGGACCATTCCATGATGACCGCGCTGTGTGCCGCCCGGAACATCTGCGGGGCCGAGCTCGACATCTGGGCCATCAACAGCGAGCCGGATTATCACGAGGAAGTGAAGGAAGAGTGACCGGCCCGAGGAATCTGCTTTCGTCCCGCCGCTGCGCGGTCCGGAACTGGAAGACCGTTTGCGGGTGTTCAATTGAGCGCGCGAAATGCGAATTCGCAATTTTTACACGGTGTCCGAGAATTGGACAATTTTTTAAAAAGAAGTGGCGAAACATTCCCGAAAATACAATAAATATAGTATAATCAATAACTTGTAATTGGAGAAGAAAAATCGAATGAACATCCCAAACGTCCCATTCGGGGGTGGTTTTTGAGCTAAACTAGCCTACATTAAGACGCTAGCCATGGCCCGCGCCTGCCACGCTTTGCCGCCTCCGCCCTCGCGCCCATCCTTTGCCAGCCGCTCATCAATTTTCACTGCGTCCGCAACAGTGTCGGCCGGCGCAATCGATGTCTGACCCGGGCAAAATTTTTCCGGCAACATTGGTCGGTCCGGCGGCCGGCGCACGCTGCGATTTGCAGCGTCTGCGTCGTCCCGAAGCGACTGGTCTTGATGTCCCGCAAGGCGTATACTGCGGGGCCATGAGCGAAGCTGAATGGGGAACAAAGAGAAGGATGAAGTATGAAGGATGAAATGGGCAGCAGGGAGTCGGGGAAATCCAACCGTGAAACCGCCTCGGGAGTCGAGCCCGGGAAGGCGGGCATCTGCGATGGCCCGGACGCCACGAGCACAAACATAAACGTCCCGCGGCGCGGGGAACACGTAGGGGCGGGGCTTGTCCCGTCCGTCCCGACCGGGGTCCAAAACCGCAACAAGGGCACGGCAAGCCGCGCCCCTACGACAGAACGGGGCTGGCGCAGAGGCGGCTTCTGTCTCTGCGATCGGCGAAGCTGCGTGAGGACAAAGAGAATTATGAATTTTAAGTTATGTAAGGATGAAAGAGACAGCCCAGAGTCGCCGCAGTGGCAGCAAAGGGCCGGGCGGAATGAAAACAAGCGGATGCCTCTCGCTTCGCGAGAACGCAGACTCGACAAGGCGCGTGTCTGCACCACTCGCCCATGCGCCAGCTATGGTTTGCCGGGAACCGCTTCTGAGATACACTGGAATCAAAGAAACAAGTTGTTGTGATGGAGCTATGGTTTGCCGGGAACCGCTTCTGAGATACACTCGTTGACCACAAGAAAGCGATAATGAGCAAGCTATGGTTTGCCGGGAACCGCTTCTGAGATACACTCTGCTTCGGCACGCACACTATGCGGCTGCAGCTATGGTTTGCCGGGAACCGCTTCTGAGATACACTCGTTAGCTTCAATCACACACACACAAGAGAGCTATGGTTTGC
>DATEKC010000185.1:0-7072 GCA_035277665.1 Terriglobia bacterium
AGTGATTCCACAAGCCTGGCATCCAACTGGTAAACCCAAACCTGGTTTGTATGGCTGACTTCCACGATGCCCTGGACGTGGCGTAGATCACTCAACTGAAGGCGAGGACGATCGTGGAACCAGTTGGTCGGGATTAGGAAGATGAAGGCCAGGATCAGCAAACAGATGACGTCATATTGCCAACTGCCCCGTTCATATGACCAAAAGATCGCGTTTCTGATGACTAGTCCGAGTCCGGATCGAAGCGAGGAGCTCGTGTGTTCCGCCACCCGATCCCCGGGGCGCGAAACGGTTGGTTCGCGGAACTCGGTGCTTGGTGCCATATCACTTTATTATTGAGTAAGATAACGGCAAAACCCAGAAGATTCAATCGGAAACGACCCGGCCGTCTCGCATTCGAACAATCCGGTCGGCTACCGAGGCCGCTTCCGGATTGTGGGTAATCATCAGGATCGTCTGACGGAAGTCCCTGTTCAGGATTCGCAGCATATTCAGCACAACCTGCGAGTTTTCAGTGTCGAGATTCCCGGTTGGTTCATCAGCAAGCAGGAGCTTGGGTTCGCAGATCACCGCTCGTGCGATGGCCACGCGCTGCTGCTCCCCGCCGGAAAGTGCATATGGTTTGCGATCGAGTTTATCCTTGATGCCCAGCATTTCCGCAACCGATTCAAATCGGTGAGGATTAAAGCCGTCACCCTGGATGTGTTGTGCGATCGCAATGTTATGCCTCGCCGTTAAGGTCGGCAGCAGGTTATATCTCTGAAAGACGAATCCAATCTTATGGCGGCGAAATTTGGTCCTTTCTCCGTCGTTCATGAGAGTGAAATTGTTTCCATCCACCAGCACCCGGCCACCGGTCGGGCGTGCTAAACCACCTAAAACGTGCAGCAAGGTTGACTTGCCACAACCTGAAGGACCCACAACTGCAAGGAACTCCCCCTCCTGGACAACAAGGTCTACACCGCGAAGTGCCGGAACATCTACTTTCCCGACTCGATAGGTTTTGGTCAGGTTATCCGTTGCGATGATTGGTTCCATACCGCCAATAAGGTCTATTCCTCTTGTTTGGCCCTCTGCTGTTTCCAATAAAGCTGATCCCATTGATCTCCAGAAGTCTCCTATTCGTAAGCCAACGAATCCACGGGATCAAGCCGGGCCGCGCGTATTGCCGGGTAGAAGGCCCCCAATAGTGAACCTCCAATGGCCAACAACCCTGCCCAGATCGCCCAGTGCACAGTTAATTCAACAGTTAAAGTAGGGAACGCTGCCACAATGACTTTTCTTGCCAGCCACGTCCCGACATATCCTGTGATGATGCCGATAATGCTGAGCAGGCCGGCCTCACGCAATATCACACTTATGATATACCTTTTGCCCGCTCCCAGTGACTTTAAAATACCGATTTCGCGTGTTCTTTCAGTAATTGTCGTATACATCGACAGAAAAATGACCAGAAAGCCGATACCCACGGCTACGGTAATCATGGCTGTGATAAAGGCGTTCAGCGCAGGAAGGTCGTTCGAAGTCATCAAGGACATGTACTCTTTGATCGACCGAAGTTGATACTTGGGGAGCATTCCCTTCATGGAATTCATGACCGCATGCGTATAGCCCGGTTCCGTGCATTTTACAAAGAAAATCGATGCCTTATCGCGTGCGCCGGTCAAATCCTGAGCTGTCGATAAAGGAATAAACAGCCGCGCCCCCATTCCGTGTTCAACGATCCCGGCGACACGAAAGTTGTTGTTCAGAAAATTGAGTGTCGAACCCACTTTTACGTTATTTGCCCGGGCGTACCAGTCGTCAACAAGGATGTCGTAGGGGTGTTGGAAGGGACCACCTTTGAGGAAGATGAAGCCTCCGCTTACTTGCTTAAATGTAGGCATGTCAACGCCATAGATAAGATTGATGCCACCATGTGCGTTAAATAGGAATAAGACCGGGGTTACGGCCAGGACGTGTGGAACCTGCGCAAGGTGGTCGCCTATTTGGACCGGCATGGGGGCTTGAGTCAGTCCAAAAAACATGGATGCGCCGGGAGGCTGGACCATGATGTCCGCACCGACTCCCTGAACTCGCTTGGCGGTTTCGTGCAGCATGCCCTGAGTCATTCCCACAACGAGCATCACCATCCCCACTTCGATAGCCACGGCCAGCATACTCACCAGGGTTCTGATCGGCCGGTGGAGAATGTTCTCGAAGATCATTCTGTTAACCACGATGCTCCTTATGGCTACTGATTTCCGCCTAGTCTAAGCAATTTTGCATTCGGCGGTTTGTTCAGCACAAACTTTTCTGGCGGAATGGTTTGATTGAAGGTTGCCTTCTCTACCGTTATCGTTAGCGAGTAGCCTTCTTCAGGCCGGTTCAACGTGATTTGCCCAGGATAGTGGATTCCCTGAAAATCGCGATAGTCGGCATAGCTGACGTCCTCAACCAGGGCGCCTCCGTGCTCGTAAATCTGAAGGCGTGAAATCCCCAGATCGGCGCGATCAAACCATACCTTCCGCTCCAGTTGCAACTCCCCCGTGGCATCAGGCTCAACGATGTCGAGGACATAATAGTACTCACCCGTGGCAGTCTGTGTTTCCTCAGTAAAGAACTTCTCTTTTGTTTCGTCGATTGGAGGAATGATGAGTGCCTCCAGGATGTGCGAGGGTCGAAGGTTCTCCAGTGGCTTTTGGGCGGATCCCTGATAGTCACTTTTTCCAACAATGAACTCATTCTTTGGTGGAATAGAAACCTGAAATTGCTGGCCGTCGGAGACCATATCGAAGATTTGTGTCTTCACTACGGGCGCTTGTCCAATAATTCGGATCATGGCCGGTCTTTTCATCAGGATAAAGCCGTAGACGTTCTGGTACTCTTTGATAACTCCTGTATAAATTGATCCTGTCGTCGGTTTGAATTCAACCGCCGCCGTCAGCGTCGTAATGTCCTTACTCCAGGCGGCAACGTCCTTGACAAGCTCGGCAGCACTGGCTTGCCTTGGGGGGGCTGAAACTGGTGGAGGAGTAAGACGAATTGTGCGCTTAACCGCGCAATCCCATCCTCCAATCACCACGGCAAGGAGGATCAGAAAAGTGGCGAAACGTCCGGTCAGGGGCAAGAACTTCCGGTGTGACTCACACAAATTAACAGACTAGCATACACACCAAAAAACCGTCAATCCGGGCCTATCTGCGTTTATATTGCGAATGCTGCGATATATCTCATGAGAAACTTCCCGTCCTTTATCTATGAACTGACTGGAGTTCGGCGCATCAATCGGACCAATCACGGCCTGTTCAAACTGGTCTGGTAGGCGTCAATGTGCATTCTCGCCAGATTTTCCCAACTAAATTTTCCTGCCCGTTGCTTTCCGCGCGCAGACAATCCACACCTCATCTCAGGGTCACTAAGGACTTCAATCATTTTTGCAGCCAGCGACTCGTGGTCTCCCGGGTCGTCATAATAGATCGCCGCTTCAGCCGCGACTTCCTCAGTCGAAGGGATGCGCGAGGCGACGATGGGCAGCCCGAAGCACATGGCCTCAACGAGTGGGGTTCCGAATCCCTCATACCAGGAAGGAAATGCAAAGAGCTCGGCTTGAGTGTAAAGCAGGGCCAGTTCCTCGTCTGTCACGAACCCGGGCAGAATATAACGGTCGCGGCATTTCTGGCGGTTAACGGAACTTTTGATTTCGCCAAAGCCATATCCAGCCTTCCCCACCATCACGCACTGAAGATCTAACTCAGCCGCTACGCGCGCAAATGCCTCCACCAGGGCGATTACATTCTTCCGTCGTTCCAGCGTCCCGACGAAAAGGACAAAACGCTTGCAAAGTCCCAGCCGGCTGCCCAGACGGCGGCGAAGTTCCTCCTGTCTCTCAGAAGGAATTTGCGGCAGATGCGAGTCCCCGTTCCATGCGGCTCCAACCCTTTCTTTCGCAAGATTGAAATGCTCGATGACCTCCTTTCTAATCGATTCTGAGGGGCAGAGAATGAGATCTGCAACGTCCACGGCCCTCAAAATGGCTTTCCGGATATACCTCGCGTACATGGACGGGAGGGCTTCCGGCAGTTTCCATGCAGTCAAATCGTGTACAGACGCAACATAACGGGCCCTGGACTCTCGGCGCCGCGGCACAAGGTAATTGGTAAAATGGACCACGTCAGCTTCAAGCTTCTCAAGTTGGATTTGGAACACAGATTCCAACCAGGCTGCATAAGCGACGCGCCTGATGCTGGACGGTCGAATTTTTCGGACCAGCTTCCTTGCTGGCGGCGGCAGAATCTCGACACCAGGATATTTGCCGAGCTCTCGCGCAAGGTTTTGGGTGTACCTTCCCACTCCAGTCCCTCTTTCAACTGAGAACCCGTCCTCGATCAGAAGTCTCATTCTGGCTTCTCTACTTACCTCATTCTCTTCGCCGATGTTGTGCAGAGTTTGAGTCGGATTCCGCGAATCAGGAACGGGCTCTTTTCTCTCTCCGGCAGGCGCCAGCTCAGAGAGCACCAGATCTGCGTGATGATCCAATACTGTGTGCCATCAGCTCATTCCAGCGCTTACGAAATTCCTTCATGGAGAATTCCTGTTCAACAGTGGATCTGGCGCTCCTTCCCAGTTTTCGAGCAAGTTCACGATCGGCCAGGAGCTGCTTCGCGCGGTTGACTGCCTCCGGCACATCGTTTACCAGAAATCCGTTTTCACCGTTCCGGATGGGAGTTGAGCGATGTTTCAGCGAAATCACCGGCATTCCGGACGCCATCGCCTCCAACACGGCCAGGTTATGGCCGTCTTCGGGTTCACGGGTCAGGTTAAGGTAGGCCCTGTTCTGACAATAGAACGACCGCAACTCTTCCCAGTTTTTCGAAGGGTGGCAATCGGGAATGTTGGGATTCACCCCGACAATTTTGACGGGAACCTGTTTACGGATCTGCATCAGTTCATCGAATGCAAAGTGCTCCCGGTGAAGTGTATTACCCACCGTCAGGAGCGACGGTTCCGTACCCTCGTAAGGCCCCATCTCCGCAAGGTTGATCCCCTGATCGATTGCGGTCCCGTACAGCCCCCAGTCTGAGGCCGCATAAGGCGAGATGAACACGACCCGCATCAGTCCAAATCGGACGAGGTTCTTCAGGATGAGCTTGGCGTAGAACCACTTCGCGAGTTTGCGGAGACGGCTCCGGCTAAAACCTCCCCTGCACCTTCTGCCGTGAATAACCTGAATATAAGGCTTGTGGTAGAGAATGCAAAAAGGCAGAATCCTTAATACATCAATCCAGATACTGTGCCCAATCGCCAGGTCGAATTTGGAAAAGTTGCGCCGGGCGGTGGCCCAATCGGTGAGCGCAAAATTGGCGGGCAGGGGACGGTTAAAATCCTGCCACTTGTTCAGAACTGACCAGCGATGTCCTGTTTGTGACAGGTTGTACAGATAGGCAGTGTGCCAGTTGACAGTGAGGATGTTTAACTTTGGGAATTCTCCCATTTTTGTTTCGTTCCGACTTTCATTGACGATCAGAAAACGATTTGCAAGTCACAAACCGGAAATCCGGCCTTCCCGTTGGATGTCCAGGAGCCATGAATTTTGCTATTGAAGATTTACTCGCGTCTGGTGCACCCTCCGTCCAGGCTTCCACCGCATACCTAATGCAGCGCCGAGGCTCTCCAGGAGGCGGACAGCCTGCCCCTTGAGACGTCTTGCCTTCCAGGGGATTTGTGTGTTCCTTCCCCACAGATAGATTCGACTCCTCACCGATGAAGGGAGAAGGAAAAGCAGACTCCAGATGTAGCGGGATTTGCCGCGGGCGTAACGTGAAATCTGGCTACGTGACATCCGTTCCCCACGCAAGACTGCGCGGGACAGGATCAGCACACCCGAGACGCTATCGCATTCATGCGGGTCCGGTTCTGAATTGAAGATAGCCCTGGCGTAAATCCTCCGTCCTTCCATAGCCCCGGAAAGGCCGTCGAGGCGATGTTCAATCTGCTCCAAGGTGGTCAGACGCGAATGACCAAAAAAATTGTGGCCATGCAGGCGATAAATCCCAGGCGCCTCGCTGAGCGCCGCCACCGGAGCGAGAAATGCTGCTCCTTCCCGGACAACCCAATCCCAGTGTGCCTTCGGAATGAGCTTGCAGGGTAAAGGAAAGACAAGTTTGGCAATTTCTGCTCTTATGGCGAGACCAGAAGTCGGCGGGAACACAGGTTCTGGTCCCCGCAGCAGGGCAGGAGCGAGCCATCCCTCATCCAGCGGTTCTTCCGGGTCTCGTCCATGCTGTCGACCCTGCGGATCGAGGATTCTCAAGGCATGAGTGACCGTCCCGGCATCAGGGTGCCGGTGGAAGGCCTGAATAATAAGCGCAAGCCTATTCTCTACTGCCATATCATCTCCATCCAGTAATACAATCACATCTCCTTTAGCAGCACTAAATGCAGCATTCAGGGCTGCGCCCTGACCTCCATTGGGTTGTCGAACGAGCCAAACTCTCGGATCTCTTTTGCACCAAGCGTCGATCACTTCGCAGGAGTTGTCTGTTGAGCCGTCATCACAAACCACGACTTCAAAGTTAGGGTAGGTCTGTGCAAGCACGCTTTGAATGGCTTCACCGATGTACCGTTCATAATTGTGATTCGTGATCAAAACGGAGACGAGTGGCTCTTCCGTGAGAGGTCCAAGGGTGACGGGCCGAACAAGCCCTGAATCCGCCAACGGCATCCGCGTCATTTCATTTCCTGGGCACATCGGTTGTTGCCACACACCTCTCGGAAGAGTAGCTGATATGAAGAGACTACGCGCGCAGCCTCGAAATCAGCCGCCCGCTGAGCGGCAGCCTGGCTAAGCTCTCGGCGGAGTTTGGGGCTGGTCAGGACTCGCACGATACCTTCTGCCAGTGCATCCGAATCTCCTGGCGGGACGAGGATTCCGCATCTTCCGTTCTGGAGAATCTCGCTTGGGCCGGCAATGCAGTCTGCCGACACCACGGGAAGCCCACACGCCATCGCCTCTACCAGGACCATTCCAAAACCTTCGCTCAGGGATGGAAACGCGAAGACCGAACTGCGCGACATGTACCGGTAGGGATTA
>DATEKC010000186.1:0-20599 GCA_035277665.1 Terriglobia bacterium
AGTTTTTCCGTGGGGAGTTGAGGCAAAATAGGCCGCCTGTCGAGAAAGTGACGGGCGGCCTTTTTGTTGGGTCCAACACAGATTGGAGCGACGGGCTCGCTTCCCGGCGGCAGGCTTCCGGCCTGTCGATGGGACAAGCAGTCGCCTTGCTCCTGCCTTGAAGTTGCAGTACGATGAAGAATGTTCCTCGAGCCTTCGGGAGCTAAAGAGCCCCCAATACAATCCATGCCTCGAAGGCCGACAGGGTGCACGAAGAAATCCGGGCGCCTCCCGTATTTGGAAAGGGGAACAGGCCTACGCCGGCGAATACGGGTAGGCATTTTTGTTCTGGGTCAGGAATGGGCGCCCTGCGGTGTCGTGGTTCCCGGAAGTTTTGACGGTCGGCGGAAATTTATGCTCAAAGACAGCTACGGTCGCGACATTCATGATCTGAGAATTTCAGTCACGGACCGCTGCAATTTTCGGTGCGTTTACTGCAAATCGGCCGACCCGAAGAATTATTTCCCTCACAAGGATCTGCTGGGATGGGATGAATTTTTGCGCCTGGCGCGCGTCATGGTGGGGCTTGGGATCCGGAAGGTCCGCGTGACCGGCGGTGAGCCTCTCTTGCGGCCCGGCATCATGGATTTTCTATCAGGGTTGAGGCGCATCGATGGCGTCGAGGATCTGGCGCTGACGACCAACGGCTACCTCCTCGCGGAGAAGGCTGCGGATTTGGCGAGGGCCGGCGTGCGCCGCGTGAACGTCAGTATGGACTCCTCGCACCCGGAAAAGTTTGCTGCCATTACACGCACGCCGGGGTCCTTTGAACACGTCCTGCATGGTGTTGATGCAGCGCTGAACGCAGGTCTCAATCCCGTTAAGGTAAACGTGGTCCTTGTCCGGGGATTCAATGAGGGGGAGATTCTGGGGTTTGCGGAACTGGCCCGGGAAAAGAATTTGATTGTCCGCTTTATCGAGTTCATGCCGCTCGATGCCGATCACACCTGGGAGCGCTCAAAAGTGGTGACGGCACGAGAGATTTTTGAGACCATTCATCCGGTGTTTCCGCTGGAGGAGTTTCCTCGCCGGGAAGCGAGCGAGACGGCGCTGCGTTACAGATTTCAGGATGGCCAGGGGGAAATTGGGATGGTGGCTCCGGTCTCGATCCCTTTTTGCGGGCAGTGCAGCCGCATTCGCCTGACAGCCGATGGGAAGCTCCGGACGTGCCTGTTTTCGCTGGAAGAGCATGATCTGGCAGCATCGCTGCGTCGCGGAGCAGATGACAAGGCAATCGAAGGCTTGATCTGTTCCGCGGTAAACCAAAAGGAGCCCGGCCACCGGATCAATGAGCCGGACTTTGTCCAGCCGTCGCGGACAATGGTTTACATCGGAGGATAAGTGTTGAAGCGTGTCCTCCGGGCATCATATTTGTGTGCTCTCACTGAAGGCTCACAGAGTGTTAAAATAAGGCATTGGCGGATCATAAATGGCAACAGGGACTTTAAGTCTTTTACCGGAAAATTACGTCGAGTTGTCTGAGCAGGAACTGGACGAGCGAATTTTGGAGGCCAAAGCGGCTTTGGGTTCGCGAGTGGTTATCCTCGGGCACCATTATCAGCGGGACGAGGTGGTCAAGTTCGCCGATTATCGCGGCGATTCGCTGAAGCTTTCGCGCCTGGCCGCAAACCGCGAAGAAGCGGAATATATCGTCTTTTGCGGCGTCCACTTCATGGCGGAAAGCGCGGACATTCTGCGCGAAGAGCACCAGGTTGTGATTCTTCCGGACCTGAACGCGGGCTGCTCGATGGCGGATATGGCCGATTTGGAGCAGTTGGAAGTGTGCTGGGAGGAAGTGTCCGGCCGGTCAAAGACGAAGGTCGTTCCTGTAACCTACATTAATTCTACTGCGGCCATCAAAGGGTTTGTCGGACGTGAGGGCGGAGCGGTCTGCACGTCATCCAACGCCCGAAAGGTGATGGAATGGGCCCTCGATCGCGGAGAAAAAGGACTTTTTATCCCCGATGAGCACCTTGGCAGGAATACGGCTTATCGCATGGGGATTCCGCTGGATGAAATGGCTGTGTGGAATCCGCACGAAGATATGGGTGGATTGACGGAAGATGAAATCCGCCGCGCCCGAGTGATCTTATGGAAGGGGCATTGTTCGGTTCACCAGAGGTTTCTCCCTGAGCACGTGGACCGTGCGCGGAAAGACTACCCAGGCATTCATGTGGTTGTTCACCCGGAGTGCCGCTGGGATGTTTGCGAGGTTGCGGACTCGGTGGGATCGACGGAATTCATTATCAGGAAGGTTGAGGAGGGTGCGCCGGGCAGCCAGTTTGCTGTGGGGACAGAAATCCATCTGGTCAAGCGGCTGGCGCAGGGACATCCTGATCGGCTTGTGGTCTCACTGGATGATTGCGGGTGCCTGTGCAGTACGATGTATCGCATCTCGCCTCAGCACTTGTGCTGGGTGCTTGAGAGTCTTGTGGCTGGCCAGGTTGTAAACCGTGTTCAGGTTGAAGAAGAAACCCGGCGCTGGGCACATTTGGCTCTGGACCGCATGCTGGAAATTGTCTGAGGCCTGGCCAAGCCGAACCTTGTTTGGCCTCATCCGTCAGCCAACTACGATTGTGGAAGTGCGGGACCGGAAGCAGGGGGGAACGTCTGTCGACTTTGGTGAAGCGCGTTGGGGAAGGGTCTTTATGTCAAGCAAGTATTTCAGCCGTCACGAAGCAGAAGAACTTCTGCCGTTGATCGAGGGGTTTCTGAAGCAGGCGCAGGAGCACAAGCAGACCGTGGATGCTGCTCAGACTGAATTGACGAAGGCGGCTTCCCGGATTATGGTTCTTGGTGGGTCCTATCCGTCGTATTCGGACCTTGTGAGGAAGAAAGCAGAACGGGACCATGCCTCGGCCAGGATTGTTGAAACCATCTCCAAGATCCAGGAGACCGGTTGTGTGGTGAAAGACATCGATGCCGGGCTGGTCGATTTTCCTAGTTTGATCGAGGGTCAGGAGGCTTTCCTCTGCTGGAAACAGGGAGAACGGCGGATCGGATTCTGGCACGGGCTGGAAGATGGGTTCGCCGGGCGCAAACCTCTGGATGATGGTTCCAAAGGGCCCGCGTCAGGCTCATCCCGGGTTCAATAGGAAGCTTTTTGCGACAGGGTGTTTCATCAACAGAGAAGGGGAAATACCATGACGGTTCCATTGCGGAGTGAATGGGTCAAGAAACGAACTGGCCCAATCGTGACCCAGATGCATTACGCGCGGCAGGGCGTGGTGACGGAAGAGATGGAATACGTGGCCGGGCGCGAAAATCTTTCCCCGGAGCTGATCCGGTCTGAAGTCGCGCGTGGCCGCATGATTATCCCTGCCAACATCCGCCATATCGAGCTCGAGCCGATGTGCATCGGCATCGCTGCAAAATGCAAAATTAATGCCAATATCGGGAACTCTGCGACCACCTCGAATCTGGAAGAAGAACTTGAGAAACTTCACGCCTCCGTGCACTTTGGCGCAGATACGGCCATGGACCTTTCAACCGGCGGTGATATTCACGCAATCCGCGAATCCAACCTGAGGCACAGCCCGATCCCTATCGGCACAGTGCCCATCTATGAAGCTCTTTCGCGGGTGAAGCAAGTCCGTGACCTGACGCCTGAGATCATGCTGGAAGTGATTGAAGAACAGGCGGCACAAGGCGTGGATTATATGACCATCCACGCGGGAGTTCTAAAGGAATTTATCCCTCTCACTCGTCACCGCATCACAGGGATCGTCAGCCGGGGCGGTGCCATTATGGCCCAGTGGAGTGCCGAGAATGATCAGGAAAATTTCCTTTATACGCACTTTGAGGATATCTGCCGGATCTTCCAGAAATACGACGTCTCGTTTTCGCTCGGCGACGGCCTGCGGCCAGGCTGCCTGGCGGATGCCAGCGACGAAGCACAGTTTGCGGAACTGAAAGTCCTGGGCGAACTGACGGAGAAAGCCTGGAAGTACGATGTCCAGGTGATGATTGAAGGGCCGGGACACATACCCATGGATGAGATCAAGCTTCAGGTCGAAAAGGAAATGGAGCTATGTCATGAGGCTCCCTTTTATACCCTCGGACCGCTGGTGACCGACATTGCGCCCGGGTACGACCACATCACCTCTGCTATCGGAGCGGCGATGATCGGCTGGCACGGCGCGTCCATGCTCTGCTATGTGACGCCGAAGGAACATCTGGGCCTGCCCAACAAGAACGACGTTCGCCAGGGCATTATCGCCTACAAGATTGCCGCCCACGCTGCAGACGTGGCCCGCAAACGCCCGGGCGCCCGCGACCGTGACGACGCTCTCTCCTATGCGCGCTTCCTGTTTGACTGGAACAAACAATTTGATTTATCGCTTGATCCTGAAATGGCGCGCTCTATGCACGATGAAACCCTTGGCGATGAGTATTACAAAGGTGCAGCTTTCTGCTCAATGTGCGGCCCCAAGTTCTGCTCCATGAACACCACTCAGGTGATGGAAAAACACCTGGGGCTCAATCAGAAAGACCGCGAGCAGAAGTTTGTGGAGTTGCTCGCCAAGGTCGGGAAGTAGCATGCTGTGAGCCGCATATGGTTTGCGGAGACCGCAGGTATAGCGGAATCGCTACATGAAGTTCAGCGAGCTCGTTCGCATCGTTGAAAGTGAAGGGTTCCGGCTTGTGAAGGAAAAAGGCTCCGTTCGTTATTTTGCAAAGCCCGGAGTTACGCGCTTGATTCGGATCGACTTTCATGGTTCGAAAGAAGTGCCCAGCGGGACGTGTCGTGCTATTCTAAAGGCCGCTGGGATCAAGAACCGGGGACGGTCATGATTAACTTGCAATATTCGCTGGTTATCGAAGCCACCGACGATCCTAACTTCTTCGGGTTCTATTCTCCCGAACTGGAGGGTTTCACCGGTGTTGGCAATTCCATCGAAGATTGTTTATATAAGGCGCGGTGGGGAATGGAAGAGCATGTTGCACTTCTGCTCGAACGTGGCTTGCCGGTTCCAGCGCTTTCTTCCAATCCCACTATTGTCATTCAGAATGAAAAGCCAGCGGTTGCCTTAAGGCGATAGTTTGGATTTTAATAGGAAATAGCGCGGTATCGTTACTCCCACACCTCATAACTGCATTGTGCTACCCTCCATGGAAGTAGAGAGCTGCAACGACCACGGAAGCTGCCAGACAATAAATTCCAAACCAGTACCAGCGTCCTTTTTCCAGCCAGCTTGACAGCCACTTGAGCGCTACCAGTCCGGCGAGGAAGGCGCAGAACATGCCCAGCAGGCTTGGAGCAATCGCTGTGGCCAGGATGGTGTGGGCCTCTGCCCTGGTCGCCAGCAGGCGGTGGAATTCGCGGGCAATGGCCAGCGGCGTGATGGCGACGACGATGGCAAAACTGAAGGATTCAACCGGAATGCGGTCGCCGTCCGCCAGCAGGGCGCCGGAGATGGTTGCCCCAGAACGGGAAAAACCGCGGAAGGGGATCGCAATACCTTGCAGGATTCCCATGATGATGGCCTGGCGCCAGGTGACCGGGCGATGCTCTGCTCCTGAGGCTGTCTCGGGATTGCGTGCTTCGCGAAGTCCGGCCCAGAGGATCAGAATGCCGACTGCTGCCAACGCAGGGGCTATCCAGTTGAGCTTATTAAACAGGGCTTCGATCTCTGCATGATGATTACCGTGGCTCAGCATGTCCTCGACGCCCAAAATCAACGGAAGTGCTACAACCCCGCTGAGGAAACAGGCCACAAAGCCTTTGCGAACGAACCGGACGAAAGCCTCGCGCGATGAGAAGAAAGTATCCACCCATTGCCGCCAGAAATAGACAATCACCGCAAACATGGTTCCCGTATGCAGCATCACCAGCAGCAGTGCATTAGCCGGGGTGGACATGTTTTCGTCGAGGAGTTTGGCTATGACAATTACGTGGGCGGAACTGGAGATGGGGAGAAGTTCCGCCAACCCCTGAACCACCGCCAGAATCACTACATGAATCCAATGCATACGGGCATGTCCTTTACGGGGGGCTCCGTCAGGAAGTTGTCAGACTTGTTCGCTGGCCAGCGGGCCTGCCTTGCAGGAATTCATGGCCTTGTGGACCCGGAGGGCTTGTCCGTTTTTGACCCTTTCGCGGCAGGTGAAGACACGCGCAGGCGGGAGATTGCGCCAGATGGTTCGGCATTGGATGGAGCCAAAATATTCACGCAGGAATGGCAAAGAAGAATGTCGAAGGATCTTGCCGTTCTCGAGGCGCATTCCATGCAAGTATTGGTATTGTGTGTACACGCTTCTTGCGTCCATGAATGGGGCGAGAACATCCTGCAAGATACGCTGTCGGTTGTCCGGCATAAAGCGGAGCGAGAGAGAAGAAACAACGGCGTCTATCCGGTCCAGACCCCGATGGCGCAGCTCGTCACCCAGAGTCTCTGCCGGGGCGTTCAGCAGCACCAGGCGCGGGTCAGAAAAGCGCTTTTCCATGTACGTGACAAATTCCGAGTTAATCTCGAATGCCAGCAGCGTAGCGTTTGCAGGGAGGGTTTCGAGCAGAACCTGCGTGATGGCGCCAGTGCCAGCTCCCAGCTCCACTACCGTCCGTGTTTCGCTGATGGGAAGACCTTCCAGCATGGCGCGCGCCAGGTGACGCGAGCTGGGAGCGACGGAAGCAATGTTCTGAAAATCGCCTGCGGCCGCAAGAGCAAACGTCTTGAAGCTCTGGATTCCCTTCATCACCTCGGTCAGCGAGTTTTTGTACGCTGTGATGTTTTTCATCATAATTTCGATTATAGCCGACTCTTGCTGAAATCAACCTTTTCAAGCGATCTGCAATTCGCTGTCGTTCCTGCACCCAGGATGAAACATAATATCATCTGAGAGGTTCATATTGAAAACCTGCTTCCAGAAATCTTTCCTGTCCCTCAACTTGCGGTTATCATCGGCTTTCTGTTCCGGACCCTTGAGATGCTCTCGAGGGCCAAGATGTTTCACTGCCATCGGATGTGCGGGAGACCCTGATGCGTTGGCTTCAGTCGTTCGACTCCCGGTACTTCCCATGGCATAATTTGCAGATAGTGAAAGGGTCTATGACGGATATTTCAACTGATGAGAAAATTCGCAATCTATTCAATCAGTGGGCGGAAGCCGGGCGCGGAGAGGAAATGGAAGACCACCATCTTCCCATCACGCTGCCTGTGCTGCCTCTGATAGACATAAAGTCCAATGACCATATTCTGGACCTTGGCTGCGGCAGCGGCTGGCTTTGCCGCCTCCTCGCGAAGCTGGTTCCTGCAGGTCAGACCGTGGGCATTGACATGGCGCCGGAAATGATCCGGCACGCAAAGACTGCCGGCAGGGGATATGTCAATCTCAATTTCATGGAAGGCGCTGCCGATAGAATTCCATGCGGTGACGGTTCTTTCAGCAAGATTGTTTCGGTTGAGTCCGCCTATTACTGGCCGGACCCGGCGGCATGCATTCAAGAAATGTTTCGGGTCCTTTCCGAAGGCGGGAGCGCATGGATTTTGATCAACTATTATATCGAGAACCCGCATGCGCATCAGTGGGGTCCAATTGTCAACTTGCCGACTCACTTGCTTTCTACCGATGACTGGAAGGACTTCTATCGGAAGGCGGGGTTTGAGAACGTTCAGCACCGGCAGGTTCCTGATCCCACTCCGGTCCCCGACGACTATTCGGGCCGCTGGTTTCGAGATGCCGAACAGATGAGGAAGTTCCATCAGGTTGGCGCACTTCTGGTTCATGGAACGAAACGGTAGCCACCATTGCCCGCCGAATTTTGAAGCGGCGGCTTGACCGCTGCTTCCAAGTCATCCTGATGTAAGTCGCTGGCCGGAGTTTTCCATTGTTCATTGAATTTGGCGAGCGGATCGCGAAACATCGCTTGCTCGCAGGCGTGATTCTGGGGGCCATCGCTTTTGCAGTTTTCTCGGGTTGTCTGGCCAACGGCTTTGTTTACGATGACAATCCGCAAATCCTTCAAAACGCCTTCATTTTGAATCCTCACCTCTGGAAGCAGATTTTTACAGGCTCTGTCTGGTCATTCCAGGGCGGCAAAACCAATTTCTACCGGCCGTTGCAATTTGCCTGCTACTGGATTTTGTATCGCCTTGGCGGACCCAATCCCGCCACGTTCCACCTTCTGAACCTGCTGGTCTATGCGGTTTCTGCCCTGCTGGTCTACTGGCTGGCAAGAAGGCTTTTCAATAACGACGCCATAGCGTTTGCCGGCGCATTGCTATGGGTGCTTCACCCTGTACACGTGGAGGCGGTTGCCTGGATTTCCGCCCTGCCTGAAGTTGGCTTTACATTCTTCGCGCTTCTGTCCCTTTTCTTTTTCGTGCGTACAGAACAGGACGAGACGAAGCGGCCCCTTTATCACTTGCTGGCGGCTCTATCATTTTTCGTCGCACTGTTCTTCAAGGAGATGCCGCTTAGTTTCCCATTTCTGTTACTGGCTTATTGGTTTTTCCTGGGCAAGCCAGAGGCATGGTCACGCCGGTTGTTGTGGTGGTTGCCCTACGTAGCTGCCACAGTCGCGTATTTGGTGCTGCGGCATCAGGCGCTGGGTTATGTCACTCAGGGCGGGCGTCTATGGAAAATAACACCCCGCGTTGCCGGAGCTGCCGCGGCCCTGCTGGGCCAGGATACGAAGATCCTGCTTTGGCCCGACCATTTGAATGTTTTTCGAATGTTTTATCTGGGTCCAAGTTTGCGTTCACCGTGGCCATGGATCGCATTGCTATGTTTAGTCGCTGCGTTTTGGATGCGAAGGCATGAGCCGATCTTGGCTTTTCTAATTGTCTGGTGGCCAGTCACGCTGTTACCAGTGCTGGATATCCGCCAGCTTAGTTTTCCTTTGCTGGCAGATCGTTTTCTTTATTTCCCTTCAATCGGCCCGTGCCTTGCCGTGGCTTATTTGCTGCTCGGCTGCCTGCTGCGCTGGTTTCCACGCGCCCGCCTGATTCCGACCGCCGGGTGTGCAATGGGCGTGGCCATGATCTTCTGTGGATTCCAGACCCTGCAAGCTATCCCGCACTGGCGCGACAACAACGCTCTGATCTATTATTCCATGACACAGTCGCCCGATTCTCCATTGCTGCACATGGCGCGAGGGGTGGTGCTCGAATATGAGCACGGCGACCTGAAAGGCGCGCTGAGGGAATACAACACTGCCTGGCGGCTGAATCAGCAGAGCTCGTGGCCATTGAATATGGCCCATGACTATTACCTAGGGGTAGGCCGTATCCTTTTACGAACCGGCGACAAGCAGAGGGCCATTGAGGATTTCAAGAAAGCTCATTACGCCGCGCCGGACAGTTCGCAACCGACGGACGCTTTGGGCGCCGTATACTTTCCGCAAGGCGATTACGCAAGGGCCGCAGAATACTTTGAGCAGTCTGGGAAAGTGGATCCCCAGGATGTCACAGCGCGCTTCTACCTGGGTACTTGCTGGATGAAGCTGGGGATGTATCGCCGGGCCGCGGCTGAATTTCACGCCGCGCGCAAGGTTGTTCCCGATTACTGGCAAGCCTATCAAGCCGAAGCCAGCGCGCTTGACGCGGCAGGAGATTTCGCTGCGGCCAAACAAGTACAGGGCGAAATCCAGAAACCTTGACCTCGGGAAGAGAAAAATTCTTTCCACTTCTCAAGGCAACGATGGTTGAAGCGAAGTGCAGGGCATGTCTCTGGCTATATAATGAGGGCTGAAGGCTACGAGTCCTGAGTGCGGGCTGGGCCTGAGGGCTGGCGCAGTCCGGATGAGAAAATTGACTGAAATTTTTTGTCTGTTAAGCTGGCTGCCGCCTTGTGCGCTTCAAGAGTTTCCGATCATTAACTCAGAAAATTTAAGCAGGCGGAGAGGAACTCTCTGGACCTGAACGACAGAGGGGCTATGGCTGAATTTGTAAAAGTGGCGAGTTTGTCCGAGCTGGATCCTGGAATTGCAAAAGCGGTTGAGGTGAATGGCCGGTCGATCGCCCTATACAACGTGAATGGCAAAATTTATGCCACGGACAATACTTGTCTCCACCAGGGCGGGCCTTTGGGTGAAGGGATGCTGGAAGGCGATGTCATCACATGCCCCTGGCACATGTGGCAATATAACGTCTGCACGGGAGAAAACCTGGAAGACAGCTTATTGAAGGTGGATACCTATCCCGTCCAGGTTGAAGGCGACGACATTAAGGTTGCCATTTAGGGTCTCGGCCCTCTGGACGTCACCCATGGATGGCTAGTCACCCCCCGATGTGCACAGTTCTTCGGGTGCCGCTAACTCGATGAAAATGCATCGAAACATCGCCGAAGGTGCCAGGCGATCTACCTGACTAGTTTTGGAACTGTTCCAAGGGGTAAGGACAGGAGTCCGAAGTGTATGACGAGTTCACGAAGAGGGTTCGTGATGGGGAACTGGGTTTGGTCGACCTGACTCACACCTTGGAACGGGACTCACCTTACTGGCCTGAAGATGCTCCGGGCAGTCCCTTCCACATAAGCTTTGCCACGACTTACGAGAAAGACGGAAACTTCATGCGCTACTTCAGCATGCCGGAGCATTTCGGCACGCACATGGATGCGCCGTTACATTTTTGTCGCGGGGGGAAGAGCGTGGATCATATCGCTTTTGAACGATTTTTCGCCCCCGCCGTTTTAATAGATGTCAGCTATGCCGTAGTGTCGGATGCCGATTATCGCGTGACTGTAAGGGACATCGAGAACTGGGTGGAAAAACGCGGAGCAGTCCCTTCTGGTGCTGTGGTCTTCTTCCGGACCGGCTGGGCTGAGCGCTGGCCCTCTCAGGAGCTGTACATGAACATGGATGCCAGGGGGGTTCTGCACTTTCCCGGGCTGTCGGTGGAGGCGGCAGGTTATCTCCTGGACCATGCGCAACCGGTCGGGTTCGGAATTGACACAGCGGGCGTCGACCATGGCCCCTCCACGGATTTCCCGGTCCATCACCTCACGATGCCAGCCGGTGTCTATCACCTGGAGAACGTGGCGAATCTTGATAAGTTGCCAGCGAGCGGGTTCAGTGTCATTGCCTTGCCCCTCAAGCTCGGCGGCGGGTCGGGTGCCCCGGTTAGAGTGGTCGGGCTCATCCCAGCAGAAACTTAAGTCTTGATTGGACGCTATGCCTGAACTCCCGGAGGTTGAAACGGTTTTGCGCGGTCTTCGCAAACGCGCGCTTGGCCGGCAAATTGTGGAGGTTGAGGTCCTCCACCCAGGCATCATTGCGGGGGATGTCGAAAATTTTGTCGAGGGGGTTGAAGGGAGAACCTTCGTCGCCGTTCAGCGGAAAGGCAAAGTGCTGGCCGTAGAAATGGCTGGCGCGAATCATCCCGATCCTAATTATCTCATCCTCCGCCTGGGAATGACTGGGCAGGTAACTATTCAGCCGATTGACGTTCCTCTGGAGTCACACACGCACATTCGGATGGCGTTCGAAGGAAGGAAGCTAGAGTTGCGTTTTCGCGACGTTCGCCGTTTCGGGCGACTCCGTTGTTTGAGGCGTGAAGAATTTGATGCGTTGTTCGCGAGCCTGGGGCCGGATGCGCAGCAGGCGACAGAAGAGGAGTTTTTGCGCGCCATGAGCGGGCGGCGGGGAGCCATCAAGAGCTGGTTGCTGAAACAGCAGGGCGTTTCAGGCCTGGGAAACATTTATGCGGACGAAGCGCTGTTTGAAGCCGGCATTCATCCCCTCGCCCAACCGGCGCACATATCTTCCGCCTCCGCACGCCGCCTTTACCACGCGGTGCAAAAAGTTCTCAAGCGCGCAGTCAATCTTCAAGGAACTACTTTTCGCGATTATATTGATATCGAGGGTCGGCCGGGCAATTTCCATCAACATCTGCGAGTTTATCAGAAAACCGGTGAACCGTGCCCTCGCTGCCAGACTCCCATCCGGCGCATTATCATCGCAGGTCGGAGCAGCCACTTTTGCCCCCGCTGCCAGCGCCGTCCGAGACATGTCGCAAGAATGCGTGGTCCGCGGACGTCCGATCACGAGCTCTCATAAAGAATTTCAAGTCTGCTAATTGCCAGAGAATCACTGCGCCGGGAGGTCAATGCGGGGCCGTTTATTAGAATCTTCTTGCCACCCGCTGTCGCTTGCGTTATGGTAGCGCTACTCTGCATGAGACTTGCAGGAGTCCAATGCTGTTCAAAACTTTCAGTGCAGCAACGTACGGAATTGATGCCTACCCGGTCGAGGTAGAAGTGGACATCTCTGCCGGCAAGCCTGATTTCACTACCGTGGGGCTCCCTGACGCCGCCATTCGAGAAAGCCGGGAGCGCATCAAGGCTGCTATCAAGAACTGCGGTCTGGAATATCCGTTCCAGCGCATCACCGTGAATCTGGCGCCCGCTGACGTGAAGAAAGAAGGCTCGGGTTTCGACCTGCCGATTGCACTCGGCATTCTGGGCGCCAATAGTGGCGCGCTCCTGAATAACCATCTCAAGAACTATATTTTCCTTGGCGAGTTGTCGCTTGATGGCGGGATTCGCCCCATCAAGGGAGCACTCTCGATTGCCGCAATGGCCAAGCAGAAGAATATCCGGACCCTTGTGGTTCCAGTGGAGAATGCTCCGGAGGCGGCAGTGGTGGGCGACGTCCAGGTCTATGGCATGCGCTCGCTGCCCGAAGTGATCGACTTGGTCAACGGCACAAGCGAATTCCGGCCCACTAAAGTCAACACCACGGAGATGCTGGACCAGAGCGGCAAATATAACGTGGATTTCCACGATGTAAAGGGACAGATGCATGCCAAGCGCGCCATTGAAGTGGCAACTGCCGGGGGCCACAATATTTTGATGATTGGCCCGCCGGGCGCAGGCAAAACGATGCTGGCTAAGCGCATTCCGACCATCCTTCCCCCCCTCACGTTCAATGAGTCCATCCAGACCACCAAGATCCACAGCGTGGCCGGAGTGCTCGATCCAGGCATGGGCCTTGTGGGTGTGCGGCCGTTCCGGGCTCCGCACCACACCATTTCCGACGCCGGGCTGATTGGCGGGGGCGCGGTGCCGCGGCCGGGCGAAGTGAGCCTAGCGCACAACGGCTTGCTATTTCTGGATGAATTGCCTGAATTCGCGCGCAATGTGCTGGAAGTGATGCGTCAGCCGCTTGAAGACGGCTCGGTCACTATTTCCCGCGCTGCCATGTCGCTGACATTTCCATCACGTTTCATGTTGGCTGCCGCGATGAATCCCTGTCCCTGTGGTTTTTTTAACGATCCATCGCGTGATTGCTCCTGCACGCCCCCCATGATCCAGCGGTACGTCTCCAAGATATCAGGCCCGCTGCTTGACCGCATCGACATCCACATCGACATGCCAGCCGTGAAGTATACCGAACTGCGGCAGAGTTCAGGTGGTGAAAGCTCGGAGGAGATTAGGAAGCGTGTGGTCGATGCCCGCGAGCGGCAATTGCAGCGCTTCCAGGGAGAGAAGATTTACTGCAATGCTCAGATGAGTCCCCGCCAGCTCCGGAAATATTGCAACATCTCTGCCGATTGCGAACGTCTGCTGGAAAGCGCCATGACGCGCTTGGCCCTTTCCGCTCGCGCCCACGATCGCATTCTCAAAGTCTCGCGCACCATAGCCGATCTTGCTGGCGCCGAATCAATCGGCTCTACCCATATTTCGGAGGCGATCCAATACCGCTCGCTCGATCGCAATTACTGGGCATGATGCGGCACCCGCCATCGGGTTGGAGGCCCTGCGTTTTTTAGAGTCTTCCTGGAGTTTGTGATAATTGTGGCTCGCTATTCGCCCTCGGAAACCTGTGCGAGGGACTCATTTCCTGTATAATGAAGTTTTTGTGACTCACTCCAGTCTCGGGTGCGGGGGCGGCCCGAGAAATTCCTTAAGAGAGTGTCAATCGGAGGCTTTCGATGGCGGAACACATAGTCAAATGCGTGAAATTTCAGAAAGAGTTGCCGGGCCTGGAGGAGCCGCCCTGGCCGGGTGAACTGGGGCAGCGCATTTACGACAATGTATCCCAAGAGGCCTGGAAGCTCTGGTTGGAACACCTGAAAATGTTGATCAACGAATACCGCCTGGCACCCGCGAACCCGGAGTCGCAGGAGATCATCGCGCAGCAAATGGAACAATTCTTCTTCGGCGAGGGCGCCGCGCTGCCTCCGGGGTACGTCCCCCAGCAGAAAAAAGCCTGAAGATACGACGCTAGAGTCCATGCCTAACCTGCCACTGTGAAGGGCGGCGCTACACGTCAAATCACCGGCAGTGCCGGATTTATCACAAAACGCAATTTCTGATGGGCGGTGCGCAGGGCCTGTTCGACGAACTCAGGTGTCGCGCCGCGTGCGAATATGAATCCAGGATAGCTCGCTCCTCCCGGAAGGGGCACCAGTTTCTGGTTGGGGCGCGCCGTAATAATGATGTCATCCACTCCGGAGACCTTGCCAGCGTTCTCGACTCCTTCAACGCGCTCGAAAATGCCTTCCTGCGGAACCGGAATCATCATCACACCGGCGGCGGCTTCTTCCCTGCAGAAAGCATCGACGTTTTCCCCCATCGCCAGCCGGATGATCAGTTCTTCGAGCGAAATACTCTCCTCCATGCCGGGGGCGCGGAAGCGCAAAGCACGTGAGCACAGTCCGCCGATGCACCGCGCGGCCACTTCCAGGATCCACACCCCCCTGAAGTTTATTCTCAGTTCGGCGTGCAGAGGGCCGTGATAGAGGCCGAGGGCCCGGACTGCGCGGCACAACTCTTTCATGACCGCTGCCTGGGTTTCCAGCGGCAGGCGCGAAGGTGTGACATAAATGCTCTCTTCAAAATAGGGTCCAACCAATGGGTCGGGTTTGTCGAAGATGGCCATGACCTTCAGTTGTCCTCGATCGACCAGACCTTCAACGGCAATCTCTTCTCCTTCGATGTACTCTTCCACCTGCAAATAATCACACGCCTCATCGCTTCTGACGCGGAATTCGGGCGAACGCAGCAGGGAACGAATCCGCTGAAATGCGCTAATGAACTCTTGCGCGTTGTTGGCGCGAATCACGCCGCAGCTTGCGGAGAGCGCCAGCGGCTTGAGGACACAGGGGAAACCGATCGATGTATCTCTACGCTTTACGATGTCTGCAGGGTCGGCATCAATTGTAATGCGGATAAAACGAGGGACTCTGAACCCGCACTCCTGCATGCGACGGCGAGAACGATATTTGTTGCGGCAGATATCAGTCGTGTCCGGCCGATGAAACAACAAGTTCAGGGCTTCTGCTGTTCTCGCGGCTGTAGGAGGCGTCGAGTCGCCCAGGGCGACAACGCCGTGGACCGGGTGGCCGCGGACGCTTTCAACAATCTTCCCGCCGGATTCGTCGGGATCTTCAAACTTCAGCGCCAGTGCGCCATCCTGCCAGGGATTGTTCAGCACGTGGCAGCGGTCGGTTCCGAAGACGACGGCAAGCCCCAGCCTTTCGGCGGCCTGGACGAATGCGCGCGTCTGATAACCTGTGGTGGTTGTTAGCAGCAGCAGACGCCTCCTCTCGCCTTTTGGCGCCTCCTGAACGGCTTCGGGAGTGTGCTTCACCATTGTGCTAAACCGCTGCGAAATTGCCCTTGTGCGTGTCGTAGAACTTTTTCATTGCCATGTTGGCATCAAGAATAACCGGCAGACGGTCCCGGAGGTCAACGAGCGCACAGGCTGGAATTGAAATCAGAACCTCTTCCTCTTTTATGGCGGCGAACGTCCGTGCTCCCATGCACGCCATACTGACAGTCGTGTCATTGCTTTTCAGCGATGAAGGGATCACCGCACAGGCCGGTCGCCCGAGAGTGCGGCTTTCGTGCTCTGTGCCCCAAGACGCCGTGCCGCTGGCTTCCAAAACTATCATTGCCTGGAGAGGGGTTGCGACCACCAGGACGACATCTGGTTGGATTTCTCCAAAGTCCTTGAGGGGTCCGTAGACAATCACATTGTGCTTTTTCGCCACCGTTGGAACATTGCTCGCCTCGGCAGCCTCGAAATAGGAAATTTTGCTCATCATTCCGATCAGTTCCATAGCGTTCGCTGAAACCGGACGCGGGATTTGGAATCCCTGCGTAATGGCGCCGATGGGACAATTGTAATGGTCCTCTGCGGTGGCGTAAAACAGTTCGCGTTCGGCGGCCTTCCAGAAAGTACATGCCGATGGAACTGCCTCTTCGTAATGATTCAATCCGTCCGGCGCTTTTTCAAGAAACGCAATGCCAACGGGTGCGTGGCTAAGTTTTAGTTTTTCCTGGAGACTGGTTGCAAGCTCTGAGTATGCCAAAGGGTCCTCTCTTTCCTGATTTCTGCTCCTTGCCGGGCAGGTTGGATTGTTTGTTTAAATGGCACTGCAAACGCCGGTTCGATCAAACGAATGCTTCGCCGTGAGGCATGGAGGCCAACTGGTCTCCGGTAGGCTCAGCTCAGCAATACCAAGGCTCGGTCAGATAAGGGGTGGCGGCGCGATCCACCCTATCTCTTGGTTCTAACGAACCAGCTGGTTCAATTCCGGCTGCCTCCTGGGCCATCGCAGCAACGTGCTCGAAGATCTGTCGACGCGTAGCCTTTTGCTTCCCACCCTGGTGCACGACGTTTTGTATGTTCGAGCACAGATCGTCAACTAGCGGGTCAGGGTTTCGCCAAGGGTAGACAAGGGCGCTTTCATCAAATGTCCCGACCGTCTGCGAGATTGCCGCCAGTTCCAGCAGCCGCGAACCCGCGGGGATCAGCAGACGAATACCGAGCTGGATGGGCGCAACGTGATCGGCAAGCTCGAGTTGCCGCAGGCCGGCGATAAAGCTGCAATAGTTTTGCAGTGTTGTCCACGGGGTGAATGCAACAAAGGTGGGCGAGAGCGGCAAGTCTGCTTGCCGGCACAGGTCCAACACCCGGACAAAATCATTGAACGTGTGTCCCTTGTCAAGATGGCTGAGAACTTCGTCATCCAGTGATTCCACCGCGCTGGTGACAAAAGCACACCCGGTTTCACGGAGCGCTGGCAGGAACTCCGCGTGCTTCAGAAGATGTTCCACTTTGATAGTGACGTCATAGGTAAGCGCCGGGTGCTCAGCGTGCAAGGCCGTGACAACTTTCATGGCATGACGGATTCCATTGAAGAAATCAGGGTCCCCAAAGGTGATGTGCTCGGCTCCCATTGCTACCTGCCGCTTGATATCTTCCAGCACCGCCGCGGGCTGGACAACGCGGAAAACACCGTTGTACACAGGGACGATAGGGCAATGACGGCAACGATGTTTGCAACCTCGGCTGGCTTCCGTGTACCCGGTGATTCGAGAGTTGCCGCCACCCAAAAGCAGCTTTGCATAACTGCTGAGTGGCGGTAGAGACTCCCGATTCGGAACCAGAAAATTCTGCCGGGCCAGCGAAATGGTAGGCTGGCTCCCGGGCGAGGACGACGGATTTTGCAATGCTTTTATAGTTGCGACCAGTCCTTCTTCAAATTCACCGCCCAGAATTGTCTTTACTCCTAGCTTACGCAGGAACGCTTCATTTACAGGAGCATACAGCCCATAGCAGCAGAAGTGCGCGCGGGGGTTCAGCTTCTGAATAGTAGGAAGAATCTGCACTGCGAGCCGGGTGGCCGTGTGCATGGGGATATAAATCCCGATAAAATCTGCGGACCTGATGGTTTCCACATTGAGCGGCTGGCATGAGAGATCGAGGCAGGTAACGGTTGACCCTGCCTGCTGGAGCCATGCGGCAGGTGACGCCAAGCCAAATGGCTGTCGGCCAAGTTCGTAAGTGGAGATCAGAACGGTCTTCAACGGAGCCGACCAGCTTGGTAGAAATATTTCAGATAAGTTACCCAAAGGTCATTTTAACAGGCGCGAAGACAATCCTCAAAGACAGTTTGCCGTTCGGCAGCGTTTAGTTGCTAGAGAATTGTTCCAGGGGGAAAGCAGCCTTGGGTCTGGGGACGACCGAGTGGCTGGGGATGGAGCTTGATTTTTTTGATTTATGTCCATAGCATAGAAGATGGTGTTGCTTTGGTCCCGAAGGTTGCCTGGGGCAGCGGGTGTCGACGGCAGTTCACCTCCTTAGTTTCTAGGGGTGTTGGATCGTCAGGGTTTCAACTTGAATACCCCATCCGCATTCCGGCCTGGATGGTCACACCCATAATCTCTGAGGGCCAGCCTGCCTGGACTTGAATATTGACATGGTCGGGGCAGCGCTTCCGATCTGAGCTCAAGGTTGAACGCCAACAACGTGGCGCATATAGGGTGATGCCAAGCCCTGACGTTGCATCCGCGGATGAAGCTGAACGTGCCAATTTTAACTGGAAGAGAGGCAGGAGATTTACTCATATGAGATCTTTTCGAGTCGTGGCCATCATGCTCCTGACAGCAGGAGCTCTTGCTTTCATTTCAACACTGTCATTTGCTGCCAAGAAGGACAATGGCGCCGACATTTTCCGGGGAAAGTGCTCAATGTGTCATGGGATGGACGGCAAAGGTTATGCTGCCATCAAGACCCCCGATTTTACCGACCCCAAATGGCAGGCCGCCCATCCTGATACGGAACGGAAGGATGCTATCGAGAATGGCGTCAAGGGCACGGCCATGGTTTCCTTTAAGGACAAGCTGAGCCAGCAGCAGATCGCGGCTGTCCTGAAGTACATTCGTTCGCTGGGCGGGAAAGAGAAATAAGCTGATAGGATTCTCCCTTCTATCACAGAGATGGGCGCCTTCTGGACGACGTCCCCCAAACCCCTTCTGGGGCCGGCGGGGTTTTTTAGGTAACCCGACCTGTTCTGATGAAACCATCGGGAAAAGTGCAGAAAGATGGATGATGGGCCTCCATCGCCGGGACTATCCGATTGCTGGCTTTCGACGGGCGGAGGTTCATTTTCTGAAATCCCTGGAATCTTATCTCTGGGCTCTACAGATGAAATTCCCCTTGTTGCTTCCGGACGCTCAAGTGTGCTCCGTGCTGCCTTGGAATTAGGCATTTACTGAATCGGCCGTTCCAGGTAGCGCCTGGCCCGCGATGGTTCTATGATGAGACTAGCGATTGTCCTCAAGTCCGTTTTCTAATGTAAAGATGAGGTTCTGTAATGGGCAGGAAGTATAAACAACGGGGCTATATGGACTCCGACGGCGGAGATCGTAATGGGCGGCCTACGCAGCCGAAGCCAGAGGCGTTCGGTCCCAGGACGCCAATGATGCCGGGTCAGCGTTCAGTCTGGCGATGCGCTTCCTGCGCTGCGCTATTGCCGGATGCGGTTGACCAGGAGGCGAAGTGCTCCAATTGTGGAGCTGAACTGCATAGTTGCAGACAATGCACATTTTTCGATACCGGAAGCCGATTTGAATGCACCAGGCCCGTGACGGCGAGAATTCCGAAGAAGGATGCCCGCAACGAATGTTCTTTTTTCGCACCGCGTACCACGATTGAAAGGGAAACTTCTTCCTCAAAGCCTCTTGACGCCCGCGCAGCATTTGAAAGTCTCTTCAAGAAATAATCGCGGGAAGTTGATGCCTTCCGAATTCGGGATGGTAAGCTTTTTCGATCTTGCCGTTTGGGGCCGGCTCAAGCTTAACCAAAGATATTGTGGCGCGAGGCCTCAGAGATGGCCACGACGGCAGGCCGCCGTTCCGCGCTGGTTCAGTGCTGACCGCATTGCTGGAAGGAATTCTGAAATCTTTTCAATGCCGCACGAATTGCGCTTTGGAGCGGGCGCTCCGTTTAATGAGTGCTGCGGCCCTTTCAAGGCAGAAAGAAGTGTGTTAGCCTGAAAGCTGAGCCGGACGGGGTCGTCTGGCCCCACAACCGGATGATGATCCATGGCCGCGATTGTTCCTTCACTGCTTTCAGGAGATTTTGCTCGATTGGGGGAATATCTGGATGCAGTTGAGGCACTTGGAATCTCGAGGATTCACATCGACGTTATGGATGGGCATTTTCGCCCGGGGATTTCCGTGG
The DNA here is from genome assembly GCA_035277665.1 of Terriglobia bacterium. Lineage (GTDB taxonomy): Bacteria > Acidobacteriota > Terriglobia > UBA7540 > UBA7540 > SCRD01. The sequence goes on from DATEKC010000186.1 coordinate 19,958, forward strand.
GCCAACCGGTAGTGAAAAGCATCTGCAATGCGACCCGTCTGGAGGTAGATGTTCATCTTTTGGTTGAGCGCGCGGAGCGCTATATCGAGGATTTTGTTAAAGCTGGCGCAGACTCCCTTTCATTCCACCTTGAGGCAACGCAAAACCCTACTCTCGCCCTTGCTTTGGCACGAAGGTTGGGAGTAAAGGTGGGACTGGCATTGGATGCTGGAACCCCAGTGGGCGCCTGTTTTGAAGTTCTGGAGAATCTTGATTTTGTGCTCCTCGATGCGGGTGCTGGCACCAGGTCGTTGCATTCCCTTCGTCGGGTGACTGCTCTCGCAAGAGAGCGCGAGACTCTGGGGTTGAATTTTGCTCTGGCTGTGGAAGGGGACATCGGATTGGGTGAAGCGCAGAAATTGTTTCCAGCGGGTGCAGACATCCTTGTTGTGAGTTCAGTCATCTTTGATAGGAAAGCGGGCGGTGAATCCATTCATGCGCTTATGCGGACTCTCGGTGACAACTCCACGACTTCCGGGCGGAAGATGGAGTCCCGGGTTCATTAGCATTTGCCCCAAAGGAGAGTCATCTGTTTGTGGTGGGTAGCCTTTAAACCCATAGGGAAGGTGATGGGTTTTTGTAAACAAATCATGGAAGACCGGT
>DATEKC010000187.1:0-13456 GCA_035277665.1 Terriglobia bacterium
GGTGTTTCGGGTGTGGTCCTGCCATTTGTTCTGGGCGTCTGGTACATGAAGTTTGCCGGCCATTCCTCGGTTGAGTCAATTTTTGTGGGTGCTGCAATGGTGGCGACCAGCGTGGGTATCACAGCAAGAGTTCTGGCGGACCTGGGCGCACTTTCAACGCGTGCGGCCCGCGTTATTCTGGCAGCAGCCGTCCTCGATGACATTCTTGGATTGCTGGTGCTGGCCGTAGTTAGCAGCCTTTCCACTGGGCGGATTCATTACCTTCAACTCCTCACCGTGGCCGCAGAGGCTGTGGCGTTTGCGCTGCTCATGATCTTCTTTGCATCGCGGGTGATTGGGCGGTTTCAACCCCAAGTGGAAAAGTTGCGTGCCCAGAACTCTGCCTTCATCCTGGCGATTATTCTGTGCCTTGGCCTTTCGCTTGCCTCCATATACATCGGGATGGCGGCCATTGTGGGGGCCTTCCTTTCCGGGCTGGCCCTTGCTGACCACAGCGAACGGTGGAAATTACACGAGAACGCACATCCGCTCAGTGAGTTCCTGGCTCCCTTCTTTTTTGTCATCCTCGGTGTCCAGGTGAATGTCCACAGTTTTGCAAACTCCGGGCTGATCGGGCTGGCTTCCATAATCTGTGCTCTGGCCATTGTCGGGAAACTGGTAGGCTGCGGCCTGGGGTGCCTGCGCCTCGGCTTCAAGGATGCGCTTCGGGTGGGCGTGGGAATGATTCCGCGCGGAGAAGTGGGCCTGATCGTTGCCGGCATCGGCCTCACCCTGCACACCATTTCCGACGCGGTTTACTCCATCGTCCTGGCGATGAGCATTGTTACGACACTGGTGGCGGCGCCATTCCTTCGTTTGGTAATGCCGATTCCACGGGCGATCGAGCCGTCGCCGTCAGAAGCCATATCGCCGGATGAAGGCCACTCGGCTGAAATCTCTCTGGAAGAATAAACCCTGGTTGGATTCTGGAACGGATTGCTTTCACTGGCAGCCCTGACGACAGTGTTATCATTCACTTCGCGTCCACAGCTGGACTTACAGCTTCTGTGTTTTCAGTTGCTAGCTGTAATGTGCTTGTCCTATACTCACCCTTCAATTCATTCGGGGGCTAAATCATGAATAAATCAAGAGTTGGGCGGCGTGACTTTATCAGGGCGGCGGGCGCGTCGGCTGCCGCGCTCGGAACTGCCGGGAGCCCGAGAGCGCAGACGATTGATCAGCAGCACCCAGATGTTTCTATGGCTCCTGCAACAAAATTCCCGAAACTTGCAATCATCACAAATTACTCTCGTCAGAAACTGGCATTTGCCACCCAGACCGGATATGAAGGCGTTGTGGTAAAAGTCGGAAAGGATTTTAACCCTTACCTCAGCGACACACAAATCGACCAGATCAAAGCGACCTCTCGCGAGACGGGCTGCCGCATCATCAGCGTGGAAGGTTTTTCTGACAAGCAGGGGAAGGGAATCAATCACATTGCTCCTGACCCTGCCGAGCGGCGTTCCTTCAATGAAGAGTTTGTGCATTGCCTGGAATTTACTCATCGTCTGGGTTGCAAGTTTGTGGGAGCCTTTAGCGGTGGAATTCCCGGGGCCAGTTTTGACAGACAAGCGAAGGAACTGGCGGAGGTGTTTCACGAAAAGTATCTCCCGGTTTGCGAGAAGTACGATGTGTCAATGGGCTGGGAGAATTATCCCACGGCGATTAACTTCGCCACGGTGCCAGAGGCGTGGGAAAAAGTCTTTGAGCTGATACCGAGCCACCACTTTGGAATGGAGTTTGATCCTTCCCACCTGGTCAGGCAGTACATTGATCCTTACCGGGCCGTGTGGGACATCCGCGACCGTCTGCTGGCGATCCATCTGAAGGACACCGAAATCACGCAGCCGGTGCTTCAGCAGGTTGGCATTCTGGGCGACCACTGGTGGCGTTATCGAATTCCCGGCCAGGGACTCATTGACTGGCCCCGGTTTTTCACCGTGCTTCTCCAGGTGGGATTCAACGGCGGCGCAGCGATTGAGCACGAAGACCCGTTCTGGGATGCGCCCCCGAGCGACGAAGCGGCAGAATTTCCGCAGGCGCGAAGGGACGGGTTCATTCTGGCTTATCGCTACCTCCGGCAATTCCTTCCAGGCCGCCTCAGTTGACCTGGCCTGCAGAGCACGGACATTTCACCAGCACCAGACTGCCTTCCGGCGGCTATGTTGATGCGCGCGGAAGCCGTTGCTGAAACAGTTTATTCCAGAGCCCGGAAAGTCTATGATGATTCCCAAACTGTTGCGCATTCGTATCCCAGTGAGTATCTGCCTTCTCTTCTTATTTGCTGCTTGCGCTGCTGCCAAACAACCGACATTCACACTGGAACAGGTGATGAGCGCTCCGTTTCCTACGGACCTGGCCGCCGCGCCGTCGGGAGCAAAGGCAGCATGGATTTTCAACGCGCAAGGCGCGCGAAACGTCTGGGTGGCGGAAGGACAGCCGGGAGGAAACCAGTTTATCGCCCGCCAGTTGACCAGTTACTCTGGTGATGATGGCCAGGATGTTGGAGAGCTGGGTTGGCTTCCGGACGGTTCCGCCGTTGTTTATGTTCGCGGCGGCGACCAGGAAAATCCCGGAGAGGCATACCCGAATCCCGGAAGCGTTCCACAGGGCGTCCAGCAGAACGTCTGGCTGATGCCCCTCAACGGCGGCTCTCCGCAGCTTCTGGGCGAAGGCTATGCTCCTGCGGTTTCACCCGCAGGCACTAGTGTCGCCTTTCTATACAAAGGACAGGTGTGGCTGGTAAAGCTCAATCCCGTGGCCAAGGCGGAGCAGTTGATTCACGGCGAAGGGCGGGCGATGTCCCTGCGCTGGTCGCCGGACGGATCAAAGCTGGCCTTTGTGAGCAATCGTTCGGACCACAGTCTGATCGGCGTTTATGATTTTGCTCAGAAAAGGCTCCATTACCTGGATCCCAGTATCGATCTTGATTCCAATCCGGTCTGGTCCCCCGACGGCAAGCAGATTGCTTTCATCCGTGTCCCTGCCTCGGAACACGAAAGGATCTTCGGGCCGGAGCGTACCGGCGAACCCTGGTCAATACGCATTGCGGACGTTGAGACCGGAGTGGGCAGGGAAGCGTGGCGGGCAGAGGATGGGTCGGGGAGCGTCTTTCGCGGCGTCGTTGCTCGCAACGAGCTGCTGTGGGCGGCGGGAAACCTGGTGGTCTTTCCGTGGGAACGTGACGGATGGCTGCACCTCTATACGGTTCCCGTCGCAGGAGGCAAAGCTCGCTTGCTGACGCCAGGCAACTATATGGTTGAAGACGTCACTCTCAGCCCGGACCGCCGGGAGTTGATCTTTAACTCCAATGAAAACGATATTGACCGCCGCCACCTTTGGGAGGAGCCGGTCACCGGCGATAGTCCAACTGCCCTGACGAAAGGCGATGGGATCGAATGGTCGCCGGTGGTTACGAAACAAGGGCACGCGGTCATCCTGTTGCACTCGGACGCCAGACTTCCAGCGCGACCCGCTGTCCTGGAATCTTCCGGCAAGATCCGGGACCTTGCCCCGGATGCCATTCCGGCAGATTTCCCTGCGCGCGAGATGGTGACGCCCAAGCCTGTGATGGTCTCCGGCGCCGACGGCCTCCGCGTCCACGGCCAGTTGTTTCTTCCCGCGAGCGATCGCAACGGCAAGCAGCACCCGGCGGTGGTTTTTGTCCATGGCGGCTCGCAGCGGCAGATGCTGCTGGGCTGGCACTACATGGGTTATTACAGCAACGCGTATGCTCTCGACCAGTATCTCGTCAGCCGCGGTTACATTGTGCTATCCGTCAACTATCGCAGCGGAATTGGCTATGGTCTGGATTTCCGCGAGGCGCTCGATTACGGAGCCAGCGGAGGAAGCGAGCTCAACGACATTGAGGGCGCAGGGCTCTACCTCCGCAGCCGGAAAGACGTTGATCCCAACCGGATCGGCATTTGGGGTGGCTCCTGGGGCGGTTACCTGACGGCGCTGGCGCTGGCACGTGCTTCCGACCTTTTTGCCGCCGGTGTCGACTTTTCCGGCGTGCACAACTGGAATTTTGAAATTCCTGGCTGGGTCCCGTCTTACAATGCCCAGCGGCAGCCCGAAGCAGAGCGGGTAGCTTTCGAATCTTCTCCTCTGGCCCATGTCAAGACCTGGCGGTCTCCCGTGTTGCTGATCCAGGGAGACGATGATCGGACTGTCCCATTTAAGGAAATGGTCCACTTGGCGGAAGCGCTTCGAAAACAGGGAGTAGTTTTTCAGCAAATTGCGTTCCCGGACGAAGTTCATGATTTTCTTCTTCATTCCACATGGCTGCGTTCCTATCAGGCTGCGTCCGACTTCTTTGCCCGTTATCTCAGGAATGCGCCAGCTGAACGCTAGAGTTGGGGACAGATTGCGTGCGAGTCCGCCGCCATCGCAGCCGGCGGACAGCATGCCGGACGAGTGGGGCAGTGAAGGGGGGCAGAATGAGGCGATACATCCAGGTTGGCGTTGCCATTCTATTCGCAGGGTTTTTCATGGCGTGCAGCAGACCGAACAATTCAAGCGTGGGCAAGCCGCCCCAGTTCGGGGTTGTTGCCCCCGATTTGGCATCACGCCTGGCCAAGTGGCGCTGGGTGAAGATGCCCTATGACGACTCAGGGTTGACGAATGAGCAGCGCCAGGTGGTGGAAAAACTGGTGGACGCCTGCCGCTATCTGGACGATATTTTCTGGCGCCAAAGCGACCCCGATGCTCTTGATCTCTACGAATCCCTGGAAGACAAAAAGGACCCGGCTGACATTGCTCTGCGGCGGTTTCTGATGATTAACGGAAGCCGGTTTGACCTTCTGGACGATAACAAGCCATTTGTGGGGACGCGTCTTATGCCTCCGGGGCACTGGCTTTATCCGCGGGACCTGACGCGGGCGGAAATTGATGCTTATCTGAAAACAAACCCCAGCATTAAGACGGAAATATACAGTCCTTACAGCATTGTACGGCGTGAAGACCGCGACCTGGCGGCAATCCCTTATAACGTGGCGTACAAACCCTTTCTTGAGAAAGCGGCTGCGGACCTGCGCAAAGCCGCGGCACTCTCCGACGACAAGATGTTTGCAAAGTTCCTGACCGCGCGCGCAGCGGCCCTGCTGGATGACAACTATTACCCGAGCGACGTCCAGTGGCTGGATTTGAAGAACCCCAAAATTGACGTGATTTTCGCGCCCTATGAAACCTACCTTGACGGCCTGCTGGGAGTGAAGACCTCTTATGGCGCTGCAGTGTTGATTCGTAACGACGCTGAAAGCAAGAAGCTCGCCTTATATGAGAAATACATCCCGATGATCCAGCGCGATTTGCCGCTTCCGCCCGCTGATTTGCCCTCGCTCGCCGGCCATCGGACTCCCATGGAGGTAGTGGATTCGCCATTCCGGGCGGGTGATCTGAAGCACGGGTACCAGGCCATAGCCGACAACCTGCCCAATGATCCCAGAATCCACCAGACCAAAGGCACCAAGAAAATCTTCTTCAAAAACTTTATGGATGCGCGCGTGAATAATGTTGTCCTGCCTTTAGTGAAGCACCTGATGGAGCCGCCGCAGGCTGCGCAGGTCACCGGAGATGGGTTTATGGCCATGGTGGTGATGCACGAGATTTCCCACGGTCTGGGACCGGCGTTTGCCAAAGTAAAAAACAGGCAGGTCAGCATTCCTGAAGCGATGGGGCCGATTTACTCGGCGTTGGAAGAATCCAAGGCGGACGTCGTGGGAATGTACGGGCTGAAGTGGCTGGTTGGCCACCACGCCCTTCCGAAATCGGCGCTCGGCACGAGTTACGCATCCTACGTGGGGGGGATTTTCAGGACGGTGCGATATGGGGTGGGCGAAGCGCACGGGAAAGCGGAAATCATGGAGTTCAATTACCTGAGCGAGCAAAAGGCCATCACTTGGAGCGCTGAAGAAAGCCGATATCATATTGATTACCAGCGCATCCCCGACGCCCTTGCAAAGCTGGCGAAGGAACTTCTGGAGATTGAGGCTACTGGCGACCGCAGCCGGGCCGAGGCCTGGTTCAATCGCTACGATAAAATGCCGCCAACTTTGCAGAGTGCGCTCGCCAAATGCACCGACGTGCCCGTCGATATCGACCCGGTCTTTTCGTTTCCCGAAAATGTCCAATAGATACGGCCCGGCCGGACGCCACCGCCCGCTCAATCGAGCTTTCTCAATCAGATGGATCTGAGGGATGCGAGCTGAGACAAACTTCTAACTCGACGCTCGTGAGCCGTAGGCCCATGACTAAGGTTGCGTGCAGCGGCCGATGAGACAATGCGCATCGGGAGACGATTCCAGCTATTGCGCAAACTCGATTACAATCCCGTTAACTCTTTTGTTAAAGCCGGTAAACTGCTCGAACAGGGGCGAAGTGATATTGTTGTAAACGGCTGTGGGATTGTGTCTGCCAGTAGTGTCGATGGAATAGATGCCCAGCCGGAACTTATGTCCGCGATGAATGTGGAATGGGAGAGGAAAGTCCTTGTAGACCCGCCAGTTCAGGGAAAAGAAGATGGGGTATCTCTGGCCGTTGGGTGCTCCCGAGTAGTTGTGGAGTTCGTCGATGTTCGAGTATGGAAAGCCAGAATGCAGATCGACGGAGGGGCTCAAGGTGATGTCCCAGGGAATCTTGAACAGTCCAAAACCTGACAGCCGATTGGGAACGTCGGAAGGCAGGTTGGCGTAAACGTCGGGGCGAATCACCGGCACTTCAAGCGGGACAAAAATATTGTCGGTGGTATTCAAATCGCCTTCGCTGCTGCTGCGAACATAGGACATGCTCAAGGTGGCATTCTCACCGGCCTTGTAATCCACCGTGAATTCGTATTCGTGATAGCGGGAACTTCCTCGATTTGCCAGCCGCATCAGCCCCGTGCCGTCCGGCTGGATAATGGGATTGATAACATAGAGCCTGGTCGTGTGGCTGTAGAGGGTGCTGAATTTTGCCGTCACCTTCTGTGAGAAGTGGCGGGTCAGTTGGGCCCGCCAGGTCAGATTGCGTGGTGTGCTGTTGAGGTCCGAGCAGTCTGGCAGTGACTGGGGGGCGCCCGGGACTATGAGGGCGCATTCGTTTCGATAATTCACGGGAGGTCCCAGGGGAAAACCGCTGAGATCAAGCGGTGTCACAATGCGCATGGGGTTGTTTGAAAAATCCGCGGCAAGCATCGGCGTGCGGTCATAGAACATCCCGGCCCCGGCCTGGAGCACGGTTTTTGCGCTCTCGTCCAGTGCGTAGACCAGCCCAAAGCGCGGCGCAAAGTTTACCGCGCCCCCGTTGGTGGCGCCGAAATAGCGCAGGCCCAGAGTCGTGGCCAGGCGGTTGTTGAATATCCAGTGGTCCTGGGCGAAGCCGGAGCCGGAAGTGTCATTGGCGTTTAGGTTTCCAGGCCCGTTGAAATCGATCCGTTCAGCGGTTGTTCCATCGACCCGCAATATCCGTACCGTATGTGACTGGCTGAGGCCCGTAAAGTCCCGATGAAGGGCGTCGGTGCCAATCATCGTCTCGTGGCTGCCTGCCCATTGCGTGGTCGGCAGGCTGAAGATAATCTGACCTTCCTCCTGATGGCTGTTTCTGGTCCACTCATTGAAGTAATTTCCGCCAACACCGGTCGGTGTCAGGAGCATATCTTCGGGGCCATGTCCGTGCGCATAGCTTTCCATATTTGTGAACTTGAAAAGCGTATGTAGAATGCCGCCAGACTTGAACTGATAGGTGTCGGTACCGTCGATCGAATAGCCTTTCTGGCCGTTGTCGGCTGTCGCCGGACGCGGGATCAGGGCGTTGAGGTCCGCCCATTGGTAACGCCTGGGGAAGAAGTTGACCGTCAGGGAGGCAACGTGCCGTTGCGACAACAAAAACTGAAAATTCGTGATTGAGTTGTAACCCTGAATCTTTGTCGAGTCGTTAGGCCAGGGGAGGCCGCGCACATCCGGCTTTCTCATTTCGTAGAGAAAAGACTCTGAAAAGTTGATTTTGTCCTTCCACAAGGGGCCGCCAAAACGGATGCGAGGCGTTGCCTTGGCAAAGCCCACGAGATGGCCCTGCTTGCCGCGCAGGCTTGGGTTCAGGTCATGCATACTCAGGTGCCATTGGTTGGGCGGGGCCTTCAAGTCAATGCTGGTCATGCCACCGACGAAGCCTCCGTACTGGGCCCCAAAGGGCGCTTTGTAGACGTCCAGGCTTTCGATGGCATCAATGGGCACATCAATCGAATATCTGCCGGTCACAGGGTCTACAGCCTGCATGGAATCCAGAAGGAGCATGCTCTCGCCTTCAGGGACGCCCTTGATGTAAATTTTGCCGGTCTGGATTTGCAGGACACCGGGCGTGACAGGCAACTCCTGTTTGAACTCCTGCTGCTGAACCGGGATGCTGAGCAATTGTTTTGTCTGCAAGGTTTGTGCGGCGGGATTCGTCCCCTGTGTAGACACGACCGGTGCTGTTTCCCGGACTTCAACCTTTTCCACGACTTCCTTAAGTTGCAGAGAGATGTCTTCGGTAAGCGTCTGGCCGGCTGTGATTGTGATTTTTCTGCTGACGGCTTTGAATCCTTCGACGGTGGCTTCCAGGCTGTACGGGCCCGCCGGAATGTCCTTGATTTCATACTCCCCTTTCTCGTCAGAGTACGCCGTTAGGGGCTGCAAACCAGGGGCGTTTGCTGTCAGCTTGATGGCCACTCCACCCAATGGGGAAGGTTGACCATTGGGACTCAGTGCTGTCGTTTTGCCCTGGAGTGAGCCCGTAGCAATCTGCGCGGTTGCAGTGCCGAAAGCGCTGATGAAGACCAATACGAGTGCCGCTGCGAGTGTGGCGTGGCGGAGGGAAGGATTCCGTTCACGGATGGCGCGCAAGCGGTACCTGAAGCGCAAGAAAATATTCATTGGCCGTTCGAATAAGTGCTGCATCTGGATCAATATCTATTGGGAGAGGTATCGTTATAGCGGCCCTTAGTCCCTGCATCTTTCCTTTCCATCAGGATAACTCGACGATTGCACAGCAGCCGGGATGATTCCGGCGGATGAGAATCGCCTCCTTCCGACTTGCCCTTAGCCTGGCACCTTATGAGATGAACTCGATGAAGAAACGGATGTGCCGACCTTCAATATTTGCGCTGATTGAGGTTTGGTAATCTGGCTCTAAAAGCTTTATGAAGAACATCTCTCGTAGAAATAGCAGATTTTCGTGTGTGTTCTGACATGACCGGACTGTGAATTGTGCGGGTGCTCCCCCAAGTTTCCAATCGTTTATGGTACCAGTTGTATGCCGGTGGGGGCAATTGTGTGATTACCCGTTCCCACCTTTCAAATTTTTTCGTGCGGCTAGGGAACCGAATTTATGGATACGGGCATCTGTCTGGTACGCGCCGGTCAATGAGAATGAAGGTACTTACGCAAAAGATTAATTTGACTTCAAGTGCTGTCCGATTGGAAAATACTGACATCGTCAGGTCGGTTCAGATGCCTGGTTTGTGTCTAGATGAATTCACGTCATACCTGAGGGCGGAGGAATCTGAATGAGCGAAAAGCTGTACATTTTTGACACAACTTTGCGCGACGGCGAACAATCGCCCGGTTGCAGCATGAATCTCGAAGAGAAGCTGAAAATGGCCCGCCAGCTTGACCGCCTTGGTGTTGACATTATTGAGGCCGGTTTTCCCATCGCTTCTCAAGGTGACTTTGATGCTGTATCCGCCATTTCCGCGGAGTTGCGCCGCCCCACGATCGCCGCGCTTGCCCGGGCAAATCAGCTTGATATTGACCGCGCCTGGGCCGCACTGAAGGATGCGGAAAAACCGCGGATCCACACATTTCTTGCGACCTCCGACATTCACCTGAAGTACAAGTTGCGGAAAACTCGTGAAGAAGTGCTGAAAATGATTTCATGGGCGGTCGGCCATGCCAGGTCGCTCTGTCCCAACGTGGAGTTTTCCCCCGAAGACGCCGGCCGCACTGACCGGAGCTACCTGATCGAATGTTGCCATGCGGCGGTGGAGGCTGGCGCAACGGTGCTGAATTTGCCGGATACCGTGGGATATTGTATCGAGCCTGAATATGAATTGATGTTCGCCGATGTCAAGGCCAAGGTTCCGGGGATGGAAAATGTCGTCTTGAGCACGCACACGCATGATGATCTGGGCCTTGCCGTCGCCAACACCCTTGCTGGCATCCGCGGAGGAGCCCGGCAAGTAGAGTGCACAATCAACGGCATCGGGGAAAGGGCCGGGAACGCTGCGCTCGAAGAAATAGTGATGGCAATTTATGTGCGCCGCGATGTTGAACCAGTACACACCGATGTTCATACCGAGGAACTTTATTCTGCAAGTCAACTGCTGATCCGCCTGACAGGAATGCAGGTGCAGAGGAACAAGGCCGTTGTCGGCCGGAACGCATTTGCTCACGAAGCGGGAATTCACCAGGATGGCTACCTGAAGAACGCCACCACTTACGAAATCATCTCGCCGGAAGCTGTGGGCATGCCCACGAACCATATTGTGCTTGGAAAGCATTCAGGCCGTCACGCGCTTGCAAATCGCTACCGGGAGCTGGGTTATGAGTTAACCAAGCCGGAGATTGAGCGCGCCTATGAATCGTTTACCAAACTGGCAGATCGCAAGAAGAACGTGTACGACGAGGACTTGATCAGTATTGTGAATGAGAGCTTTGAGCATATTCCGGAACTTTACACACTGAAGCTGCTCGAGAGTGTTTCGAGCAGCGAGGGGCGCTCAACGGCAACCGTCGAACTCGAAAAAGACGAACATTCTTCACGCGAATCGGCCACGGCCGAAGGTCCGTGCGATGCGGCTTTTCGGGCGATTGACCGCATTACAGGACTTCCAGGGACGGTGGTCGAGTTCTCTGTGCATTCGATGAATTCCGGAGCAGACGGCACGGCAGAAGTTGTCATCCGCGCCCGCTTCCAGGGGAAGGATTTTTCCGGTAAATCCACCAGCTACAATGTGATTGAGGCCGCAGCCCGTGCCTATCTTCAGGCTGCCAACAAAGGATTGTACGAGACCAGACGGAGAGCGAAGGATGCTGTATCAGGTGGAGGGACCTTCCACGAGAACGAGCTGGTAGATCGTCTCTTGCCTGGTGGCTACTGACTTTTGCCGGCTGGAGCTCTGCAGAGAGATCGAAAATACGAAAAGATTTAGCCCTCCGATAACCCGCCTCTCTAAGAGGATTGAGAGTCTTTGAGTGGCAAGTGTGTGTTCGCGATACGGTCCACGGTATCAGGGACAACAAAAGCCACTTGACAGGAAAGCATCGAGTGATCTTCCTAATCCATTGAAATTAAAATAGCTAGACCTACGGCCGAAGGACCGTTTTCCATGTTTCCTTTCTTTTGTAGCTCGAAGTTCAATTAAACCTTGTCCTTTCACGTGTGACTCGTGTAAGATGCCTGTTATCAAATGCATGCCATTTTCAAAGTAGCTGTTTTGCCCGGCGACGGAATCGGCCCTGAAGTAACCGATGAAGCTCTCAAAGTCTTGCGAGCAATTGAGGGAGTAATTGGGCCAAAGTTTCGTTTTCAGACCGGACTAATTGGTGGGTGCGCGATTGACGTCACCGCCGTGCCGTTTCCTCCCGAAACCATTTCAATTTGCAACCACGCACAGGCAGTTCTTCTGGGGGCCGTGGGCGGGCCGAAGTGGGATTCACGGCGGCCGGATAGCAGGCCCGAGGCGGGCCTGTTGCAGTTGAGGCAGCGGCTCCGCGTATACGCGAATCTCCGGCCGGCGCGTGTGATTGATTCGCTGGTGGGCGTTTCGGCGCTAAAACCTGCTGTGGTGCGAGGCACGAACCTGGTGATTGTTCGTGAGTTGATGGGCGGTATTTATTTTGGCAATCCGCGCGGTATCTTTTCCAAGAACAACGAGCGGGTGGGCGTGAATACAGAGATCTATCGTGAGCATGAAATCGAAAGGGTGGCGCATCGGGCGTTCCAACTGGCACGGCTGCGCAGGCGCAAGGTGACCTCGGTTGACAAAGCGAATGTTCTGGAAAGTTCCCGTTTGTGGCGGGACGTGGTCACGCGGGTGGGCCAAGCTTATCCGGACGTGGAACTCAACCATCTATACGTTGACAACTGCGCCATGCAGTTGATTGCCAGACCCACCAGCTTTGACGTAGTTCTCACCAACAATATCTTCGGTGACATCCTGAGTGATGAGGCTGCCATGCTGACGGGCTCGATCGGCTTATTGCCCTCGGCCAGCCTGGGGGAGCGGGCAGGCCTGTATGAACCCGTGCACGGGTCTGCGCCCGATATTGTCGGGAAAAAACGTGCTAACCCCATTGCGGCCATTGCCTCCGCCGCCCTGATGCTGCGCTATTCTTTCCGTATGGAACGACCCGCAGCCGCCGTTGAAGCGGCCATCGAAACGGTGCTGAAGAGGGGTGTCCGGACCCCGGACCTGCCGGGTCGCAAGCGTCCGGTGTCAACTGCGCGCCTGGGAAACCTGATTTCAGCTGAAACAACCAAGCTCCTTTCATCCTCGCGTTTCCGGCCCAAAGAGAAACCGTAAGGGGCCAGGATTTTCCTTCCAGCGGTGGCCCGGCATCCGCAATGATATGAAAAATATGCAAATCGGACGCAAGATGGAAGACCGTTGCAATCTCATTGGCTTCCGAGTTAATATGCAGGGCGACGAGGGGGCGGCAGGCGGTCTTTTCCGCCACGATTAAATGACAGGAGCATGTTATGTGGTGGGAGAAGGAAAAAAACTCGCAGCCCGATGTCCCCTCTGAAATGCCGACCGTTCCCGCATCGTCTAATCCTTCTAAGGTGGAAACCTCTATGCCTGAAAGCATTCGAAGAGATACAAGTGGTAGCTCCCAAGGCCAGGTGCAGGCCACAATTGGCCGTTCAATTGTCCTGAAGGGAGAACTGTCTGCAAACGAAGACCTCGTGATCGACGGGCAGTTCGAAGGAACTGTTAACCTGCAGGACCATTGCCTGACAGTTGGACCGAACGGCAAAGTCAAGGCCGAAATCCTGGCCCGGCAGGTGATCATTTTTGGCACTGTGAATGGGAACTGTAACGCGCGTGAGAAGATTGAAGTCCGCCGGACGGGTAATGTGACCGGCGACCTCAAGTCGGGAAGCGTTTCAATTGAAGAAGGGGCTTACTTCAAGGGCAGCATTGATATTCTCCGCGATGCAAAGCCGGAGGAACGCAGGCCCGTTACTGCGGCAGCAGCATCCAAACCTGGGAATTAGAGGCACCAACGCTGTTCTCGATATGCAGCCGCGGTGTGCGGGCCGGAGGGCAGGTGTACCAGCCTCCTGAGCTGTGAGCTTTCTTGCCTGCCAGGTGTGATGCCGGCATGATCGTGTGTTGTTTCAGGGTTTGTCGATGTTTTCAGTCAAGACGCAGGAGGCTTCCCGCAAGAAGTCTTCT